>CAYZSZ010000006.1:0-46828 GCA_964481175.1 uncultured Candidatus Saccharibacteria bacterium
TTAAAAGTCAATAAAACAGGGGGTTCTACTATCTTAGCGAATACCGGCTCCATCTACGCTCTCCTTCCCTTTTTACGAGGCCCTTTTCAACCATATCAATGAGCTCTCTTTGAATAGTCTTTTCACTACAGTCAGTCACTACCTGCGCAACGTCTTTTATCGTCAAATTTGAACGAGTCTTTAATAGGCCGAGAATAGTCTCTTGTCTATTGTTTTTCTTTGGCACTTCGGCAACTTTGTCCTTTACGACAGGTACGTCACTTTTGGCTTTAATTATATCTTCTTTAAAGAATGACTCAGAAAGAACGTACCCTTTTGTTTCTCGTTCGATAACCAGATTGTCTTTTAGAATATTTGCAATCTTTTCGACCTCGACACGCAAAATATTGTAGTTCATCTCGGACAGTAACCCCGACATATGTGCCAAACTGAGTGTGGATAAGATCTCCAATATGTCAGAAAACACAGTTCTTACAGCGAAATCCTTGTCGAACGACTGATCATCGTTCAATGTAAGTGCTGCAGACATCAAAGTCATACTTCTTTCGCGCAACTTCCATTTTATAGGCTCTTTGTCCTTTATTAAATTAGAGACAAGGTAAAGGGCAGCGACAACTTTTTCTGTCTTTTTGAAAACCTGCTTGAGATAAGGCTCTCCAGAGAAAAATCCAAGCTTGGTAAAATCCTCATTACTTTCTATGTCTTTGAAGTAGTTCATTGTCCTTTTAGTCTTTAAAATGTCTCTTATTACCTAAGCGACTTTTATGTGTCCATTATATGCTTGTCCATGTCTATTTGTAAAGCGTTCTGGCCGTATTTTTACAATCCATGATATTATTGTTGTATGGCAAAAAAGAAAGAAAACAAAGATTTCTCTTTGAAAAGTGAGATCGGAAAAGATACAACAAAAGCAATAGTTGCTATACTCTTTTTTGCAGCTGCACTGGTCACTGTTTTAGCTTCTGTTAATAAAGCAGGGTACGTTGGTACTCATATATACTCTTTTTTTAAGTACTTGTTTGGTATCGGCTATTTTCTTTTCCCTCTTCTACTTATTATGTTGGGAGTATATAGCCTGACTGACTCAGAACAGAAGCTACGGGTAAGCAAAATTGTGAGCGCATTTCTATTCTTTATATCCGGTTTAGGTATTATCAATATCTTTCCAGGACATAATGGCGGTGTTGTAGGTAACCTGATATCTTCTCCACTCATTCGACTTTTTGATGTCTATGCAACAGTAGCAATACTCATCGCTATTCTAATCATTTCAATACTCGTACTGTTCGAGGCACATTTTACTCAGGAGTCACTCGCATTCTGGAATTGGTTCAAAAAAGAAAAGAAAGAAATAGATGAGGATGAGATCGACGAACAAGTAGAAAAAGTACGCGAGCAAATAGAAGAGCAGGAAGAAGAAGCGGAGGTTGTAAAACCTGCCCTCAAAGTAAAAGCTCCGGAATTTGTAGAGGACAAGGATTTTGAACCTGCTCCTACATTTAGCCGAAGCGGTAAAACATACGAGCCACCTCCCCTCACCCTCCTTGAGCGGGACAAAGGCAAGCCCGAGGTGGGAGATATCAAGGCAAATGCAAACATCATCAAACGCACCCTTTTGAATTTCGGTATTGATGTCGAAATGGATGAAATATCAATCGGACCTTCGGTTACCCGATATGCCCTCAAGCCTGCAGAAGGAGTAAAGCTGGCAAAGATCGTTGCCCTAAACAATGACCTTGCCCTCGCTCTTGCGGCACACCCAATCCGTATCGAAGCCCCCATCCCTGGCAAATCGCTCGTGGGTATCGAGATCCCAAACACCACAAAGACCATGGTCGGCCTTGCATCTCTATTGAGCTCAGAAGAGTACCAAGACTCTCCAAAACCGTTACTCATATCTCTTGGAAAAGGCATATCTGGAAAGCCTGTCTTTGCGAATCTGGCCAAAGCACCTCACATGCTCATTGCTGGTACAACTGGTTCTGGAAAATCAGTGACCATTCACACCCTTATTACCTCTTTGCTCTATAGAAACTCACCAGAGGACCTCAAATTTATCTTTATCGACCCAAAACGCGTAGAACTCACTCTGTACAATAAGATCCCCCACCTACTTACTCCAGTTATTACCGATGCTAAAAAAGCAATCCTCGCACTACGTTGGGCAGCAAAAGAAATGAGCCGCCGATACGATGTTCTCGAACAACACAAGTGCCGAGATATTGAGTCTTTCCACAAATCTCGTTCAAAAGATAGCGAGACGATGCCATATATGGTCATCATCATCGATGAGCTCGCAGATATCATGCAAACCTACCCTCGAGAGCTTGAAAGTGCTATCGTACGTCTCGCTCAGATGAGCCGAGCTGTCGGTATCCACCTCATCCTCTCAACCCAGCGACCGAGCGTAAACGTCATCACCGGTCTCATCAAGGCAAACATCCCTACTCGTCTCGCCCTCCAAGTAAGCTCGCAGATCGACTCAAGAACCATTCTCGACGCACCTGGGGCAGAAAAACTATTGGGCGCCGGAGACACCCTGTACCAAGGAGCCGAGATGTCAAAACCTATCCGTCTTCAGTCTGCGTATGTATCTGAAGCAGAGCTAAAGGATGTTGTTAACTACCTCATCGATTCATACAAAGATGAAATCATGGATGAAATAAACCTCACTGCACCAGAGCTTCCGGGAAGCAACAGCATGTTCGAATCAAGCATGGGTGACGATGAGCTTGGCGAAGAAGATGACATGTATGAAGATGCTCGTGCTGTTGTCGCTGAAGCTGGCAAAGCAAGCACTTCATACCTTCAAAGAAAGCTTGGCATAGGCTACTCTCGCGCAGCACGTCTCATGGATATGCTTGAACAAAAAGGCGTTATCGGTCCAGCAAATGGATCAAAGCCTCGTGAAGTAATCGGTAGCGAAGCTATTTCTTCTCCAGCCGATGAACCTGCGCAATAGACTAAAAAACACAGGCATTATTCTCCTTATCCTCATCGTGGTGGGCTATTCCCTTTTTACTGCTCGTAGTTTGATACGTGGACCAGTTTTAAATGTTTATGAGCCTGCAGATGGAGCAATAATCGCAACTACTACAGTAGTCATCCGAGGCTACGCACCTAATGCAAAAATAATTACACTCAACGATCAGCCGATATTGATCGACGAACAAGGAAACTTTGGTGAAATACGTCTTCTCGAGAAAGGTGAAAATGTGTATAAGCTGTTTATAAAGGATAGGTTCAATCGAGAAAACCAGAAAATACTTCGTATTTTTAGACAAGCTACATTTTAGAAATATTTCATGTATGATTTGGTATAGTTGGTTCACTATCAGATTAATTTTATTTTATGCCTAAGAAAACTACAAAAACCAAACCAACAGAAGCTGAACAAATCACCGAAACAAATGAAATAAAAGAAGAACGACCTTCTTTTGCCGGCGTAGCAGATACACTCGATGCTATCCGTACCAAATTTGGCGATGACGCCATCATGAAACTAGGAGAAAAACCTAAGGTAGATGTAAATGCCATCCCTACCGGCTCTATCGGTCTCGACGCCGCACTCGGTGTCGGAGGTATCCCTCGTGGGCGTATCATCGAAATCTTTGGTCCAGAATCATCTGGTAAGACCACCCTATCCCTACACATCGTTGCAGAAGCTCAAAAGCGCGGAGGTATCTGTGCCTTTATCGATGCGGAACATGCGATGGATCCAGAGTACGCAAAGCGTCTCGGTGTTCGTACTGACGAACTACTCATCTCTCAGCCAGACAATGGCGAGCAAGGCCTCGAGATCGTCGAGAGCCTAGTACGCTCTGGGAAGATGGATGTAGTCGTTATCGACTCAGTAGCTGCCCTCACCCCTAAAGACGAGATAGAGGGCGATATGGGCGCAATACACATGGGTAAACAGGCTCGCCTCATGTCTCAAGCCCTCCGAAAGCTCACAAGCATCGTAGCCAAGTCAAAAACCGTAGTTATCTTTATAAACCAGATCCGTATGCAGATCGGAGTCATGTTTGGCAATCCAGAGACTACCCCAGGAGGAAAAGCCCTCAAATTCTACACTTCAGTCCGTCTCGATATCCGACGTATTGCCCAGATCAAAAAAGGCGAAGAAATCATGGGAGGTCGTGTGCGTGTAAAAGTAGTCAAAAACAAAGTAGCTGCTCCCTTCAAGCAAACTGAGTTCGACCTCATGTATAACGAAGGTATTTCACAAGAAGGCGAAATCATCGCCCTCGGTGAGAAGATGGGTCTCATCCAAAAGACCGGTACTTCATACAACTATGGGGAAATAAAGCTTGGCCGAGGATACGACGCAACTCGTCAGTTCCTGAAGGAAGACAAAAATCTTAGCGACAAGATCCTAGCTGAGATTAGACAAAAATTAAAAGAAGAGTAATATAGTGCCATGCTTGAATATAACGAAATTGTAGAACGAAAATACATTGTTTTTAACGGTGATCCATACGAAGTCCTCTCTTCGCATGTATTTCGCAAACAACAGCGAAAGCCTGTTAATGCAACAAAATTAAAAAACCTCTTTACCGGCAAGGTAACTGAATACTCTTTCCATCAGTCAGAAAAAGCTGAGGAAGCTATCATCGACAAACGAGACGTAAAATACCTTTATACAAACAAAGGAGAGATGTGGTTCTGTGAGGCAAACGATCCATCAAAACGCTTTAGCATGTCAGAGGAATTCCTCGGACCGCAGTCTAAATACATAAAGGCAAACACCATCATTCCCCTCCTCTCATTTGCAGAGCGACCGATCGGCCTCAAATTCCCTATCACCGTCGACCTCAAAGTAACTGAAGCAGCACCTGCAGTACGTGGAGACACTGTCACTGGTGGCTCAAAGAACGTCACACTCGAAACAGGAGCAACTATAAACGTACCTATGTTCGTAAATGAAGGAGATATCATCCGAATCAACACAGAAACTGCGGAATATCGAGAACGAGTGACGAAATAAAATGAACAAACGGCACTCTATTCCAGAGTGCCGTTTCGTTTGAGGTCCGCCATTACAGCTAACCCGTTTCCGCGATCGCCTGATAATTGTTTCCTGAATCTTTTTCATCGAGATACTGACAGAGTTTTACCACAGCCTCCCTGGCCGATTGACCCATTTCAGCCTCCCGAGGCCAATCATCGTCAGTACGATACTCGATCCCCAACTGCGCCTTAAGCGCTTCACGGACCACCCTAGAGAGTCGCTTCACCTCATCAGCAAACGCTTTTTCTGGAAAGAACATCGCTGCCCGGCCCCAGAACTTTTCTGTTACTCGCAAGAATCCTGAAACTTTCATGGTTATCCTTTCTTTGTGATTCAAATGCAATACTAATCAAAAGTACAACATTGTCAATATACAAAGTACCAAAACAAAAAAGCCACCTCGCGGTGGCTTTTTTGTTTTAACATTATCTCGCTACGAATGGCAGAAGTCCGATGAATCGAGCTCGCTTTACAGCTTCGCTCAACTGTCGCTGGCTTTTAGCGCTCACTCCTGTCTTCTTTCGAGCGAGCATACGGCCGTGAGGGTTTAGAAACTTTTTGAGGATTTCTGTGTCCTTGTAGTCAATATGCTTGATATTGTTTTGTGAAAAGTAACACTGTTTGTTCATACGTTTTTAATAATTTGTTAATTTAGAATGGAATATCGTCTGGGTTGATCTCTTCTTCTGGGTAATCGATGGTGTCAGCTGGTGCTGCGGGTTGTTCGTCCCCTGCTTTAGGGGATGTGCTAGGAGCACCAGTTCCTGTGCCTCGCGGACCGAACTGTACTCGATCTGCGACGATTTCGGTGCGGTAATTCTTTTTACCTTCCTTATCATCCCATGATCGTGTCTGCATGCGACCTTCGACAAGTGCTGATGCACCTTTCTTGAGGTACTGAGCAGCTGTCTCAGCCTGCTTTCCGAAGACTACGACATTGTGGTAGTCAGCAGCTTCTTGCTTTGCACCATTTTTATCTTTCCACACACGGTTTGTAGCGAGGCTAAACTGACAGACTTTGATGCCTGATGGGAGAGCCTTGAGCTCTGGATCGCGTGTAAGATTTCCTATAATAAGAGCTTTGTTTAAATACATAGTATACGTTTAGTGAATAATCGACGTATATATAGTTTATGCCTCCTTTGGTGTTTCGTCTACTGGCTTTTCCGCTTCTGGAGCCGCTTCAACTGGAGCTTCTACAACAGCCTCTTCTTTCATCACTGTTGATGTTCGCTTTCCGAGATAAGTCGCCTCTCGCGGTGTATTGATGAGGAGGAATCGTAGTACCTCAGTATCCGCATCAAATGCCTCTTTAATTTTAATAATGCTTTCTGTATCTGTAGCAAACTTCACCCATCCAAAATATGCTTGAGTAAATCGAGTGTTTTTTGCACCGACTTTTTTTATCATGGTGTATGACAATGTTTCGAGCACTGGAGCCTCTTCAGCAATCATCTCAACTTTTTTAGCTGAAAGAACTGCTTTTAATTCGTCTACTTTTGCACTTACCTTTTCTTCAGGTATTGATGAAACGAGAAGGTATCCTATTTCGTATACCTTTGGTTCATCGGTCTTTTTTGATCTAGTCATAGTGATAAAGCAGTAATCCATCACGAAGAAATGGAGCAGGGTGACGACATGACACCCGGACTGCTTTTAAATTATTAATGTTCGTGTAAAACGAGATTATCACACCAAGAGCGTAAACGCAATACGCCATATACAGCGTATCAGATCGGCATAAAATTTACAGGAAAAAAGTGTAAAAGTTCTCTAAAATGGTGGATTTCATGTGGACAAGTGTATCTCCACGTAATTCGGCCATCTTTGCGACAATATCGACGACATTGAGAGGCGTATTTCGCTGTCCCCTTTTTGGAGAGACATACGGACTGTCGGTCTCAGACATGATACGGTCAGAAGGAATATGTTTGACCAAAGCATCATAATCACGAGCAAAAGTGATGACTCCTGTGAAAGAAATCGAGTAGCCCAAATCTAGAAAATTATTTGCATCTTCGAGAGTTCCGGCAAAAAAGTGTGCATTTGCTCTAACTGACTTGTCTTTTATCATATTGTAAACATCTTTGTATGCATCTCGTATGTGGAGCATCAGAGGCTTGTTGAGCTCTTGAGCTAGAGCTATCTGTTTTTCAAAAACTTCTTTTTGTTTGCTGTTTGGGTATTTATAGTCGAGACCACATTCCCCTATTCCCACAACTTTCTTTTCTTGAGCAAGTTGTTTGTAAGCATCATAGTCAAATCCTTCTTCGGCGTATATAGGATGACAGCCGACAATGGCCCAGATATTGTCATGAGCTCGAGCTATTTCAACTGCCTTTTTTGAAGTCTCAAAAGTAGTACCGACAACAATGGTGCCGATCTTCTTTTCTTTCATTTGAGCGATGATTTCTTCGCGATCTACGTCAAAATCAGGAAAGTTTAAGTGTGAATGGATATCGATATACTCAATCATTTTCGTGGGAACAGCATCGGCTTTCGTTTGAGCTCGAGCGCAGTAAAAATCTCTTTTGAAGTCTCTGGCATGATCGGTCCGAGATGATATGCGATGTTGGTGAGCTCTGACAATAGATATTTTAGATCTTTTGTAGCTTCTGATGGATTTGTTTTGATCTTTTTAAACGGCTCTTCTTTTTGGATGTAAGCATCTGCCTCCCCTATTTTCTTCCAGATAAAATCTGCAGCTTCTTTTATGTTGAATCTCTCCATGGCAGAAACAAACTCAGGTGCGAATTCGTTTTTCTTTATTTCGATTGGAATATTGTTTGCCAAAACCATCTGGATCACGCGACTAGCGAGGTTTCCAATACCGTTTGCGAGATTGGCATTGTATGCAGTTTTAAATCCTTCAAAAGTAAAATCGCTGTCTTCAAACGGATTGAACTCGCGTATGACGTGATATCGCAATGCTTCTGCACCGTACTGTGCAATGAGCTCGAGAGGGCTCACTACATTACCGATGCTCTTTGACATCTTTTGTCCTCCGCTTGTAATAAAGCCATTGATAACGATGTGTCTGCTCGGCTCCATCCCTGCTGCCAAAAGCATAGCCTGCCACATTGCTGATTGCTGGCGGAGATTGTCCTTGCCGCAATATTGCACTGCTTCATGCCATTTTTCTTTATTAAAAATATAGTTTACCAATGCGTCGAACCAGACATACATGACATGATCATCATCACCCGGAACCGGCACACCCCATGGCATCTTTTCCTTTAGACGAGAGATGCTGAAGTCTTCTAATCCCCTTTTAACAAAGGCTTTTATTTCATTGAAACGGAAATCAGGGATGACGAGCGATGGATTTTTCTCATAGAGATCGAGAAGTGGTTTTTGAAATTGAGAAAATTTAAAGAAATAGTTTTCTTCGTCGATGAGCTCTATCTCTTGAGCTGGATGGATCGGACACTTTCCATTTACGAGTTCTGAATCGGTTTTTTCGAGCTCGCAACCAACACAATATTTTACTTGGTATTTCTTTTTGTAAATAAATCCATTCTTATTACAAATATCCCAAAAATCTTGGGCATTTTTCTTGTGCTGTGGGTTTGTTGTGCGAATAAAATGAACATCTGATATATGTAGCAGTGGAATCAGTTCTTTGAATTTTTCTGCATAACCATCGACATATGCCTGTGGATCGAGCTTTGCTTCGAGTGCTTTGCGGTATAGCTTTATACCGTGTTCGTCAGTACCGGTATTGAAAAAAACATCGTAGCCCTGAGCTCTCTTGAAGCGAGCGATGACGTCAGCACGAATAATCTCTGTTGCAAAGCCTATATGCGGCTCAGCATTTACGTATGGAAGTGTGGTAGTGATATAAAATGATTTAGCCATGGTGTATTTTGTGCTTTTCGATATCGTTTACGTATTCCATAAGCGCAGCGGAAAGCGGTACAGCGAGGATCGCACCGAGGAATCCAGCGAGTTTTGCTCCAACTACCAAAGCGAGGATGACAATGATCGGTGATATACCGACAATCTTTTTTACTACCAATGGATAGAATAGATGATTTTCGAACTGATGGATGATGACATAGAGACCGAGTACCAATAGCCCGAGCGAAAGACCTCCATCTACAAATGAAATAATGATTGCAGGGAAAGCTGAGAGGATCGGCCCGAATATAGGGATGATCTCAAAAAGACCCGCGAGTGTTGCAAGTAACAATGCATGCTTGATACCCAGAATCATGAGACCGAGATAGACCAAAACTCCCACGATCACTCCGAGGAGCACCTGCCCCTGGAGCCAGTACCCCATCTTTGCCTGTGAACGTTTCCAAAGATCGATGATGTACTCGTGATTTTTGATCGGGGTGATAATGCGGAGAAAGTTTCCTACTCCATCATCCTGTACCGCTAGATAAAATGAAAGGACGATCATCAAGACAAAGCTCAATGCACCTCCGAATACCACGCTCACTGTTTTGAAAGTTCCCTCTCCTGTTCCAGCGATAACCTCACTGAAGTCTTCGATCACTTGGCGTATTGGGAATGATTTGTTTGCCAGAGAATCTGTCTTCCAAAGGTCACTCACACTGATACTCTGTGGTAAATTATCGAGATAACCGACTGTCTCGCTCAAAAGAGATGGGACGAAGAATAGGAAAAAACCAGCTAACAATGAGCCAATAGTAATATATGTGATGAGGACAGCGAGCAGTCGCTTTACCTTGTGACGCTGAAACCAGTGGATAATAGGCTCTATTGCTGAAGCAATGACGATAGCAGCAAGTACAACGAGCAAAAGATCTCGCACATAGTAAAGTGCAAAAAATAGACCTGATATAAGGATAACTCGTACGATACTACCGGATGTGATCATGCCCCAATGGTACCATTATTTAGATTTTCAATAAAGATTTGAGTTTGCCTTTGTCTGGGTAAGAACCGACAAGAGCTATGTTTAGGTTTTTATCTACAAATAGCTCTTTTGCTAAATCTTGAACCTGCTCTGAAGTAACTTTCATTATCTTTGTATTTACTTCCTCTGCAGTCTCGATCTTACCTTTCAGTACTTCTTGGAAACCAAAGAATTCTCCTTGTGCGTCAGAAGTCTCGAGACCTAGCTCAAGAGAGCCGATGATATTGTTTTTTGTACGATCAAGTTCTGCATCACTAACTTTTGTATCGATGAGTAATCTGCATTCTTCCAAAATGGCAGTGACCACTTCGTCCACTCGAGCCTTGTCGACTCCAGTAGATATAGAAAAGACACCATGATCAGTATATGCATCGTGGCTTGCATGGACGTAATACCCGACGCCCATCTTTGTTCTCAATCGCTCAAACAAGCGTGATGACATACCTCCGCCAAGCACATGTGCGAGGATGCGTGCGACCGGTGTGCGAGGACTCTGCACTGAGAGACCACGGATACCGATCACCAAGTGCGTCTGGTCAGTTTCTTTATTCTCGATCAAAACCTGAGGCTCACTCTGCTCATCAGTAACTGGGACTTTATTTGATTTTTGACCGACAGGGACATCTTTGAATCGTGATTCGATATCGATATCTCCATAGTTTCCAGAGACGACAACAATAGTTGTGCCGGTAGTATAATGTTCTTTTCGATAATTTATAAAATCCTGTCGAGTAAAGCTTTTTACGGTCTCGACTTTTCCAGCAATATTCCACCCTGCTGGAGTATCTCCATATAGAAGTTCCATGATCATATCCTGCACATGTCGATGTGGCATGTCTTGATACATCCGTATTTCTTCTGATATAACCCCCTTCTCTTTTTGGATCTCTGACTCTTCGAGGAGTGGATGTGTATACATATCCGAAATGATATCGAGCGCTTTTTCAAAATGTCGTGAACTCACCTTTGCATAGTAGCCGGTGTATTCCTGACTAGTAAAAGCGTTGTACTGTGCACCGATCGACTCTAGCTCATGACTGATATCGATCGACTTTGGACGAGTCGGGGTACCTTTAAACAACATATGTTCAAGAAAATGCGCCAAGCCGTTTGTCTTTGGAGTTTCGTATTTTGAACCAGTTTCAGTGAGTACCAAAATGGTTGCAGCCAAAGAATCGGTATTTGGTACCGTGATGACCCTCAGTCCATTATCTAATATTTTTTTCGAGTAGTGCATGTAGTTCTTCGATAGTGACTCTCTCTTGCTTACCTGTATCTCGATCGCGTACAGTTACTTTTTGATCTTTCTCTACCGTCTCAAAATCCACAGTCACACAATACGGTGTACCGATTTCGTCTTGTCGGCGATATCGTTTTCCAATATTTCCATTGTCATCAAAGACGATGCCTGGGAACTTTGCACGTAGTCCTTTGTAAATCTCACGTGCCTTTTCGACTAGAACTGGTTTGTTTTTTAATAGTGGAAACACAGCTACTTTTACTGGAGCAATCTTTGGTGAAATCTTGAGGAATACACGGAGCTCACCACCCAACATATCTTCGGTATATGCATCACAAAGGACTGCGAGGATAAGGCGACCGAGACCAAAGGTAGGCTCGATACAGTGCGGAATGTAACGTGTCTTTGTTTCTTCGTCGAAATAAGAAAGATCCGCTCCTGATGCAGTCGAATGATTTCGTAGATCAAAATCTGTTCGATATGCGAGACCGAGTAGCTCTTTTTGGCCGATTGGAAAATCGAACTCTGTGTCGACACTGTGCTTTGAATAATGTGCACGATCTTCTGGCTTTATATCTACTTGGTGTATTTTTTCTTTAGTCAAACCGAGCTCCAAAAGAAAATCTACTTGTTCTTTTTGGAATGCTTTAAAGACACCCTCCCACGCATCAGGTTTTACAAAATACTCGATCTCCATCTGCTCGAGCTCTCGAACACGGAAGATAAAGTCACGAGGAGCGATCTCATTTCGAAATGCTTTACCAATCTGCGCCATACCAAACGGAAGTTTTGGGTGGAATGAATCGATAACATTTTTAAAGTTTACAAACATACCTTGAGCTGTCTCTGGTCGGAGGTATGACACTGAGGCGTCATCCTGCGCTGCACCGACATGCGTTTTGAACATCATGTTGAACTGCTTTTCTTCGCCTAGTTCCCCACCGCATTCTGGACATTTCTTTTTATCCTCTAGATGATCAGCTCGAAAACGGCGTTTGCATTTTTTACACTCTACAAGAGGATCAGAAAAACCTCCAACGTGGCCAGATGCTTTCCAGACTTCTTGATTCATCAAAATTGATGCGTCGATGCCGTACATGTCTTCTCGATCAGTAACAAAACGCTTCCACCAAACATTTTCTATATTTTTCTTGAGTGTGACGCCGAGCGGACCATAGTCAAAAGTACCCGCAAGACCTCCGTAGATCTCTGAGCCTTGGTATATAAAACCTCTTTGTTTTGCAAGTGAAATTATTTTTTCCATTATCGTGTGATGGTGTCATCTCCGTTTTTAAACTGCGGATCGGTACTGAAACGTGTGGTGAGCTCACTTCTGCTTGAATATAGCGTAGTGCCAGTGAATATGTCAATCGCTTTAAACGCTGCATTTTCGACTAGTGACAGTGTATTTTTGCCTACCTGGCTTACGCTCGGCTCAAATGATATTTGGAATGCCACTTCTCGACGTGCTGCACCAAAACCAGTGTAAGCAGGCACATCGCCAACATTCCAGACAATTGAGCCATCTTTGGTATCGTACTTGATGTCTTCTGTCTCTGGGCTTATTCTCCCTACCCACTTTACATACGGAGGTAGTTTTGAAGTTACCACTGCATCCGCAATACCGCTTGAGGTATTGTTTATTGTCCAAATAACGGTGTAGGTAGTTGCCTGCTCTGCCTTTGGCGGTATAGGTCCTGAGTTTTGGAATGGACCTGTAGATCGGACGATGACTGCACCGAGTCCTGCACTCGATGCTATCTTTATATTTCTAACAGTATTTGAGGTGAGATTTTCTGGAACATTTTCTTCTGATACACGTCGTCCTTTTATACTGACATCCGCAGTCATGGTTGGATTTGTCTGTGCGCCTTTTGATCGTGGAGTGAATTTGAATATCACACGCCCACTCTCACCTGCTCCGATGCTTCTCAAGGCTTTGGTGGTCTGAGTATTCCAAATGATTTCGTTGTCAGCAGATTTAAATAGTCCTTCATCTGGGTCAACTGAGTTTTTATCAAACACCATACCTGAAAACTTTACGCGGATTTCGGCATCAGAGACACTTGTAGGTAGATTGTTGAACCACTCTATTTCCGCTGTAACTGGCTGATCGTACTGTGCAACGTAGTCGCCATTGCCCTCTGAGTCATTGAGGGTTAGCTTTGTGGTGAGGAAAGGCTTCTTGATACGGAGTGATTGATTTGATGAGACAAATTCTGTACCGATAACCTTGTCACTTTTTGCACTTTGCAAACCAGTTGAAAATCTAAAGACGCGCTCCTCATCGTCCTGACCTTCTATCTTCCCTTTGAACTTTATTGTCTTTTTTTCTTGCGGCTTTAGATCACCAAGTCTCCAAGTAGCATTGTCTGTAAGCGGTTTTACATCAGAGCTTGTAAAAGTAAAACCAAACGGATAGTACGCATGGAGCATCATGTTTTTCAAAACTTGCTGAGAGTTTGATGATACTTGTACAGTGACTTCAAATTCTTGATTTGATTGAATTTCTTTAAATGAGGTAACGGTCATCGATACCGGTGCAGCACTGATGATCACTTCGTAAGGTTTTTCTTTGTAGTACAAAGCGTTCGAGCCCTTGATGCGGTACTCTACTTTTATCATGATTGTCTTTTTACTATTTTCTTCTCCGTACAAAATAGTTCGAATTGTTTTTTGAGCGTATGCGCCTGGCTCAATATCAGGCAAAATTTGCTGATACCGTTTGTATTCAGTGCTTGTATCATCTGGATTTACAGTACCAGATGGGAACTCTACGTTTAAGTCGACAACTTCGAGCTTGATATTGTTTTTGTTATAAATCTGAATATCAAATGGAAACTCATCCCCAGCCCCCGTTGAAAGTGGTCCTGAAACAGAAATATCGATGTTGTCTGCAGATACGATATTTGCACCCTTAAAGAGAAAGATCAGGCTCATGCCCAATGCAAGAACAAAAAATATGAGTGACCCTATAAAGAATTTTGTAAAAAATGACATACCAGTATCAACATACTCGACAGGTTGCTCCTCAAAACTCTCTTCCGGATGCTGCCAGTCTGTCGGTACGGTATTTTGTTCAGGTTTAAATGAAACCTTGGTGGAATGGACTGTTTCAGGTCTATTTCGGGAATATAGGCTCTTTTGGAGCTTTGAGAGCTTACTTTCTTCGTTCATTTCATGAATTATATCACAGTTGGCTTTCTTTCAAGCCTTTATTGATTAAGGCTATTAATTCTTTTTTATTATCGGTTATTTCTTTTTTGTCGATATATCCTAGCTCTGCGAGTATTTGTATCATCAAATTTGTCTCGTCTAGATTTTCTTTAAATAATTCTTCTTTTAAATAATCAAAAAGCGCTTCATGTTCCCCTTCTCCTTGGAGCAATCTCTTTATGACCGCCAAAATTTGGATATAGATTTTATTATTGCTACGCGAAATACCCGAAGCACTCGTGATCCGCCAGAATTCTTTTCCTTTGACCAAAGAGACAGAGGAAAAGCCGTAGTCCAATAAATGCGGACGTAGTTTTGATTTGTTTAGACGCACTCCTTGAGCGGTAGCAATAATCACACCGAACTCTCGAGTAAATATATGGTATATACGATTTGCTTCCCCGATCGGAGCACTCGAGAGGATAAAGCCTTCGGTCGTGTGTACGGTGTACGCCATTAGCGTTCGATAGTCATCGTCGTTCCTGCATCAGAGATGGTGAATACAACTTCTTTTATCTGTGCAACTTTGAGGAGAAGGTTTTTATTTTTTTCGATAAGAACCTTTGTCTTTTCATCAGTTGATACTGCAAGCTTTGCTGGCTCACCCACCGAAAATCCTTTTTCTTTTCGTAAATCTTGGACGAGTCGGAGGAACTCTCGGACATCTCCCTCTTCTTTGAGCTCTGGAGTGATGACGTGGTCGAGGAGGACTTCTCCTTTTACTTCTTTGTCTTCAACAACTGACTTTACGTTTACTTCGTCTTTGATCAATTCGACAAACTCAGCACTGACAAGCTCGCGCACAGAGAGTTTTGCGAGTGGCTGTCGTACTTTTATACTGAATCGTGTTCGCGCCTCGAGTCCAAATGTCACGATATCGCGAGTCTTTTTCATTTCTGCAATCACTTTATGATCGACTGGCTGTGATGTCGGCCAAGACGCTAGATGCACGCTCTCAGTATTCCCTAGTCGCTGATACACATCTTCTGCAAAGAATGGCATAAACGGAGCGAGCAATTTTGAGAGTTCTAGCAAAACATATTTGGTCGTCTGGATTGCCTGAACATCACCATCTTTGAATCGATCACGTGAGCGTCGTAGATACCATGTAGATAGATCGTCGATAAAATCATTGAACGGCCGAGTTGCAGTGTGTAGCTCGTAGCTATCCATACCCCCAGTGACGATCTGCGCTGTCTCATGCAGTCGTGCGACAATCCATCGGTCGAGCACATTTGTTGAATGCATGCTTGCCGCTTCTGATTTTGCATACATTTCAAAGAAAGTGACTACATTATCGAGTCGGTTGATCACTTTTTTAACAACTTCATCGACACCCTTTTCACTAAAGCGTAGATCCTCTCCCGCCATGGCTGGTGAAAGAAGCATAAAGTATCGGATAGCGTCAGCACCGAACTTGTTTACCACGTCCATCGGATCAGGATAATTCTTTAAACTCTTTGACATCTTTTTGCCATCTTCTGCGAGCACGAGCCCATTTACGATCACATTTTGATATGGAGATTTTCCAAATAGCGCAGTCCCCAAAACAAGCATCGAGTAAAACCATCCTCGAGTCTGATCGAGTCCTTCAGCAATAAACTGAGCCGGATAACCTTTTATTTTTCCAAACCATTTTGGACGCACTGGTTGAGATGCAAACGGCATTGAGCCTGATTCAAACCAACAGTCAAATACCTCAGGTACACGCTTCATCTCATGCCCTTTTGAATCGTGGAGAATAACTTCATCGATATATGGACGATGAAAGTCGATCTTGTACTCTCTATTTCTTGGTAGCTGAGTAAAATGCAGTGTGCGAACTTCTGCATTATCAAAAAGCTTTGTATCACAGTCATCGTCTTTTCCTTCTGATAGAGCTTGTAGGATTTTTAGGGGTGTATTGTGACTGATGATGAGAATATTTTTGCCTTTGTATTTTTTGTCTATCTCATACACAAAACTACCTACACGTGCACGTACTTCAGATAGAGTCTCGAGACCTGAGATCTTTCGCTCAAACCATTCTTTTCGATCACGATACATGTTCAAGATGTCAGACCATGGTCTGCCTTGGAACGTAGTTGCACCTACCTCAACGAGTCGTTTGTCCTCGATGACATGTTCGGTTTTGAGCCCGAGTGTATCTGCTACGATTTTTGCAGTTTCTTTTGTTCTGAAAAAAGGAGAAATGAAAACCAAATCAATCTTTTTGTTTTTGAGTGACTCGGCTGACTTTTTAACCTGTTTTTTACCTTGCTCAGTCAAACCTTCTGGTTTGTGTATGTCAGCACTGATAAGATTATTTTTATTGCTCTCGATCTCACCGTGTCGCATCAATAGAATATTGTTTCGAGGCTTACATGCTTTTTGAATATCAGAAAGCGAAGCAATTATTTTGGTTTCAGTTTTGCTTTTCCATACTGGAAGTGGCGCACCCCAGTATCGGCTACGTGAGATAGCCCAGTCGCGTGCTCCTTCGAGCCAGTTTCCAAAGCGGTTAGCACCCACTGATTCTGGTACCCAGTGTACTTTTTTGTTTTCTGAAACGAGCTTGTTTTTGATTTCTGGGACTTTTACAAACCATGAAGAAGAAGCATAGTTAAGGAGTGGTGTATCACAACGCCAACAATGTGGGTATGAGTGGATCAGTTTTTCTTTTGCAAAAAGTGTTCCTTTACCCGCGAGGTACTTGATAACCTCTACATCTGTTCGCTGATGATCATCTTTTGGCTTGGCATCCATCCCCTCAAATGGAGCGACTGTCATTTTACCATCGGGAGTAACGTGCTGGATAAATTTGAGATCGTACTTTTTTCCTAGGTCATAGTCATCCTGACCAAATGCAGGCGCAATATGGACGATACCAGTTCCATCGGTAGTGGTGACAAACTCAGCTGGGTAGACTTTCCCTTCTTTTATATACGCATCAAAAACAGGAGTGTACTTTGTACCAACCAAATCTTTTCCGAGCATTTCTTTTTCGACTGTGTATGCATCTTTTATTACTGCAAGTCGTTCTTTTGCAAGAATATAGAAATCCTCACCTATTTTTATCTTTACATAAGTGATATCGGGACCGACTGCGAGTGCTGCATTCCCCGGTAATGTCCAAGGAGTAGTAGTCCATGCGAGTAGGTATGTATTTGGTTCTATTTTAAATTTTACATAGACAGAAATATCAGTGATGTCTTTGTACCCCTGATTAACTTCAAAGTTTGAAAGTGTTGTTCCACAACGAGGACAAAGCTGCATGCTTTTATACCCCTCGTATACAAGTCCTTTATCGTGCAACGTCTTAAATGCCCACCAAACAGACTCGGTGTACGAAGAATCCATCGTCCGATAGTCGTTGTCCATATCCACCCATCGTCCAAAACGTGGCACGACTTCTTTCCAAATATGCGCATATCGAAGCACTGCATCACGTGCAGCAGTGTTAAATTTTTCTATACCCAATTCTTCTATATCTTTTTTGGTTTTGAGACCGAGCTCTTTTTCGATCAGGTTTTCGAGTGGTAGTCCGTGGCAATCCCATCCCCAACGACGAGGCACATGATATCCCTGCATAGTTTTATAGCGTGGGATAACGTCTTTTATAGTTCCAGCCAAGAGATGGCCGTAGTGTGGAGTACCTGTCGCAAATGGAGGCCCGTCATAAAATACAAACTCCCCTTTTGGTGAATCTTTCTCTAGTGACTTTTGGAACGTGCTATCTTGTTTCCAATATTCAAGTATCCGTTCCTCTCGTTCAGCGTGGGTGCTTTTAGCTTCATTCATGGCATTTACTCTATCATATCTTGGTATAAAAAAGAAAAAGGCCGGCACGCGCTGAAGCACGCGCACCGACCAGTTTGCCAAGCCACCCCCCGTAGCCCCTAATAAGATGGCTGACGAAAATCTACCCAAAAGATAGCACGCTGTACACTGGTTGTCAACTACATCTTTGAAGGCACCTGAATCGCTAGGATTTTGAGGCCATTTTGCATAGTCTCGATAAAAGCCTTGGTTTGCACCAGTCTATACCCAGTATCGTCCCCTGCATCGAGAATCTTGTTGTGAGCGTAAAAATTGTTAAACTCCCCCGCCAACTGAGTGAGGTACGTGACCACATGATGTGGGGCAAATTCAGTCTGTGCGCGTAGCACCACTTCAGGAAATCGTAGAATCATCCGATCAAGGGCGCTGATCGTACGATTTTTTATCTCTGCTGTGCCCGCCTTTGCCAAAACAGATTTTGCACGGACACATGAGTACTGTAGATACGGACCTGAATCTCCTTCAAATGAAACCGACTTTTCTTTGTCGTATATGATGTCACCACCGACGGCCTGTCGAAGGATCGAGTACTTGATCGCCGCGATTGCTATCTTCTCTGAATCAGAATCAGGATTTTTTTCTTTTACTGAAGCCTCAATATCAGATATCAGATCCTCAGCACTTACAATATTCCCTTTTCGAGAAGACATCTTTCCATCTGCAAAACGCATGAGTCCATGCCCAAATTGTCTGATATTGTACTTTGGGTCTATTTTTAATAAAGCTTCCTTAACAACTTTAAAATAGTCATTCTGTTCGTTACCAGTCACTACAAGCGAGAAAGCGATATCAGAAAACTCTCTGAATTTGGTAGCGGTCAGGCCCAACTCCTTTGCTTCGTATGTCGGAAGTCCTTTTGAATTCAAAAACACACGTGTATGAGACCCCTTAAATACCATCGCCCCTTCGCTCAATTCAAAAACCTGAGGATTGTCTTTGACTAGCTTGATCCCCTCTTGAGCGACTTCGCTTTCAAAGAAGTAACGATCGAAATGTGTATCGAGTTTTTTATATATAGTTTCAAAATACTCCAAACTCAATGCGCGACCGAGCTCATAGTACTTTTGTATTTCTGGATCTGTTTTTTCGAAAATCTTTTTGTTTAGTTCGTCGATCTCGGCTTTGTGATTTTCGTATTCACTGCTGCCAGTCACATACACCTTGCCCCAGTACTCGATTGTGTTTTGGAAATTCTCTTTGTCTTGAAGGAGCGCCCAGATCGCTTTTGCTACGTGTAGACCCACATCACCCTGATAACAAGCACGGATCACCTGTGCACCACCGAACTCTGCGAGCCGTGCTAATGTCTCTCCGATTGAGTTATTCATCAAGTGACCAATGTGGAATACTTTGAATGGGTTTGGGTCGGTATATTCCACCATCCCCTTTTGTCCCTTATAGAAATCATTTTTCCCAAAATTACTATCGACTCCTTGTACCATCCGAGCAACATACTCGTCAGCTAAAAAGAAGTTCAAATACCCATTGCCCGCTACCTCTACTTTTTTGATTTCCTTTGGTAGCACTAGTTTTTCAAAGACTTTTTGAGCCGCATCCTTTGGTGCCACTTTCCACTGTTTTGCCAAAACAAAAGCCACCGGCGATGCATAGTCACCGTTTTTAAAGTCATCAGTATGAGCAACAGGGATAACTATCCCCTCGCCCACCGCTTTTTGCAGCGTATTTCTAATGAGGTCTTGCATGAGTGAAATATAGCAATTTTTAGTTTATATGTAAAAGATACCTAGAGAAAAGGATTTGCCTTCTTACTCCACTCCTTTAGCCATGTAGGTGCAACAAACTTTGGTTTGATTACCGAGACTTCTAACAAGGTGACCGGTGAATCCGGATTATCTTCAAATTGCGAGAGCCGGAATTCGATCTTTTGTATATTATCGACATTTATAGGGTACATGAGTGTAACCACTCTTTCTCTGTCAGTCACCTGATGTTGAACAAGACTTTGTTCATATATCCTAGTTGAAGTACCGACGGTCATCATGTCAGTTACATCTCGATAGTCAAATGGATACATTCGGCACGGACAATCTTTTGCTGCATTACCACGTGCTTGCGCCCATAGGTATGTATCCTTTGAAAGCTTTACTGTGTATACGAGAATATCTCCTTTCTTGATCCATTTTGTTGTATTCGGCAATGCAAATGCGATCGGTTTTTGTGCGGTATACGGTAATGTGTAAGAATTTTTTATCACATCCTGTAGACAGTCATATGAAATTACTTGATTTGGATCAAACCGAACTAATGCAGTCAGCAGTGTGCTAGTGTACGGACATGGATTCAAGCTCGATTTTTTTGATTCAATAGGTGATGGAGTAAAAATTGAGTACACTCTCTTTTGCAGTGAATTCTCGTATATCTTTTGTGGACTGAATGTGTAGTCACTCTCGATACGAGCTGCTTCTTTTTCTTTTTCCATTCTCGCATCAGCCTCTACTTGTTTTCTGAGTTCTGGCGCTACCGATATCACCTTACCAACATGCAGTGCAATAAGTACGACGCTTATTACGACGATGAGAACTGAAACAGACTTGAATGATTTTTTTGCTAAAAATAAACCTCCGACTCCTAGCAAAAGTAAATAATTCAGAGTGTATCCTGACAACTGCTTAAAAAATGGCCCGAAAAAATCGCTCGGTAGTCCCATGAGCGACGGGACAACATAGGCCGGTGTAGGACTATCTGCAGCGACGCCAGCATTCAACACAAGCGATATAAAACCTAAAGAAACAGCGAGACCAAGGCAGCTCGAAGTGAATCCTGGTGTCTGCCATTTATTGAACACCCAGAGCATGATACCGACGTATACGAGTGAGATTCCAAAGGTAACAGGGATGAATAATATACCCCAACCCGTGTAAAACATCGCAGCATTGCTCGCGAGGATAATCAGAGCAAAAAAAGATCTTTGCAACGCAGCTACGCCATCTACACCCGGCGCAGAGACAGGAACAGAGACAGTTCCTGATACGGGAACACTGGCCTGTCTAAAAGTGTTTTGGACTCTCTTTGATGTAAACCAATACATAAGTAGAAGTCCGTAGAACAAAATACTTGCGATTCCCGCGCCCTGCCCCACCTTTTCTATTGCCCCAGCAGCATCAATCTTTGTTAAGAAGCTAGACAAATTAAATAAAAAATAAACTGATGACAAAAGCTCCAGTGTAAGTAGTATTTTGTTACTTAGGATCGCGTGCTGTGAACGCTTCAAGATGAGAACGAGGGATGTTATGTAGAGAATTAGAAAGACCAGCCCAGTTAACATCACCACCCTACTGTCTGAAGTTAGCCGGGGTAACGACGTGAGTATCCAAATCACTAACAGTGTAATGTACACCGAAAGAAAACCACCCAAACCAACTTTTTCATTATTCATGTAAAAATTATACCACGACTATTTTCTCAAAATCTTGTCGATGCGCTCTGCGATCTTTTTCATATCTTTTTCTTTCTTTCCGCGAGTTGTCTCTGCACATGTGCCGAGTCGGATTCCTGACGGATCAGTCGGTGGTCGAGTGTCGTACGGGATCGCATTTTTGTTTACGATGATTCCCTCTTTTTCCAAACGATCTGATGCATCTTTTCCTGGGACGCCATTTGAGGCCGTGTCGACAAGGATGAGATGTGAGTCAGTCCCACCTGAGACGATTCTCCATCCACGCTTTGAGAGCTCAGCTGAAAGTGTCTGAGCATTTTTGATCACCTGCTTTGCATATTTTCTAAAGCTTGGCTCGCTCGCCTCTTTGAGTGCGACTGCCACAGCTGCGATCTGATTTACATGAGGGCCTCCCTGCATACCTGGGAATACTGCGCGGTCTATTTTCTTCCCCATCTCTCGAGCGTCGATCTTTGCGTATATGATCGCTGAACGTGGACCACGGAGACTCTTGTGAGTAGTATGAGTGACGATGTCAGCATACAAGAATGGAGATGGATATTCTTTTCCAGCTACTAGACCTGCAAAGTGTGACATATCTACCATGAGGAGTGCTCCACATGCATCTGCGATCTCTCGAAACTTTTTGAAATCGACAACACGTGGGTATGCAGTAAATCCTGCAACGATGATGTCTGGTTTGTTTTCTACCGCAATCTTTTTTAGTTCATCATAGTTTAAAAGCTCGGTGTTTTTATCTACTCCGAATGGTACTTGAGCCCACCACTTTCCTGAGACAGATACTTTGAATCCATGTGTGAGGTGTCCTCCCTGATCGAGGCTCATACCCATGATTTTGCCTCCGAGTGGGATGAGTGCGGTGTACACTGCCACGTTTGCAGGAGAACCTGAAAGAGCTTGAACGTTTACATGCCACTCTTCTTTCTTCAAACCAAAAAGCTTGAGTGCTCGCTCGATCGCCAAGTTTTCTACTTTGTCGACGATTTCGTTTCCTCCGTAATATCGTTTGCCTGGGTACCCTTCTGCGTATTTGTTTGTAAACTCTGAGCCCAGAGCAGTGAGCACGTCTTTTGAGACGTAGTTTTCAGAAGCGATTAGATTTATCACTTTTTTCTGTCGTTTCTTTTCAGTGTCTATGAGTTTGGAAATGATTTTATCTTTCATAGGCTGATTGTAGCATTGTGGGTATATAAAAAAAAGAGGCTACATACCTGGATGGTACGCAACCCTCGGCAAAAGCCGATAGTCTTTTGTCGCCATTGCCTTTCGGCTAAGAGGTACCGCCGGCGACTGCCCGAAAGAGAGCAACGGAACCCTGAAAGCAACACTAACACAACTACCTACCCCTTTATTATAACACTCGGTGTGTATAAAAAAAGAGGCCCCGCTCGTACACGACGAGAGGGGCACTCAACTAGGGGCTTTACCATCCCGAAGGACAGCGGTGCTTTGGCCTGGAAGGGCCATTTTGCCAATGATCTGTGTGACCACCTGGACCTTTGCAGGTATCCGGGGGACTTTTCTAATCTACACCCGACCTAAAAACCTGTCAAGTGTTTTACAACCTCTCTGTATAAGGAGTATAATTTGATCATGAAACCATATTCAGAACGCACCGTAGATACACAGTACAAAGATTTATTAAAAAAGATCATGGCCGAAGGTGTGGAAGTGAAGCCGATTCAAGGCGAGAAAGCAAAGATGATTTTTGGTCATCAAATGCATTTCGATTTAAACAATGGTTTTCCTCTCATCACCGAGCGAGACCTCTCAGGAAAATTTATGGCAGGGGCACTCGCAGAACATATTGCCTTTTTGCACGGCGCTCACACTCACGAAGAGCTCAGCAAATGGGGTTGTCCTTGGTGGAAACGCTGGGTGACCAAAGAGCGCTGTGATATTTTTAATCTCCCAGAAGGAGACCTCGGACCCGGCTCATACGGTGCTGCATGGACAAACTTCCCTACAGCAGAAGGCAAACCTTTCAATCAGATTGTCGAGGTTGTAAAACAGATTATCGAACGACCATATCTCCGAACTCACATCATCACTCCATGGATTCCTCAGTACACGATCCAGCACTCTGGCCTCCCTCCTCGCAAAGTAGTGGTTGCCCCATGCCACGGCTGGCTCCATGTAGTGACATTCCCAGAGACAAAAGAAATATCAGTACATCACTTCCAGAGAAGCGGCGACGTCCCAGTAGGAGTGGTGTTTAACATTGTTCAGTATGCAGCCTTTGCACACATGCTTGCTCAAGTCATGGGCTGGAAAGCAAAAGAACTCGTCTATACCCTCTCTGACGCACACATCTACGAAAGCCAGTATGAAAAAGTAAATGAGTTACTCTCTCGAGAATCAAAAAAGTTCCCAACGCTCCAAATGAATGCAGATATAAAAGACATTCTCGATTTTCGCCCAGAACACTTTAGTGTGACTGACTACGAGCCAAATCCTGCAATGGTCATCCCAACACCTCTATAAAACTATGTCTTTCGTAAACCAGGACAATGCCAGGAAAGAAAATAACTACAGCAAAGTCATCAGTGAAATAGCTGAAAAGAAAGTCTGTCCTTTCTGTCCGGACCAAATACACAACTTTCACAAGTTACCGATCGAAGAAAAGAGTTACTGGCTGGTAACGCAAAATATGTATGCGTATAAACCGACTAAATTTCACTATCTACTCATACATAAAAAACATATAGAAACTATCGCTGAAATATCAGACGATGCTTGGGTAGAATTAAAACAAATCATATCTGACACAAAAGTGTCGGGAGGAACACTGATGCTACGTTTCGGTGAGACAAAATACACCGGAGCATCTGTCACCCACCTGCATGCGCATATCATCCAGTCTGATCCAGATAGTCCAGACTATGATAAGACAAAGGGTGTTATGACTCGAGTGGGCTAACGAGGACTATTTCGACTCCTGCTTCGTTTAAAATATTTTCTGCATCGAGAAGTGAGTACCCTTTTGCATAGTACACTTTCTTTATACCTGCTTTAGTCAAAAGTCGTGCACAGTTTGGACAAGGAAATGTGGTCACGTATATCACCGCGCCATCGAGACTGACTCCGTCGTGAGCTGCATGTGCAATGGCCGCTGCCTCAGAGTGAATGGTGAGATATATGCCGGGCTGCTGTCCTGCATCAAAGTTGCTGCGAGGATCACCGAGCACTGAAAATGCGTGCTCATGCGGTAGTGTATGGTTATGCTCTTTGTATACAATCTTTCCGTCTTTTACCACGACACTCGCAATCTGACGCCACCAATCAGGGCTTTTTTCTGTTTCTTTCATCGCCCGCCCCATCAGCTCTTGGTGCGCCTTGTCTGCAGTAATCTTTCGGTGAGTTGGGATAACATTTTCAACTTGTGTGATTTGCTTATTCCATCTCAAAAAAACTGATTCGTATTTTATTTTATTTTTTGAAAGATAATTCTTTGCGATGTCTTCTGATATTTCATCTTTTGTGAGAATGATTTCAACATCACTAGGAATTTCTTTTAACTCTTTTTCAGTAAAAAGCTGAACTGATTTTATAAATGGTAATCCTTTTATAGTACTCAGTGTGTCTTCATCATCCATAAAACGGATATCGCGCTCGAGCGAAGTGTACTTCCCTTGCAAAAAAGATTTACTGATAAGAGCAATGTGTGGATACTTTTTAAATAGCTCTATATATCCTTTGTGCAGTGCAGGAACAAAAATGATGAGCAGAGGGTTAGCCACGGATCTTTTTCACAAATTCGTTAGTAAGTTGGGCTACTTCTTTTGCGAGCTTCTCTACCCCTTCGATAGTGATATTGCGGATGCGTGCAGTAGTAGAAGTCGTAGCCTGTGGTGGTAATGAGACGATCTTGCCACAGAACTCTCCGTACTCTTTTGCCATCTCAAGTGAAAAGTCAGTAGTGCTCTTTGAGACCACGAGGATATCGGGCTGCACAAGTCGGATGAGATCACCGATATCGTGATGCACCTCTCGAACAGTCAAAATATCGACTGGTCGCAAATGTGAAAGCATTTGTAAACGCTCTCTCTGAGAAACAATAGGACGATCTGGCCCTTTGCGCTGACGAGTAAGCTCATCTGAGTCTACTCCAACAATCAGGATGTCCCCAAGTGATCGTGCCTTTTCGAGATATGCGGCATGACCTACGTGGATCAAATCGTACACACCTTGAGTGAGCACTACTTTGAAACCCATTGCCTTTATCGTCTTTACTGTTCGATCTAGCTCTTCGTAGTCAGTGATGAGGCGCTCTTCGATATTTGAATCATGAGCGAGAATCTGCTTGATGCTGGGTTTGCGTCCTTTGCTGGGTTTGGTGACAGTTTTCATACTCAAATTATAAACTTCGTGGAGGCAAAATCAACTAGCTAAAAGTGCTATAATGTGTTCATGATTCCCTTTATTATTGCTGCTATCAGTGCCGATGGATTTATCGCCCGAGATGCTCATCATCCTGCTTTTTGGACGAGCAAAGAAGACAAAAAACGCTTTGTTGAGCTCACCAAACGAGCTGGTGTAGTCGTTATGGGCTCTACTACCTACAAGACTCTCCCCCGCCCGCTCGCCGAACGAGTAAATATCGTCTACACTCGATCAAAGCAGTTTGAAGGTGCTGAGACTACCCAGCTAGATCCAAAAGCACTCGTAGACAGTCTCGAAGCTCGAGGCTTCAAAGAGCTCGCTATCTGTGGTGGCGCTGAGATCTACAATATGTTCCTCCAAGCAAAAGCTGTTAGAAAAATATACCTCACTATCGAGCCTATTATCTTTGGAAAAGGAATTACATTATTTAAAGATGATGTAAACTACAAACTCGAATTGATGAATTTGTCTAAAACAGAAACTGGAACTGTGATGTTGGAATATAACGTGCACTACTCTTCATAAAAAATTCAACCACGGCGCTCGTCCGTGGTTGTGAGTGGTACTTGGTCAGTCCTCTTCTACGAGGAACCGATGCTTTCACCACAGTTGAGGCACTTATAGCAGGCGCCGTTTCTGACGGCTGCATGTCCACAAATAGGACAGTTTGGAGCCTCAATGTGCGACACTACAGCTGTCGGTTTTCCTGTACAAGACAGACACTTGTATTGTCCGTCAACGACAGCGCTTGGCATTCCGCACCACTGACACGCTGGCACAAGAAGCGTATCGAGGGCGCCTATCTCGTCAGATCCTCCTGGAGTGTTCATTCCCCACCAGCCTACCACAAATACAAACAAAATCTACCCATAAAAAATTCACCCGCGGAGCTCGTCCGCGGGTGTGTGTTTGGGAGGGACCAGAATGATTCAGCCCCCAAAATGGTGGTGCCACGAAGTGACGTGATGGTCACTGCCGGGCTCCTCGACTTTCGCAACTGAAGGAGCTTGCTCCGGCCAAAGGATGTCTGGGAATTCTCTCCGCGCAACTCCTTTGATCTGAGCATCCAACAATGCGATAAACTGAGGCAATGTCTTTCGGGACATGCACAGGATCGGGCACTCAAAAAACTGATACTGGTCGGAGAAATCTCCCTCACCTTCTTCGGTGGCGATGACGATGACCTTTGCTTTGTTATCGAGCGATGGAGTCCGTCCAAAGATATGCCTGACGAGGATGCCTCGGGGGCAACAATTTTGAAGTTCTGTGAATAACCTGACATCAGGAGCAAAAATGAATTTGTCTCCC
This sequence comes from uncultured Candidatus Saccharibacteria bacterium, assembly GCA_964481175.1. Taxonomy (GTDB): domain Bacteria; phylum Patescibacteriota; class Minisyncoccia; order Phycocordibacterales; family PALSA-1337; genus JAGOVB01. The sequence goes on from CAYZSZ010000006.1 coordinate 27,284, forward strand.
TGACTCAGCCAGTTGACGTCGACGAAGTTCATATTCTCTATCACCCTACCATATAGACAAGAAAAAACCACTCTTGCGAGTGGTTTTTTCTTTGATCTTTATTTTACGTCTACTCCCATGTTTCGAGCTGAACCTTCGATGATTCGCATTGCTGCGTTGATGTCGGTAGTGTTCAAGTCTGGAAGCTTTTTCTCTGCAATTGCTTTGAGCTGAGCTTTTGAAATGCTTCCGATTTTTGCAGTGTTAGGTCGTCCTGATCCCTTTTCCTTTCCGAGTGCCTTTAGGATGAGGCTTGATGCTGGAGGGGTCTTTAGTACGAAATCGTATGATCGATCTTCGAATACTGAGATCTCAACAGGTACAACGTCTCCCATCATGTTCTTGGTAGCGTCGTTGAACTTCTTTACGAAGTCTCCGATGTTGATACCCGCCTGACCTAGAGCCGGACCTACTGGAGGTGCTGGATTAGCCTTTCCTGCTGGGATGACGAGTTTGAGTTTTTTGATTATCTTTTTAGCCATTTGAGTACTTTATATTAAATCTTCTTTACTTGCAAGAAGTCGAGCTCGACTGGAGTCTCTCGACCGAACATTGAAACAAGGACCTTTATCTTGCCTCGTTCATTGTCGACATCACCTACCTTGCCTTCTAGATCCTTAAATGGACCGTCTACAATCTTTACAATGTCGTCCACAACGAGGTCGATATTGTGAGAAACGGTGTCTTTTGAGATTCGAGCAAAGATAGTATCTACTTCTTTCTTTGAAAGAGGTACTGGAACCACTCCAGATCCGACGAATCCTGTCACTCGAGGGGTATTTCGGACAACATACCATGAGTCATCAGTTACGATCATGTCCACGAGGATGTATCCGGGGTAAAACTTTTCCTCCTCTTCTACTCGCTTACCTCCTTTGATTTTGATCTTCTTTTCTGTAGGAACGAGCACATTAAAGATACGGTCATTCATACCCAATGAGTCAATACGCTGCTTGAGGTTTCGAGCAACAGCATTTTCATATCCAGAATATGTGTGGATAGCATACCAATTTCGATCCTGATTTCCTTGTTGTTTTGACATAGATTTATATAAAGAGTTTTATAATCTTTGAGAAAGCGAAATCAAATGCTCCAAGTACTACAGCAGTCGCTACTGAAAAAAGTATAACGATCACTGCATACGCGATAGCCTCTCGACGTGTAGGCCACTTTACATGCTTAAATTCTGCTTTTGTTTCTCGAATATAATCAAACATTGTATTATTTGTTTTCTAGTAAAAAACCCCGCTCGGGGTTATTTACTGACATAGTATCCTACATCTCAAACAAAGTCAACTAGCGAATCTGGTATGTGATAGAGACGTTTGAAACGATCTTTTGCTCACCTACTGGAACGCTTGGAGCTGCTTCTGGGCGTGCTGAGATAGATGCCATCATCATGTCTCCTCCCTTTGCATAGTATGGAACTGGATATGCTCCACCTTCGTTGTAGCTCGTGATACGAACTAGTTTTACTCCTAGAGAATCAGCCAAATCATCTGCCTGCTTTCGAGCTTTGGTGATTGCTTCGTTTCGAGCCTTTTGCTTTAGGAGCTCCTGGCTTTCAACAGTGAACGCAATATTTCCCAATTCTTTTACCCCTGATGCTGACACGTCAGCAAATAGCTGACCCACCTTGTTGAGATCTCGAACCTTTACTTCGATGGTCTGATTTACCTCGTAACCGACAAATGTCTGCTTGCCAGATGTACATCGGTAAACATTACAATCGCCTCCTGAGTATTCGTATTTTGGAGTGATTGAGTAACCTGCTGTTTTGATATCAGACTCTGGGACACCTGCTTTCTTTACGATATCAAGTGCTTTGTTGATAGAAAGAGTTGCTGCATCTCGAGCGACATTTACTGTCTTTGCAGTTTCAACTGCGCTAAAAGTAAAAGTTGCTAGATCTGGAACAGCCACTACCTCCCCCTCTCCTGACACTGTGATGTATCCTTGGCTATTTTCGCCACCGATATATCGTAGTGACTTCCACTCCTTTACTGATAAAACTGCGACGTATAGCGATAGAAGGACGACAAGAATCGCGCCTCCACCGAATAAATATTGTTTATTTGTCTCCATGAAAGGCATTATACACTATTGTCTTTTTTTCGTCTCCTGTAGCTGTTGTAAATGAAAGTGAGACAGCACACAGTTCGATATGTTTATCGTCGAACTTCTGTTTACTTCCGTACTTTGTGTCCCCCACGAGTGGATGCCCGAAATGAGCAAATTGTGCTCGGATCTGATGTTGTCTACCTGTCTTTAAAATAATTTTGACTCTATCTTTTATTTTTTTGTATGAAAGCTCAGAAAATTTACTGTTTGGAACCTCTTCATCAAAGACCGAAGCGATATTTTTATTTTCATCGTGGACCAACCAGTTGATCAAGATCCCATGATCAGGTAGTGATTCAAAGTTTTCTACTTTTGCTTCGTAGACCTTTTCAACGGTGTGTCGTCGAAACTGCTCCGAGAGACGAGCGGCACCTTTTGAAGTCTTTGCAAACAAAACTATCCCCGACACATTGCGATCGAGCTGATGCACCATACCTAGAAATACATTGCCGGGTTTATTGTATTTTTCTTTTATGTATCCTTTTACGTGCTCTTGAAGCTCGTCGATCAATACACCTGCGGGTTTTGCCACAATGACGAGATGATTGTCTTCGTACAATACGTTTACTTTGTCCATCGTGCGTATATACCACACGGTAGTAGTCTACCACCGTCTTTTTCCTGAATCGTGAGCTCTCCTTTTTCTATCTTACCTCCCAAGTCCAGCAGGTTGTTTGCATAGGCAATCGGAGAGTATCCTGCTGCGTATCCATTGATCAAAAAGAATGCCGGATTATCTGAAAGAAGTTTTTTACAGTTTTCTACAAGTGGTAGAAAATCTTGTTCGATCTTCCACAACTCTTTGTTTGCCCCATGACCAAAGCTTGGTGGATCCATGATGATACCGTCGTATCTGCGACCACGTTTTATCTCTCGTTCAACAAAAACTCGAACATCTTCTACGATCCAACGGATCGGTTTGTCAGCGAGCTTTGAGAGCTCGGCGTTTTCTCGTGCCCATGTCACCGCAGATTTTGATCCATCTACGTGCACGACTTTTGCACCAGCTTGAGCACAAGCGAGGCTCGCACCGCCAGTGTATCCAAAGAGGTTCAACACTTCTCCTCCTGCTGGTGTGACTTTGCGTAGCCATTCCCAGTTCGAAGCATGCTCTGGAAAAAGTCCTGTGTGTTTGAAAGCTGTTGGTTTTATTATAAAAGAGATACCTCCATGCTCGATATTCCATGATTCAGGGATCTTTTTTGCATAGACCCATTTCCCTTCTGTTTGGTTCCGTTGATAGGTAGCATCGGCACTCTTCCATAATTCTGGTTTTAGTTTTGGCCAAAGTGCTTGTGGATCGGGGCGAGACAAAACGACGTCACCAAAACGTTCTAACTTTTGTTCGTCACCACTGTCTATGAGTTCGTACATATTATTTTACCTTTGTAACAACGATATCCCCCGCTGCAAGTCCGCTTAGCAACTCTGTATTTCCATTTGATCCACGTAGACCGATCACGACAGGAACTTCGGTGTATTTTTCACCATTTACTTTTCGTACAAATACCTGCCCATCTTTTTCGATGATCGCTCGAGTTGGGATGCTCAAGATATTAAACTTTTGTGCGGTGATGATATTGATATCTGCAGTCATACCAGAGCGGATGCGTGGATCAGGAGCAATGGTGAGCGTCACTTTGTACGTAGGAATGCCTTCAACAACAGTTTCCGCAGGATCGATCCGCGATACACTTGCATCAAAGAATGTATCTTTGCCGTATGCATCCAAAGTAACCTTTGCAAGATTGCCAAGATTGATTTTTGAGATGTTTGATTCTGGTACAAATACTTCTATTTTGTATTGGTCGGCGGTCATCACGGTAAATGCAGTAACGTTTGCTGACATTGTCTCGCCCAATGTAGGTTCGACTAATGTAACAATCCCATCAAATGGAGCGGTGATGGTCATCTTTTCGAGTGCTGCTGCCTCACTTGCAGCTTGCGCTACAGCTTGCTCGTATTTTGCTTGCTGTGATTCGATCGACTCATTTGTATTACCTGCTCGTTTCAAAACATACTCTCCCTTTGCATTGTCGTATGAGGCCTGTGCATCGATAAAGTTTGTATTGATAGTAGTGACGGCTTTTATGGTAGTCAAAATAACCTCACGTTCTGAATCTGTTGGATCTTTGATATAGTTTTGAAGCTTGGTCAAAAAATCTTTTGTGAGAGTAAGTGTACTACGAGTCAGATTCAAAGACTGATCTATATTTGCATTTGTATAGTTTTTATTCCAATCCGTGATCGCTTCAGTGATCTTAAGTCGGAGTGACTCCAGCTCTTTTTTGCGTGCATCAGTAGAGACAGTCACTTTTAGTGTCGGATACGAGCTGTCAGCATTGTTAAACATTGAGTCACTGTTTGATCTCAGTGTATTGTCGATCTGAGCAAACGTGTCTCGCATAATGTTGTTAAATGTTCGCACTGCATTTGAATATGTCTGTCCTGAGATGGTGAGCTCTTCTCCTCGAGTCCCCTTTCGTGACTCGTCGAGTTTTGCTTTTTCTGAAAGGACATTTGCCTGTGCAGCCTGGTATGATGCGCGAGCCTCGCGTGTATCGAGCGAGCCGAGCACCTGTCCACGGACGACTTTGTCACCGACTTTTACAGAAACGAGTGATATGACTCCTGTCTTTTCAAAAGCTAGATCTGCTTTTTGTTCTGGAGCAATCTTCCCTGTTACATCGACGTCTTGAATCACATCAGCCATAGCAACGGGGGCAGACTCAAACGCAGCATCCCCTTTTCCTGAGCTCGCAATAATAATAATGACCACAATCAGAACGATTGCACCTATGATGGTATACTTTTTGTTAATTTTCTTCATTCCTTTGATTTTAAGCTTTTTTTGAGCTATAGTCTATAGTCATGGATATCAACTTAATTATCCTCTTCATATTTATCTTCTGCAGCCTCTATATCCAGCTCTTCCTCCTCATCACTTTTTTTGAATCAGACACTGTAGCAGAAGATACTCCAAAAGACCTCCCGACGGTTTCTATTACGGTACCTTGTTTTAACGAGGCAAAAACACTGACAAAAACAGTCCACTCTCTCCTCGCTCTCAACTATCCTGCTGAAAAACTTTCTATCATGATCATCGATGATGGGAGCACCGACAACACTCTGTCTGTAGCAAAGACTCTCGAAGGCCCACGTGTACAAGTAATACACCAAGAAAATGGTGGGAAGTTTACTGCGCTCAATAGAGGTATCGCCCTTTCAACAGCAGAGTTTATCGGTTGCTTGGATGCAGACTCTGAGGTACATCCCGATGCGCTTCGCAACATGATCCCGTATTTTGCTGACAAAAAAGTCATGGCGGTTACACCAAACATGGTCGTGCACAATCCGAAAAACATTCTCCAACTCATGCAGCGTGTCGAGTATCAGATCGGTACCTTTACTCGATGGATGTATGGCAAACTAAATGCACTCCACGTCACCCCCGGTCCTTTTTCTATTTTCAGACGAAGTATATTTGCCACTGTCGGAGGTTTCAAACATGCACACAATACTGAAGACATGGAGATAGCTTGTCGTATCCAGATGCATGGCTACAAGATTTTGAACTGTCCTCGAGCCCTGGTCTACACCATCACACCAAACACATTAAAGCGTCTGCATGTTCAGCGCGTCAGATGGACTTACGGCTTTTTCAGAAACTTGATGGACTACAAGCACTTATTCTTTAACCCAAAGTATGGCAACATCGCCCTTCTCACCCTCCCCTTTGGTTTTATATCAACTATTGCAGCACTATATATATTCGGTAACTTGCTTTACTACACGACACTGAATATTTCTGAAGATGTATATCGTTGGTCTATCATCGGGATCCATGCTCCAAAGTTTAGTTTTTCATTTGACTGGTTCTACATCAACACTGATGCATACAGCTTACTCGCACTCGTTGTCGTAAGTATTGCTATTACCATACTCTTTATCGGGCGAAAGGTGTCTACTGGATCAATCAAACCATCGCTCGACATTGTGTACTTTCTATTTGCATACGGCTTTATCGCTCCTATCTGGCTCGGAAAGTCCGTCTACAACGTAGTCCTTGCCAAAAAGGCTCCGTGGAGATAAGGTATAGCCTATGCAAATAAACATTCGCAAGTATGTGCTGGTATTTGTCCTCACCTGCTTTATATTCTTTACTGCTTTCTCAATCAGCAACTTTCTCAATAATAAAAAGCTTAATCAGCTAAAATCTATCGAGGACAAAATCTCGATCGATATCCTTTCACTTGAAACTCAGTTTTCACTTTTTGAAGAGATAAAGTGTAGCCAGATAGGTGGCAATGCACTCTCAAGCGAGCTCAATGTACTCTCAGACAAACTAACCTACGCAGAAGAACAAAAAGGTATAGCCGACGAAGATGTGATCACACTAAAGAAATTCTATTCCCTACTCCAGATCAAGGACTATATTTTGATGAAAAAAATTGCGGAAAAGTGTGGTGATCGACCTCGTTCTATTTTGTACTTCTATAGCTCCCTCTCATGTGATGATTGTCGAAAGCAGGGTTACGTCCTCACCTCACTTCGGGAAAAGAATCCAGGAGTCCGCGTGTACAGCTTTGACTATGATCTCGATGTGAATGCACTAAAAACCCTCATCTCTATCCACAAGATAAAAGAGCTTCCAGCTGTTGTCATAAATGACGTCACCCATTCTGGATACCAAGATTTTGATAGTCTAAAGAAATTGATCCCGAGCCTAGTTGCGTCGAGCACCCCAGCAACAAAGTAAAAACAGCACAGTAGAAGTAAGTGCTGAGAAGAGACAGTACGGACAGATCGCTTTGATCACAAAGAATTGTAGGAATGTGAAATACAGAGAAAAGAGGAATCCAGTCGTAGTGAGGGCAAATATCCCTTTCACAAACAATGGTTTTTTTAAATCAAAAAACAGCACGAGGAGTACAAGCACCGCCAAGTAGTACGCGACACCAGTGTAGGCAACCGGTATACCAAATATCTTTGAATACACGCTTGTCGTTACCTGCTCACAACCTCCGATACTGCACGGTGGGATAACACCCAAAAAGTGTTCGACCGCTAAAAATGTCGCATCTGCAAAGCCAAGACCTGCGATGATAAAGAATACGACAATATATTTACTGAGAAACTGTTGTAGTTGCGAGAGCATCTTTGATTAGTTGTTTAAATTGATCGACTGATCTAGGGCTCACCTGCTTGCCGTTGAGGAAGAATGTCGGAGTAGCATTTACCCCTGACTGTACCCCACCTCGATACACATCATTTATCTTTTTTCGAGTTTCTGCAGAAGTGATGTCTGTATTAAACTTTTCGACATCTAGCTTTAGTGTAGCTGCGTAGTCTGAAAATATCTTTGAGGTAGTTGAAAATTCCCACTCCTTTTGTTTTTCAAATAGTAGGTCGTGCATCTCCCAGAACTTGCCCTGATTACCTGCAGCTTCAGCAGCCCCTGCAGCTAAATCTGCATTTTGGTGAATCATAATCAAAGGAAAGTGGCGGTACACAAACGTAATCTGAGGAAACTCCGTTGTAATCTCTTTGACTACAGGTTCAAATGCAGCACAAGCAGGACACTGAAAGTCACTGTACTCAACAAGCACGATATCTGAGCTGGTTGCTCCCTTTTGCCAATCTTGTGCGGTCACAGGGATACTGAGTACTCCTGCGGTCTTTGCTCCCTTTTTAATCCCCTCAACAGTTCCCCAAATAATCAGTCCGATAACTGCGAAAAATAAAATCCATAATGCAATTCTGTTCATAGGGATATAGTACTAAAATAAGCGGGAAAAGCCAACAACACTCATCACTCCGATCATATTCATGACAAACGTCAATAATAAGAAGTATCGAGTTCGCATTTTTGAGACGCCCATAAGCATGATGCCAAACTCATCGGGTAGCGGTGACGCGATAATTGCTGCTCCGATAATGGGAGAAAGCCATTTGAGGAATCCGACGTGAAATGATCTCAGAAAGAATTTGATATGAAAATGATGGAGTACTCTGAGCACATCTCGACTGAACTTGTCTCTAATAAACACAAACAAAACATAGTCCCCTATCATTGCCCCAAGAGCAGCGACAATGACGACAGTTGGGATCGGCAACGACTGACTCAAGTGTGCAAGCACGATAGCAGCAGGCGCAATCGTAAAAGCTGATGTAAAAAATACACCCGCTATAAAGACCGAGAGGATATTTGGTGTAACCTGAAAGCCACTTACCTTCACCACATAGAGAGTGATAATTGTGGTGCATATGATGATCAAAATATCGATCAATAAGTCTCGGTAGTATCGTTTCATTATTTTAGCAAAGAGTATGCGATCACAGACACAATTGCGCATAGCACTGTCCCCCATACTATATCTACTACTGCCAACCGTGTAGTCCACGTAGAAAGTATTGCGAGATTTGTGAGATCATAAAATGCATACGTCAGTAGGCCAAATAGCGCACCGAAGCCGATTACTCTCACATATGACGGACCAGCGATCGGCAAAACGAATATAAAAATCAACAATGCCATAGCCACGTATACCCCGATCGCCGCCGGGATGTTTGGGACGATCGCTTTTCCTAGCTCTTTTACATAAAAATCCTTCATGATAAGCCCGAGCCACACATAGTCTATAGCTGCAGTCGAAACTATCGTCACTACAAATGAAATGATGTATTTGATCATATTCATATTATACTATAGCTATGCTTAATAAATTCTATCTTGGGCTACTCATCGAGTTCGGTCCGATACTGGTCTTCCTTTTTGTTTCCCGCATTTATCCATTCAACGCATCTGTATTGATTTTCGTGATTGCAACAATCTTTGCACTCTTATTTAATGTTATTAAAAATAAAAAGGTGGCATGGTTCCCGCTCATTGTCGCACTTACCATCATAGTCTTTGGATTACTTAGTTATTTTCTGGATAATCCTTTTTTCATAATTTTTAAAGACACACTCTACAATCTCGTCTTTGGAATCGCCCTACTTGCTGGAGTGTACATGAAAAAGAGCCTATTAAAGCCATTATTTGAGTCTCTTTTTGACATGAGCGACCGAGGCTGGCTCATCCTCGCACGTCGCTGGGGTTTCCTTTTTGTCCTCTTAGCGATCACAAACGAAATCGCGCGAGCCCTACTCACTCCCGATCAGTGGATCATGTACAAAGGAATAGCGACTGTAATAACCATAGTATTTTCACTTTACCAATTTACTTTATCTCGAAAGCATAGACTGCCTCATGCCAGCCCTTGGGGTGTTAAAATAACATAATATGATTATAAATTTATTTCTTATCAGTGCTGTTATCATCGCGCTTTACATGTCAGCATTGTTTATTCTGTCTCTCATCAAGAAAGACAATAGTATTGTCGATACTGCCTACGGCATCGGCTTTATCCTGATCGTCGCATCGATATCGAGTTTTGGCACTCTCCCCCAAGTCATCGTTGGGCTTTGTATCGCGGTGTGGGGATTCCGTCTCGCACTGCGTATCTTTAAAAGAAACTATGGCGGACCCGAAGATTTTCGATACAAAAAATGGCGTGACACCTGGAAGTGGTTCAAGCTGCGTAGCTTTTTTCAGATATATGTTCTCCAAGGAGCGATCATTGTCGGTATATCGAGCGTAACTATCGCCGTAAATGCAACGCAGGTACCTGGGTATACCGCACTTGCCTTCCTCGGTTTTATCATCTGGGCTGTTGGATTTTACTTTGAAGCAGTTGGTGACTACGAGCTCGATCAGTTTATAAAAAATCCTGAGAATAAGGGCAAGATCATGGACTCGGGTCTCTGGGCACTCACCCGTCACCCAAACTATTTTGGAGAAGTGACTATGTGGTGGGGTCTATATGTCGTGGCATTGAGTGTGGGCGCGTGGTGGGCCATCGTGAGTCCCCTCATCATCACCTATCTCCTACTTAAAGTATCTGGGATACCAATGCTCGAAGAAAAATACAAAGACAATCCACTTTACGATGCCTACAAACGTCGAACAAATGCCTTTTTCCCAGGCAGTCCTAAGCGTGATGATACTTTTCATTCCGCATAATAGTACATGCGCGATACACTTGTTCAGCGAGGATAATTCTCACAATTTCGTGTGGGAAAACTAGTTTTGACAGTGACCAGATAAAGTCAGCTCTGTCTTTTATCTCTTGTGTAACACCGTACGCTCCACCGATGATAAAGACGACTCGTTTACCGCTATCCATACATCTCTTTTCGATAAATTGTGCAAGCTCTGGCGAAGTGAGTTCTTTTCCAGTTTCGTCTAGAAGAATGACAAAATCCTTTTCATCATAAGAAATACTGGTTTTCCATTCACACGGAAAATAGTGACTGATCCGAGAGGTGTAATCAATCACCTTTTCGTCTTTTACTTTGTCTCCTTCTGAAATAAAAAAGAATTTCATTTCTTTCTTTTGTGGATCATGAGCTTGTTCCCGTCTGGGTCAGAGATTGCTGCCATATGACACGAAGGCACATCCATCGGCTCGAGGATAAATTTTACTTTTTTCTCTTTCAATTCTTTTATTGCAATATCAAAATCTTCTACTTCGAGAGCTGCAGTCGCTCCTTCTGTACCTGGATTCCACCCTTCCCAAGTTCCCAAAGCGAGCGCTGCTCCTGGGCCCAAATCATACTCGATCCATGGAGCTCCTGCTTCTTGGTCTTTGGGTGCGACAAGTCCCAAAACTTCTTCATAAAACTTGCGAGATTCGTCGACACTTTTTACGTTATAACAAACAAAGGCAATTTCTTTTATTTTCATATCCACAGTATATAGCAAAAATCGTTTGACAGGCAATCGATATTTTTGTACTATCGTTCATTGAACCCATTCCCTAACGGGAGAAAGGACACGCAGTTATGGCAAACAGCAACCGATCGAAGAAGCAGGAGGAACACCGCAAGAACAAGATGAAGTCTCGCGAGGCTCGGATCCTCGCCGAGCGAGATGCGGAGCGCGGCAAGCCGAACAGTGCCCGCTACTAGGGCAACAAGATGCAGGGCAGAATGGTCGGCACCACGGGGTGCCGGCCTATTTTTTTCTATATATAAGCGCGATAATAATGAAAGAAAAGACGAGGAGCAAATACCACGAGGTAAACATATGAAATGAGACTGGGTGCCACCCTGTTGCCTGATGTGGGTATACCCATGCCCGAGCAAATGTACCAATCTGCTCTGCAAACCAAACAAACAGTGCGAGTAACGCGTTGGCGATAAGTGGATGGATGCGGTATACACTTTTAGTGAGGGTCACATAAAACTTTGTTTTCCAAAACATAACTATAAGTAAAGCAAAGATAATCCATCGGACGTCATATACAAAATGATTTGTAAAAAAGTTTACGTAAATCAAAAGTCCCGTGAACGCCAATATACTTGGTCGAGGGAGCTGACGGAAAACAAAGTTGTTTATTCTCCATGACCGAGCAATGTATGACCCCACCGACGAGTACATAAACCCAGTAAATAGAGGCACCGTTGCGATCGCTAATATGGCCGGATCAGGATACGCCCACGAACCGACCGATGGCGATGTTTTAAAAATCTCCATACCCATCGCTGACACATGGAAGATGATGATTGCCAATACCTCCCTCGGCTCCTCTAATTTTGTAACAATTAACACTACCTGAACTATAACCGCAATGACAAATAGGAGATCATACCGATGAATTCCTGGGACTTCAATATATTTCGTAAGGACCAAGAAAAACAGCATCAAACCACCAAACAAAGCAGAGAAAGCCTGTTTTTTGATAAAAATATACGCCTCAGAAATTAGAAGTGACAAAGCCATACTCTCTTTTGAAGATTTTCTTGGATAAAACAAATATTGAATACGTAATAAAAGGAGCGGCGAGTACATCGATCGAGTAGTGTACGTGCGACAACAGGACTGTGGTTCCAGCGACGACAGAAGCGACTAGGAAAAAATATCGTAATACTGGATATTTCCAGAAAATGAGGCTGAGCAAGAATGGTAATCCCGTATGCCCTGAAAAAAATAGGTCAGCCCCAGTAGAGATATGTGGTGACGGCAAATGTGTGGTGACCATGAGCAGGGTTCGGATCAAATAAAACAATGCGACTGATGCCAGAGTAAATGGAATATATCGCGGAACTCTGATAACGATGAGGAGTACAAAGCCGATAAGGATCACTGCACCTTGATAGAAAAAGAAACTAGTATCGACTCGAGTCACGTGATCGAGAATAAGATCAGGGATGACAGGACCTACAAATGTATTTGCATACTGAGTCGCCGCGAGTGCGAGTGCGACACTGATGCCGAGAAATATGAGATGGAGGATAGTACGAGGAACAAAATCTGCTTTTTTCATTTCACTATTATACCTTACTTTTTTTCCAATCCCCTGCATTTATTCTGTTGCGTCCGTTTAAATGCCAGTTGTGAGGATTGGTCTGATGAATTTCATCAAACATTTTCTTTGCAGTCTCAGTAAAAAGTTTTGGATACACTACTTCTCTTCGATCCTTATTCCATATAGCACCAAGGCTATGTCCCTTATGTTCCAGCTCTAAAAGCTCAAGCTCAACATCAAGATTGTCCGCATCTTTTACAATTTTTGCTTCTTTACTTTCACGTTTTATGTATTCGTTCAGAAGTTCTATCTCATCCTGATGAATAGTGCCGCCAAATATATCACTAGCAGCTTTTTCTTCATCTCGCTGTGTATATTGCCGAGAAATATAGTCGACATCGCCCGTCCTGCTTTCTGCCAAGTCATGCATGAGTGCCATCTTCAAAAGCTTTTCCTGGTCCACCCCTCCCTCATGTTTAGCAATTGTGAGAGCTGTCCAAACCACGCGCCAAGTATGCTCAGCACAGTTTGCAACATCGGGATTCAAAAAACGCTTCCAGGTCCGCTGTACATGGCGAAAAGCACTGATTTCAAAGAGTAGTTCTATGTCGCGTTGTATGTTCATAAAGGCATTATACCAATTCCATTACTTTTTTCTTTAGATCTTCGAGTGAGCCATCATTCACGATAGTTTTGTCTGCCATGGCGATGATGATATCGACTTGCTGGGAAGCACTCGCTCGTTCTTTTTGCTGTTGTTCTGCGAACTGTTCAAAGGTGATGTGGTCTGTTTCTCTATTCCGAGCCAAAGCCCATTTGTAACGAGTTTCAAGTGGTGCGTCGATAACCACGAGACAAAAGTCAGCTCCAAACTTATTTCTCAAAATCTCCACCTCTTCTGCATTTCTCAATCCAGATATAACAGTTTTTTCTGTTGCTTTGAGACTAGCTAGTTCTGCCAAATATCCCGCACCTCTTTCTGATCTCTTTTTTGTTGCAAACTCTCGTATATGATCGCGATCTGTAGGGATACCGAGCTCTCTCATCTCTACACGAATCAAATCACTAGTTGAAATATGTAAAAAACCTTGCTCTGCAAGCACCTCTGCTGCCGTGTCTTTTCCTGAAGACTGGTGTCCAGTGAGTCCGATGATTTTCATTATATTTTATTTTCAATAGCCATAATATCATACCCCTTGTGTATCTGATCATCGACAGAGACACCGAGCGTATCCAAAAAACTATTTAATTCTTTTCTTACTTCTGTTTCATCCTGATCAGTTTTCTTTTCAACTTCGATAAATGAACCGAGACCGACGACTTCATCGATACAGATTTCTATATCGTTGATATATCCAGTACGACGCTCTTTGATCACTTTATTTGCAGGCTTGTATCCCATATGTAACAACGCTTGCTCAAATTCTTTTGCATCTTTTATCTCTGTTTCATATTCGGCTTTTGTGAGCACTGTTTTTGAGAGTGGTTTTTTAAAAGTAAAAACAAATCGCCCATCACTCTTTTCTCGAATGCGGAGATAGTGATCGTTGGTCAAATACTCCTCTACATTCCCTACGATTTTGGTATACACCGTGTCCGTTTGGCGAATAGAGTTTGAAAAAGAACAGCCCATGCCTTCTAATTTCTTTACAACTTCCTCTGGATGTCTGATGCGTGCCTTGATTTCGATTTCTTTCATGTATTGAGTATAACAAATTAGATCCACCTCAACTCTCTGTACATTTCTTGACTCGGTGGTGTAAGTTTGTAGTTTTTAATATCTTTTTTATCTACCCAAATAGCCTCAGCTAGATCATCAGTCGCCTGTAATGTGCCCGAGGAGTAATCACAGATGTATTCGAGAAAATAAAAATGCGTTGGTCCGTAATCAGCATAGTATGAATCCCCTTCTCTTGGTACCTTTCGATACTCTGGCACAATGCATTTTATATTTTTTACCTCAATCCCTAACTCCTCTCGTAACTCTCTCTTTAGTTCAGAATGGAAATATTCATTATCGAAATCTGCTTTTTCGAATAGATCCTTTGCTCGTTCAACATCTTCAACTCCCCCTCCAGGTGTATGCCATACATCTGGATATGGAGGTACACCTTTAGCTTTTTTCCCTAGAATAATCGAATTATCCTTTTGGACTACTCCAGCAACTATGTAGCGTAAATTCATGTATTGATTATAACAAAGCCCGCCGGTTTTTGCCGCGGGCTTGAGGTGTTCAGTATACAGAACAGCGAACTCTTTGTACTACCGTCGGAGCATTCGCTCAAATTCGGGCCGCATCCGCCCAAGGTTGAGCCAAAAATCAGGCGTCACCGGCTCATCACACAGGACAGCCTTCGCAGTGGGATCCTCGGGGTCTTTCCCGTCGAGCTTGTCGATGATGACCTGGAGCGGCACCCACGCGGCCTCGCTGTGCTCCCAGTCGAGACGCATACCGAGATCGGCAGCAGTCTCCATGGACAAGCAAACATGCGACACCATCAGATTACACACCCAGACTTTGTTGTTATCCGGGTCATGATCCTGAAATGTGTTGATCAGTTCGGGATGGCTGAATTCATTCTGGAGCAGGCTGGTCTCCCCGGTGATTTCAATAGACGCCTGCCGCCTGAGATTGATGTCTCCGTTGACAACACCAGCAATAGTGGACCAGGCGTTTTTCATATAGGCCACGCCACTGCCCCGCCGCATCAGGAGCACGTGTGGATTTCTACCGATTTCGCCGATGAGATACACGAGAACGATCGGAACAACGCTCTCAGCCCTCATATCCTTTCCGAGGTACGGAATTCTCTCAACTGGTTTCAAGTTACACTCCTTGTTTGATTGTTGTACTCCTCACAAACGCGTAAAGAGCTTCGAGGTGAAGACTAGAGGAAAATGTAGGCTATGTCAACAAACTATCTAAAATACTAATTTATACTTTTGAAAGTACCACTTACCTCTTTCAAGATTGAAGCTGGAGCAAACAGTAGTACCTTGTACCCGTTCACACTCAAAACAGCTTCTGACTCAGATGTTTTATAGTTGTTTAATGCATTAACATTCTTTCCATCAAACAAACACACTGACATCGCAGTATAAATATCATTATCAGTCCCTTTGTTTTTTTCTAGTTCATTCACTTCAGCAAAATCAACAAGGAGTTTACATGCGAAATCATTGCGTTTAATATCGATACCATCTCCATTCCACGCTAAATTTGAAGGGTATTTAAAAGTAACCCCGAATTTTGAATTTTGGTACGTTTTCCAATTGTCCTCATTAGAAACGACAGGGGCCTCAACGGTCACGAGCGTAGAGTTCTTCTTCAACCACCCAAAACACAAACTCTTCCCTGGAGCATCTGCTGCCATTGCTTCACCATTTGTGAGATAGCTATAGCCGAGACAACTTGGAGCTGTGCGCTCAAATTCGACATACATTTCTGCGGTGACGTGGCCGGGAGATGAAATATATGATTTTGGATATACAAAAATAGCTACAAGCACAACAACGATCAAAATGATTATCTTTTTCATGGGTATATTATACACAACTCTTTCCCTACTAGATAACTGAGAGACTAGGATCTTAAGCCGAATATAAATTCTCTTTTCTCTCCATCACAAACAACTCCAAGGATAACTTTTGTAATAATTCCTTTTACAACCACATCTTGTCTCAAATCAGCTTTTGCAATATTAAATCTTTCTTTATTCAAATTGTCGACAATAGTGATGTGCGGTCTAAAATCTTTTTCATATAACTCAGTCTTCGGTGCAGCATAATCATTATATTTTGTAAGTAAACTTACGAGCGACTTTTGTAGCTCAAAAATATCCTTATTATCAGTCAGGACCAAAATACACCCGTCATTGTCCTCTACCCCACTTTCATCAATATCAATGCGATCAAATATAACCGGTATCTGTTGGAAAGGCGTACTCTTAAAGAAGTCGGTTAGTGTATTGTTTATTCTCTCTACATCCTCTTCAGAGATTTTACGAGACTGCACCAAAGTCACATGATCATCGTATTTGATCTGGTTGTGTGCATTTCTATATGCATCAAGCCATTCTGGCTTATCTGTGAGGATGATATCTGTATATATAGCAAAAGTGGTCATCTTGGATGCTTATAAGATAACATTTTCTAGTTCCTCTACTGTGTCGACAATATAATCAGGGTTTCTGGAGCTCAGCTTTTGTTTGCTGGTAAATCCCCAGGTCACCGCGACACTTTTGATTCCCACTTCTTTTGAAACATCAATTTCGTGATTACTGTCACCAACAAAAAAAGTACCTTCTAAATTCAGATTATTTTCTTTTATTATCTCTTTTACAGGTCCCAATTTGTCATTTGCATCTGTGACAATCTTACTAAAGACACCTTCGAGTCCGTAGTCTCGCACCTCAGGGATCAATGTCTCTGGGAAATCAGAGCTCACTACAGTGAGAAAGTGTCCTTTGTCTTTGCATTTATGCATAAGCGTCACCACTTCTGGAAAGGAAGTTGCTTTTGGGCAGGCCGGGTCAAGCTGTAGTTCCTGAAACAGTTTTGAGCGCCCTGCTTCATCGTACCCTTTTGGCAAGTATTTTTGATAAAAAAGTGCAGGTGGTTGGGTCCAGTTTTCTCTAAATTCTTTAGTAGTTATCTCTCCTACTCCGTATTTCTTAAATATATTGTTCACAATCCACATTTGATTTGTCACCGTATCTCTCACCACGCCAGACCAATCAAAAATAATGTTTTTCATATCAAAAGTATTATATAAGGCACAAAAATAAGTAACCCGACCACAGCTGCAACTATGGCAGATATAAGCACCGCTCCCGCAGCCACATCTTTCGTGTCACGCGCATACGGATGGTATTCCGGTGAAGTGAGGTCTATATCGATTTCAATTGCTGTATTAAAGGCCTCAGCAGCCAAAACAAAGCCTCCAGTCAAAACCAGGATCATCCATTCGATATGAGTAATATCAAAATAAAAGCCTAGGCCAATAGCGAGAAGCAGTACGAGTACATGTATCCATGCATTGTGTGTAGTCCTTAGAAAAAGACGGACTCCCCTACCCGCATGCGAAAAGCTCTGTGCACGTTTGAGTAATGAGAACTCTTTTTTTGTATCAATTCGTTGTTCCATATGGAAAGTATATCAAACTGCTGGTGTGGTGCTTGTAAGTATGAACACTAAATAAATTTTCTAATCCAATGAACGGTTTCCTCGTATAGCTCTTCCTGCTTTCCGTCTTCAACAAAACAGTGAGATGCGCCTTCAATTACTGTAAATTCATTTTCCCCTGGAAGATTATCATAAAGTTTCCGACCTCCCTCAAGATTCCCATCTTCTGCGATGGTAATAAATTTTATTGGTTTTTTAAATTCCTTTGCAAGCCTTTCAGAATCTACAATTCCTTCTTCTACGACCATTGCATCTCCCATTACCGCCATATATCCCTCATCCAACAAACGGCCCTTAATAGGTTCATTGATAACTTGTAATTTCTGAAAGTCACTTCGAGGTAAGACCGAACCATCCCAAGAAACAATAGCGATGATCATATCTTTTTCTGTTACATGCAAAATTGAAGGAAAGCCATAGCTATGCCCGATAGCATATACTCCTTTTATACCCTTTCCTTGAAGATACTGTAATACCGTATCAATGTCCTTTCCGTGAGTTTTAAGAGTACACTCATGCAACTTTCTATTATCCTTCTCATAGGAATATAGATTAAAACGAAATGAAGCAAAACCATGTTTTTCAAAATATCGCGCAGCATTATAGTGCATCGCCTCATTCATGCTTCCACAAAGACCATGGACGAGGAGAATGAGTGGCTTATCTAAGCTACCTCTCAGAATACCCTCTATGACCTTACCGTCAGAAGTTTTTATAGCATGTTTGGTTTCCATGTTTAGAGTATATCAAACCTTGAGGTGCGGTGGTGGAGGGTGTCAGGAAATTTAGATCTCCTCCTTTAATAGAGCATTATAGTCCTTAACAAAATACTTCTCAGGAAAATACGGGACGATTAAATTAACTAACTTACGCAATATTTTTGAATCTATGAGCGCCCATGCTTTCATTTTAAATGTAAGGCCCCAGGCAACATTTACTCTCTTTCTTCTTTTAATTTCGTACGTATGTAGTGCTTTTTCAAGCGAGTACGTGTCAGAAATCTTCATCAGTTCTCCAGACAAAACATACCCATCTTCCATGGCCATTGATCCCCCGATCCCTGCGTATGGCTCGAAACCATGCGCAGCATCGCCCAGTAAAACCACTCGTCCATTTACCCACTTTTTTAACCTAATATGTATTAAATCAGCTGGAATTATTTCTTCGTCTTTTATGTGCTCAAGGATTTGAGGAACCATTGCAGTCTCATCTTTAAAATCTTGTACCAACCGATCTATCCTCCCTTTCGGATCATCCCATAGAATGTTGTGACTGAGAGTTGCGATAATCGCCAGCGTTTTGTCTCCGCTATCAAAAATAGAAATAAATTCTGAAGGTTCAATGTATTCGGATATTGTTGCTTCAGTTTTATATTTATTATCGATCCACGTATACCACACACGCCACTTACTCACCTTCTGCACATCTTTTTGAAAAAGCATGTTGCGAACCTTTGAGTGAATTCCATCAGCTCCAATCACCAAATCGTACTCTTTAACAGTTGTGTCTGTGAATGTTACGCGTACTTTCTCCTTGGTCTGATCAATCGATTCAACTGACGTATTCATAGTTATTTTTGAAGCGTCAATTCTACTCATCAACCACTCGTGCAAATCACTTCGTTTTATCAAATTTAACGCCATTCCGTAGGTGCTATAAAAATCCTTCAGATTATATTTTTTCAGAAGACTTCCTTTCCCATCATAAATACAATAATTTTTAATACGTGTACCGGCCTCATCGAAAACGCCGTCCAAACCCAGTTTTTTCAAAACATTTCTGCCATTATTCCAAATACTCAAAGAATATCCTTGATGTTTCCAGTCGGGAGATTTTTCAACAATATCAT
>CAYZSZ010000007.1:0-36702 GCA_964481175.1 uncultured Candidatus Saccharibacteria bacterium
CTTGCCGGCGATCTTTTGAAGGAGTCGCTCTGCTACGTATGGACCTTTTTTAAGTGATCGTGTCATGAGATTGAATACTATACAAAATATGGCTACTAGTCAAGATTTTTGACCTTACCTACTCGACGACGAGATACAATAAATGCATTCGAGTATTTCTTTGGGGTTCGTGTCTTCTGTCCCTTACCAACTGGGCGACCGTAGACGTTGATTGCTCGACGTCGTCCTCGTCCCTGTCGGCCTTCTCCTCCTCCGTGTGGGTGATCCACAGGGTTCATAGCTGTACCTCGGACTGTAGGTCGGATACCCAACCATCGGCTTCGGCCTGCCTTACCAAGAGTAACAAGGTGTGACTCTGGGTTTGATACAGTACCTACGCTTGCCCATGCAGTATCGATGATTTTTCGAACTTCTGTTGAAGGAAGTTTGATATGAGTGTAACCAGCATCCTGCGCGATGATCTGAGCAAATGAACCAGCAGAACGGATAAGCTTTGCGCCGTTACCAGGCTTTAGCTCTACGTTGTATACAAATGTACCTACTGGGATGTTCTTTAGAGGAAGTCGGTTTCCTGGAGTGATCGGAGCTTTGAGAGAAGTGATGATCTTGTCCCCTACTTTTACAGCCTGAGGAAGAAGCACGTATCGTTTTGCACCGTCAGCATATACGACGAGTGAAATGAAACCAGTTCGGTTTGGATCGTACTCTACTGTAGTAACCTTTGCCTCGATATCTTTCTTATCAAAAGTCCAATCGATTTCTCGGTAGAGTCGCTTATGTCCTCCTCCCTTGTGTCGCATAGTCATGCGTCCGAAGGCATTGCGTCCTACATCTCGTTTGAAGCCGTGTGTAAGCGCCTTGTGAGGTTCATTGGTTGTGAGCAACTCTCGGAATGGGAGAGTTGTCATATGACGTCGTGATTTGGTTAGTGGTCGGTATCGTTTTATCATAAAATTATGCAAATTCTATCTTATCTCCCTTTTTCAGCATGACCACTGCCTTTTTCACAGACTTTAGGTTTGTGATATTGATCTTGGTAGGAGTTACTTTGTATGCCTTTTTCACTGCGAATGCAATCTGTGATTTTGTTGCAATTCGAGGAACTTCGAAAGTGTAGGTGTTTTTTGTTTCACCTAGAATACCCGCTTTTTCAGTGATGCGAGGTTTCAACGCTATTACGTTTTGTGGTTTTTTATCGGTCATGTAATTTTTCGATTGAATCTTTCACCATAATCAAATACTTATGATTAAGAACTGAAAGTGGGTTGATATTTCGCGCCTCTTCGACAGAGACATTTCCAAAGTTTTGGAAGCTCTTTGAAAGATTTACATCTTTCTTGTCGGTAGCGATAAGCGCTACGTTCTTTGGTTTTGTTGCAAGTTTTTCAAAGCCCTTGATACCTGCGAGTGAAAGCATAACTGCTTTTGCATCTTTGGTCTTTGGTGCTTTGAATGCTAGTGCATCCACAAAGAGGATTTCTCCGTCCTTGTATTTTCGAGAAAGAATAGTGAAAAGTGCTTTTGTCTTTGTTTTCTTGTTGATCTTTCGAGCAAAGTTCTTGTCGTTTCGAGGTCCGTGAGCAACTCCTCCTCCTACCCAGATCGGTGATCGTCGTGATCCGTGTCGAGCTCGTCCTGTTCCCTTTTGTGCCCATGGTTTCTTTCCTGTACCTGACACTTCACCTCGAGTCTTTGTATGAGCAATAGGTTCTCGCTCATTTGATCGCATTGCAACAGTTACCTGGTGAACGAGGTCAGCATTCCATGAAAGTCCAAACACACTCTCTGGTAGAGTTACTTTTCCTGATTCTTTTCCGCTTTGATTGTATACTTTTGTTTCCATGGTAGTGTATTAGCCTCGTATTTCTACTGGTGTGCCTCGTCGACCTGGGATAGCTCCCTTTACGAAGACTAGTCCATTCTCAAGATCAATGTGAAGTACCTTTAGGTTTTTCACAGTAACATGATCAGACCCCATTCGTCCACCCATTCTCATTTTCTTTGGAACCTTGTTTCGAAGTCCTCCTCCGATAGATCCAGGCTCTCGTTCTGAGTGCTTCTGACCGTGTGTTCGTGGACCTCCACCGAAACCATGTCGTTTTACTACACCCTGGAATCCTTTTCCTTTTGAAATAGAAGATACTTCGACAACATCTCCAGCAGCAAATGCTGAAAGGTCGATCTTGTCCCCTACCTTCATATCAGACTCTTTGTCTGTTCGGAATTCTCGAAGCATAGCAAAGCCTCCAGTATTTTTGAGATGTCCCTGAAGTGCTTTGTTTAGTTTTTCGATCTTCTTTTCAACAGCTCCGATCTGCACAGCTGTATAACCGTCAGTTTTTGCTGTCTTTACTTGAGTCACAACAACAGGCTTTGCCTCAACCACAGTTGCAGGTTGAACAAGTCCATCTTTGTCGAAGACTTGAGTCATGTTTAATTTTCGTCCAAGAATAAATTTCATAGCAGTATAAATAATATGACTACATCATCTTTACATCGATGGTCACGCCCGATGGAAGGCTTAGGTTTGTAAGCGCCTCGATAATCTTTTGATTTGGGTTCAAAATATCAATCAATCGCTTGTGAACTCGCATTTCAAACTGCTCACGAGCATTTTTGAATACAAATGCAGAACGGTTAACTGTATATTTCTTGATCTCTGTAGGTAATGGGATTGGGCCAAAAAACTCTACATCGTATCGGATAGCAGTATCCATGATCTGCTTCAAAGACGCATCAAGAATCTTGCTTTCGTATGCACGAACGCGAATTCTCAATTTTGTAACTGCACCTTCAGCTGTCTTTGTTACTTTTTTTGTCTTTGTAGCAGTAGTCATGGGAGTATATTACGCTGTAATTTTAGTGATAACTCCTGCACCTACTGTCTTTCCTCCTTCTCGGATAGCAAATCGTAGATTGTCTTCGAGAGCTACTGGAGCTACGAGTTTAACCTTGAATTTTGCTGTATCTCCTGGCATAACCATCTCTACTCCTGTATCGAGTGTTACTTCTCCTGTAACGTCAGTTGTTCGGATATAGAACTGTGGCTTGTATCCTGTGAAGAATGGTGTGTGTCGTCCTCCTTCTTCCTTCTTCAAGATGTATACTTCTGCGTCAAATGCTGTGTGTGGCTTTACTGAGCCAGTTTTTGCAAGAACCATACCTCGAGTTACATCGTCTTTTCCAGTACCTCGGAGGAGGAGTCCAGCGTTGTCTCCAGCAAGAGCTTGCTTGAGAGATTTGTTGAACATTTCGATACCTGTTACAACTGTTTTCTTTGTATCAGTGAAACCGATGATTTCAACTTCGTCGTTGAGGTTTAGCGTTCCTCGTTCTACTCGTCCTGTTACTACAGTACCTCGTCCTTCGATTGAGAAGATGTCCTCGATTGGCATAAGGAATGGCTTGTCAGTTTCTCGAACAGGAGTTGGGATGTATGTATCCAAAGCGTTCATAAGGTCCTTGATCTTTGCTGACCATGTAGCGTCACCTTCGAGAGCCTTTAGAGCTGAACCTCGAATAACTGGTGCTCCCTTTCCATCGAATCCGTTCTTTGTAAGGAGGTCTCGAACTTCTTCCTCAACGAGGTCAAGAAGGTCTGCTTCTGCTACAGCGTCACACTTGTTCAAGAAGACTACGATCTGAGGCACTCCAACCTGCTTAGCAAGAAGGATGTGTTCTCGTGTCTGTGGCATAACCCCGTCTAG
Organism: uncultured Candidatus Saccharibacteria bacterium; assembly: GCA_964481175.1. Classification (GTDB taxonomy): domain Bacteria; phylum Patescibacteriota; class Minisyncoccia; order Phycocordibacterales; family PALSA-1337; genus JAGOVB01. The sequence continues at coordinate 3,708 of CAYZSZ010000007.1, forward strand.
AGCTGATACTACAAGGATCGCACCGTCCATTTGAGCGGCACCGGTGATCATGTTCTTGATGTAGTCTGCGTGTCCTGGAGCGTCGATGTGAGCGTAGTGTCGAGCGTTTGACTCATATTCTACGTGTGCAAGAGAAATAGTAACGATTTTTGAAGCGTCACGAACTGTACCTCCCTTTGCAATATCTGCATAAGACTTGTCCAAAGCCAAACCATCTCGAGCCTGTACGGCTAGGATAGCTGTTGTAAGAGTTGTCTTTCCATGGTCCACGTGACCAATAGTACCTACGTTTACGTGGGGTTTTGATCTATTAAAATCTGCCATATGAATTATTGCTTTACTTTGTAGTAAAGATAAAAATTAAATACTAGTAAATTAAGCCAACGCTAAATGCGTAAACGTCATACTACCAGATAGCGTTTAAAAGTCAACTATTTAGCGTCAGAACTGATGATAACCTTTGTTTTGACTTGTCCTGCCCCACCTATCTGACTTACTTTTGCTAGATCTGTATATCTAACACCGTTTTTCGGTGACGAAACCTCAAGCTGTACTCTTCCGGTGATATTTGATTTTGGATTCACTCGCACATAGAGCGCATCTCCATCCTGGAGTTTTATATTGAGTCCAGTGAAACGAGCTAGTGATACGGTGTCGTTGATCTTTACAAAATCGAGTGCCCTGATCGTCGAAACGACCACCCCATTTGTATCGAGAAGCTGAATAGTATCGACAAAGTCAGTTATAGGGCGAGTATTAGAAGTGTTTTTGATATTGAAGTCATATCTCTGCACAGTGATAGGCTTTCCTGAGAGGCTATATTTTAAGCCATATAGTGCTGTCTCTTCTGTTTCAACCCTTGTTTCTGCTTTGATATGAGAGCTCTTTGAGACCTCTGGCAAAGCACTTAAGCCTGATATCCGAACAGTCTCTGTAACAAAACTACCCGATGGACACTGGCTTTTGTCTCCATCCCTGTTTAGACACTCTAATCTGAGAGTGTACTCACCGTCGATTGGCTTTCCGCTGTATGTCCGTGTGTACTCTTTTAGGTTGAAGCTGGCATTCTTTGATGCGACTTTTATACAGCCACCAAGCACCTCACAGTATCCTTGGCTCAAGTTTACTTCAAAAGCTTTTGGATTGTCTTTTCTGATGAGGTCGATACCGAGGACCTTTTCTCCAAATGCACCTGATGCATTCCAAGCTATGTCGAGTACACCCGTTGTAGGGTCGTACGATACTTTTTCAAAGGTTATTGAAGGGAGTGTGACGGTTCTGATACCTACCTCTGGTTTTCGAGTTTCTTTTGACCCTTTTTCCAAAAGATCTAGCATGGCTGTGAGATCGGCGATCTTTGCGCGCAAATCAGACAAGGACACAGCCTGAGCCTGAGCACCCACACCCAATATGAGCACAATAGCGATAATGCTTGATATAAAATATTTCTTCATACCTGTAGTATAAACTAAAAGTCCCCTTTTGGGGACTTTTAGGGAAACTTATTTTCGTGATTCGATAATGGTCTTTTCTACGTTTGGCGGCACTACTTCGTAGTGGTCGAACTCCATCGTAGCTGAACCCTGTCCTGAAGTCATCGATCGGAGCTGAGTAGTGTATCCGAACATTTCTGACAATGGTACCTTTGCTTTCATTACCTTTGCCTGTCCTCGCTCGGTCATCTCTTCTACCTGTCCTCGTCGTGATGAGATAGAACCAGTCACATCTCCCATGAATTTTTCTGGGAAAAGTACCTCTACTTTCATAATAGGTTCGAGGATAACTGGCTTTGCTCGCTTTGCTGCATCCTGGAATGCTTGTGAAGCAGCAATTTTGTATGCGATTTCTGACGAGTCCACATCGTGGTAAGAACCGAAGGTGAGCTCACAAGTGATATTTACCATCTTGTAACCTGCAACAATACCTCGATCCATCGCTTCGTATACTCCCTTTTCTACTGCTGGGATAAATTCGTTTGGAATCACACCTCCCTTGATGTTATCGATAAATAGGAAGTCGTCGTATACAGAGTAGTTCTTTGGGACCTTCTCACCTGCTGGAAGTTTTTCCATAGGCTTGATATTGAGCTTAACGTGACCGTATTGTCCCTTACCTCCTGTCTGCTTGATGTATTTGTGTTCAGCTTCAGCTGCACCCAAGATAGTTTCTCGGTATGCTACTTGTGGCTTACCGACGTTTGCTTCTACTCCGAACTCTCGCTTCATACGATCCACCATGATTTCGAGGTGTAGCTCTCCCATACCCGCGATGAGTGTCTCACCTGTTTCTGGGTTTGAAGAAATCTTGAATGTTGGGTCTTCGTTAGCGAGTTTTCGTAGTGCCATACCCATTTTTTCCTGGTCTCCTTTTGTCTTTGGTTCAATTCGAAGAGAAACCACTGGATCGACGAACTTGATCACTTCGAGCTGTACTGGGTGTTTTTCGTCACAGAATGTATGTGATGTAAGAGCGTCTTTTAGACCTACCGCTGCTGCAATTTCTCCTGCAAATACTTTCTTTACTTCTTCTCGCTTATCAGCCTGAAGTCGCACGATACGTCCCAATCGCTCTTTTTTACCTGTTGAAGCGTTGAAGATATATGTTCCTGACTCGATAGTTCCTGAATATACACGGAAGAATGTGAGCTGTCCTACGAATGGATCGTTTTGGAGTTTGAATGCAAGTGCCGTAAAAGGTTCTTCATCTGAAGCATGGCGCTCGATAACTTCCCCTGTAGCAAGGTCTGTAGCCTTTACTGGAGGTAGATCGAGAGGTGATGGGAGATAGTCTACCACTGCGTCGAGAACGAGCTGTACACCGACGTTTTTGAGGGCAGACCCTGTAAATACTGGGAAGATTTTGTTTGCGATAACAGCCTTTCGGATGATGACCTTAAGCTCATCGATAGTAAACTCTTTTCCTTCGAGGAACTTTGTCATTGCATCGTCGTCTGTTTCGACTACTTTTTCAATCAATTCTGCTCGGTATTTCTTTGCATCCTCAAGCATGTTTGCTGGGATTTCTCCTTCCACTACGTCGATTCCCTTTTCACCAGTAAAGGTGTATGCCTTCATTCTCAAAAGGTCGACGACACCGTTGTGATCTCCTTCAAGTCCGATAGGAAGCTGGAATCGTACTGCTCTCTTATTCAAACGATCGAGAATAGACTGGAATGAACGCTCAAATGAAGCACCCATTCGGTCCATTTTGTTGATGAAACAGAGTCGTGGCACGTTTGACTCATCTGCGTATCGCCAGTTTGTTTCTGACTGTGGTTCTACTCCTGCCACTCCGTCAAATACTACAACTGCACCATCCAATACTCGGAGAGATCGCTTTACTTCTACAGTAAAGTCGATGTGTCCTGGGGTGTCGATCACGTTGAATCGAACCTTCTTTGACACGTCTGTCTTTGGCATGTAAGTAGGATTCCAGAAACATGTAATCGCAGCGGCGGTAATAGTGATACCTCGCTCTCGTTCCTGTTCCATCCAGTCAGTAGTAGTTTCTCCCTCGTGCACTTCTCCGATCTTGTGGATCATACCAGTGTAATAAAGGATACGCTCTGATGTGGTTGTCTTACCTGCGTCAATATGGGCAATAATACCGAAGTTACGAACTCGCTCTAATGGGTAATCTCTTTGCATAGATTAATATATTACCACGCAAAGTGTGCAAAAGCTTTGTTTGCCTCTGCCATCTTGTGTGTATTTTCTCGTTTCTTAACTGCTTCTCCTTCATTTTTGCTTGCCGCGATGATTTCTTCAGCAAGTTTGATGTGAATTGGCTTTCCCTTCTTTGATCGAGCTGCCTCGATGATCCATTTCATAGAAAGTGCCTGTCGTCGTTCTGGTCGTACTTCTCGTGGAACCTGATAGTTTGCACCTCCTACTCGTCGTGATCGTACCTCCATGAGTGGAGCTGTGTTTTTCAAAGCCGCCTCAAAAATCTCCATAGGATCTTCTACTTTTGCTAGAGTCTTGATTTCGGTAAGACAATTGTACATCGCTTCTCGAGCAGTGCTCTTCTTGCCTCGCTCCATGACGTAGTTGATCATCTTTGCTACCTTTTCTGAGTTATATACTGGATCAGCTCCAATGATATGTTTATTTTTTATTGGTCTTCGCATAGTAGTTTAATTAGTTTTGAGCTTTTGGCTTCTTATTTCCGTATTGGCTTCGACCCTTTCGTCGCTTTTCTACACCGACACAGTCGAGTACTCCTCGAACTACGGTATATCGAAGTCCTACGTCTTTTACACGTCCTCCTCGTAGCAATACTACTGAGTGTTCCTGTAGGTTATGTCCTTCTCCTGGGATGTAAGCAGTTACTTCCATTCCGTTTGAGAGTCGAACTCGGGCAATCTTTCGGATCGCTGAGTTAGGCTTCTTTGGAGTCTTGGTAGTCACCTTGATACATACTCCTCGCTTGAATGGAGAGTAAAGGAAACTTGGGCGGTTCTTGATAGTGTTAAATGAACGTGTCAAAGCGACAGATTTTGACTTTCGCTTTGTAATGCTGCGGTTTTTCTTAATAAGTTGATTGATTGTTGGCATTCTTTGGATAAAACTAGTAAAGCTGAATTCTTCACATATATACCGTTTAGTACTATATATACGTTACTCACCTTTACTTTCTAATAAATTACGTTTTAGAAACGTTCCGACAATATACTATATATATGAGGGAAAGGCAATATTATCTATACCTATCCCAAATACATCTATGCAGTTGTATAAAAGTGTTTGCGAGATGTTGATTTCGTATAAGTAACGCGAACTTACTTTCATTTGGATTTATCATCAATACTAAACCTTTCGTAACAACTACTGTAGTATCAAAAGGATACTCACGTGGTGACAACAAGACAGTTTCACGAAGTTGTTCTTTATCTTGTTTCAAAATGGTACGAATGTTCGGAGATTCTTCGGTCATTGAGAGTATCATCTTTGACTTAATTCCCCTTTTTACTCTTTCTTTAATATAGAAGTTTTCAAAATCAAAACCCACGGTGTCACTTGTCTTTGTGAGATTCTCAAACGAATACCACACTTTATCCTTCGTCTCATTTAAAAAGATTAAACCAGCTGACTTGATTCCCTGTTCCCCGATAAAGAAATTACTCTCTAGTTGAGCACTGTCTGACTTTATTTTTCTTGATTCACTCAATTCTGCTATCGATTCTTCAATCAAATTTCTTTTTTCAATAAAAATGTCGCGCAGATCCTCTGCAGGTAATGCGGAATAGTATTTTCTCTTTCCAAAGACACTCTGCGATACATACCCTTTTAGCAAAAGGCTATTTAATGGTGGATATACTGCGGTACGTGGTAGCGAAGCAAATTTGGCTAGATTCTGTACATGCAAAGGACCATTGTTTTGCAAGGCTATATAGACCCGTGCTTCATATTCGGAGAGCCCAAGAGATGTGGCTAGTTTTTGTGACAACTTCATATTATATTTTGTGACGTTATGTACGTCAGATTATATGCAAATTCACCTAATAATGTCAACGCACTGAACTTTAATGTTCCCCAAATCTTCTATATATCGTTTTCTAAAATAAGATATCGAGAGAAAGGAAAAAGAATTTTATGGAAATACTGACACACAAACAAAAAGCTGAGAATGAAAAAGCCCTCCGTAAGGCACTATCAAGATTAAAAGCCACAGTTCTCAGAAACCGCCTACTAAATGATGTTGTGGTCCATAAAATAGAAGCAAGAGATCGAAATAATAGTAAATCCGTCGTTCTTAAGACCACAGGCGATTTGATGCTAATCTCATATGACTACACACCCGAGACTGATTGGGCAGATTCTAAAGAATCAACACATAGTTCTTCAATCAGTCTGAAATATTTCGCTAACTTAGGCATCACTCCAGAACACATTAATGGTTGGAGGAAAAGACTAGAATAGTAGTAAACCCCCGGGAGGACTCGGGGTTTTATGTTAAAAGAATCTTATACAAAAACGGCACGATTGGAGCTATAAATTGCCACAAAACGATAACTACAATCAAAAAGAGGGCTAGACTGTATCGTTCCATGGTTTCTCGCTGTTCTTCTGAAATAAAGGCAAAAAGTACCTTTGAGCCGTCGAGTGGTGGAATCGGGATGAGGTTAAATACCGCCAAAGAGAGGTTTATCGCTACAATCATGCTCGACATATATAAGAATGGTGCCGAAATGGGCGCAAATCGTATAAATAGAGAGAATATAATGGCCAGGAATATATTTGATATAGGGCCGGCTAGAGCCACGATAAGCTCACCTGTTTTACGATTTTTGAAGTTGTATGGGTTGATAATGACTGGTTTTGCCCAACCAAAGCCGATTCCAGACAAAGAAGTGATGAGGGGTACGATAAATGAGCCGAAAAGTTCCAAATGCTTTAGCGGATTCAAGGTCAGTCTCCCCTGTAGTTTAGCCGTAGGATCGCCCAGCAAAAGAGCAGAATAGCCGTGAGCTACCTCGTGAACGACCACTGACATGATCAAAATGAGGATGGAAAAGATAGTTTCTATTTGCATAATTCAAGATATATGATAACATGTCGAAACACATGGCAAAAGTCTGCGAAATAACTCAAAAGGGCTCAATTATGGGGGGACGGTACTCAAACCGTACTCGTGCTACTCAGTTCAACCCTTGCGGAAAGGTTCGCCGACATCCAAATCTCCAGAAAAAGAAGATTTTCATCCCAGAACTAAAGAAATCAGTCACCCTCACCATTTCAACCCGAGCACTAAAGACAATTCAGAAGCACGGAGCATTCGTAACACTCAAGAAAGCTGGTATTATATAGGATATGAAAAGAGATATCACCAAGTACACAGTAGCAGTCGCTGCACTACTGTGTGTTTTTTCTATTATCTTTATCACTCGAGATTCTGTAATAATAGATCCGAGCAACATATTCTATAATTACTCCTTTGATCGAGTTACCGACGATAGATACATTATTAGAGCCATAAATTTTAATCGTGGGCTTCATGACGATCTTGTTGCTGATCTCAAGGTAGAGCGAGGTACTAAATTGATAAGAGAATCATGGAAAAAGGACACTCTACTTTTCATCAAAAATAATACAGGCTCAACAAGTGTATACACACTTAACGTAAAAGAGGCGTCCCCCACCCTTACACACTTGGTAGATATTATTCTTTCTGAAGATAGAGAGAGCATTGGTGACATCAGGTTCTTAAATGACGACGAACTAGTATATGTTTCAACAAAGCTGAGAGACCAGGGTAATCCATCTCTTGAATACAATTACTATAGAATTCCTGGAAATTTGGGAATTGTAACTATTAAAAACCGAGATAAGAAAATAATGTATCCCCTCCAAAACACTGTGAAGTATGGTTCTACTGGTTATAGTCTACTTTCAGTGACTGCGGATGGAAAGATATTCCTCCAAGAAAGCGGTCTTGCTGACGGAGGGTTCGGCCAATATGCTTGGCATACTTTTGACCGAAAAACAGCAAAAGTAACTCTGCTAAACGAAAAACCACCACTTGTTAGACGACCGGCGGATGGAGGAAGTCTTTACTATTTTTATGATGCCAAATTCAACAGCGATTCATCAAAGATAGCGTATGTAAGTTTTGAAAATGAAATCCAACACAATGAACTCGGCGGAGATCTATGTTTAAAACCAGGTACTTTAGAAAAATACGAAAACGGTTTTGGCACTGTCATGATGTACGATACTAAAACTGGTGAAAAAACTGAACTTTATAGAAACACTACTCATTCTGATGATTTATGTAAAAACTGGATACGCCAGATCAGCTCCCTGACTTGGGCTGACAACTCTACATTGATATTTGCGACAGCTGACACAATATATAAAATCAATATACACACAAAAGAGTTAACTCCCCTTTATTCATATCCGCTAAAAAGAAACAGAGATCGGATAGATGTCTTTGGTGTGCGTGGCGATTATGTATTACTGACCGACAGTTCCTGGAAAGGAGATAAAAAGGAAGACGGTACGGTTTGGAGAAGTTATATGGTACCGAACTTCATAGTACTCAATATCCAGACAGGTAAAATTAGAGTTTACCCACCGATGAACAATATTGGGGGTTGGCTGACAATCAACTAAGTGGCTCTGTGTTGAGATCAGGGTTACTGACGGACAATCTCCCTTTCTCTATTTTAGTAATACTCGATCTTTCTCCAAAACAAAATGGATCGTCCCCACCTCCGCTGTGTTTAGGATATTTTTTACATACTCACTAACTCGCTCAATCACTTTCGGATGTGGATGTTTGTAGCGATTGTTTTTACCCGCCGATATGATCGCATACTCAGGAGAAACTTCAGCGACAAACTCTTCGGCCGAAGAAGTATTTGAGCCATGATGGCCTAATTTCAATACATCTGATTTTAAATCGTCATACTTTACCAGGAACTTTTCTATCTTTGCTGGAGCGTCACCAGTAAGTAATACTGAAGAAGACGCGTATACGAGCCTACTTACTATAGAAGCAGTGTTTGTCTCCCATCCGTCTGTATCACGATCTGGAAACAGGATATTTAGAAATACACCCTCATCGAGAACGATTTGATCCCCTCTTCGAGCCAAACGTGTCTGTGTCTTACTTTTGAAACTTGTGTACGCTGTGGTCGACGCAAATACTCCAGGTTCAAAAACCATCCCTACTTTATAGCGATTGAGCACGTCATTGAGCCCACCCACATGATCTGCATCTGGATGGGTCATCATCACCACATCGATATAACGATCATACATGGGCATGATTTTGGTGAGCTCACGCAGTACAGCGCTATCTGGTCCTCCATCGATAAGTACCTGCACCCCGTTTGGAGCTTGGATAAAGATAGCGTCACCCTGCCCGATATTAAGGAAATAGACCGAGAGATTTTTATCCAAAGCAAAATACGCAACGTACCAAACGCAGACATTGAGAAATAACAGAACAATTAAGATATAATATGTATATGACTTCATTTATCGAACAAAAATTTAATATACCAGCATTAAAAGGAATATCAGCAAAGACCATTGAGGAACATCTCAAGCTCTACGCTGGGTATGTAAAGAATGCAAACACCCTCCTCGAATCACCTATCGATAAGCGTTTTGGTTTTGAATACAACGGCATGCGAAATCACGAGGTATATTTCAAAAGCCTAGAAAAAGCTACTCCGATATCAGAAAATCTAAAGAAAATCTTTACAGACAAGTTTTTGGAAGACTTTAAAGCACTCGCACTCACTCGTGGCGTAGGTTGGGCTATGGTCTATTTTGATCGAAAGGACAAACGGCTTTTGACTGCATGGGTAGACGAGCAGCACATCGGACAGCTTCAGGACTGTGCGCTCATCCTCGCTCTCGATATGTGGGAACACTCATACGTTGCTGACTATGCCCCATCTGGAAAGAAACAATACATCGAAGACTTCTTTGCAAACCTCGACTGGAGCTATATCGAAAACAATTTTACTACAAACAACTCATAACTGAGTAGTATATGCGCAGGTATTGCTAGTGCAAACGACACCCAGTGAGACAACCAGCCTGTCACTCCAGACAGGAATACAAATAACATGGTCGGTGGAATCACCGGTAATACAAATATATTGGTAACTAGTCCCCAAAACGATATCGACCCCATGAGGTATATAAGGTATGGGGAGACAAATATCTGTGTTGCAATCGTAGAAGATATGATACCCCGAAACTCAAATCGTTCTGGCAGAAAGGTTAGTCTTTTTTCTATGCGAGGCGCGAGCAGTATCATCGCAAGCGTAGCGAGGAATGAAAGATGAAACGACGCATCGTAGAGAATCGTCTTTGGCTCATATATTCCCATCGCTACTCCTGCGATAAATAATCCTTGCAATGCGACATACTGCCTCCCTGCAATCTTTGAGAGAAGCATGATGAGTGCCATCACCGTCGAGCGTATGACTGTCGCTCCCCCGCCCACCAAGAATGAAAACAAAATCATTCCCGTTGCACCGATCAAGATCCGCAATGTCTGTGGCAAGAATCCAAGAACTCGCATAAGACCGTCTGCAATGACAGTGATGTTGAATCCCGAAAGAACTACGATATGGATGAGACCAGCATGGCGGAAATCATCGAGCAATTCTTTTCCCAGTGCCGACTTTTCCCCCACAACCAAACCGCCCGCAAGCGATGCATGCGGTTCTCCTAAAACATCTTTTAAGTTGCTCAGAAAAGAATGTTTTAGTTTGAATAGAGACTTTACCAATGAAGACCCGTGTGAGATCACTTCTACTTTTGCAAAGTTTATGTAGTAGTCATTGTACCCCTTAAACTTTGCGGGACTAACAACCCCTTTTACTGAAACAGTATCGAGATATTCAACTACTGTAAATCGATCGACAGTTGCGAGCATGCGAAAGCCGCCACACTCGACGACGAGCCTCAGTGTAGTGTCTCTATATTCTGGTTCTTCGATGACAGTCCCCAAACAAGTATAGTCTTTGTCTTTTATCGGTTGTAGGATCGGCTTTTTGTATTCGACCAAAACCCTGATTCCTAAAATAATCACCAGCAAAAAGAAAAGGAACATGCGTACTCGTTGTACTGCCATGTTCCTAATCTATCAAATAGAAATGAAATATTTATGAATTTTTGCCCAATCCTGTGTACTTATCCACAGGTCCACTATATAGAGCGACAGGTTCCCCATCTGCGTATGAAGTAGCGATCACATCACAGCGTTCGTTGCCGGGAGTGCCCACATGACCACGCACATATTTCCAAGTAATATCTTTCCCATCAGTGAGATCGTATAACTTTTCCCACAAATCTTGATTTAGAACTGCTTTTTTTTGAGCATTCTTCCATCCTCTTTTTATCCATCCATGGATCCACTCTGTAATGCCTTTGATCACATATTCAGAATCAGAAAAAACAGTAATCGGTTCTGCCGGATTTAGTTTCAACGCTTCGATAGCTGCGGTGAGTTCCATTCTATTGTTTGTAGTCTGTGACTCTCTCCCTCCGATTTCTTGGACGGTCTTCCCTGCAACGATCGCACCCCAACCACCAGGTCCAGGATTTCCGCGTGATGATCCGTCTGTATAAATTATTGTACTCATGAATATAGTATATCAACGATCCGCAAACGAATCTCCTCCCGAGCACGAAACATAGATTTTTCAATATGAGCGATAAGTGTGAGTGGAATATTTTCCTTTATCCCCCAGTCTTCTGGTGTTGTAAAAAAGCTGATGGCAGAAATGTTTCTCAACTTGTGTGTGAACGTGAGCTCCAAATGATTCTTTTCTTTTCCAAATCGTTTTATGTTTGTCGGCGTAACATTGCGAAACATAAACAAGGGCTTTTCATTTGCCACTCCGAATGGAGAAAGTTGGTCGATCGACTTGTATGTATCTCGATCGATCCTGTCGAGTGTAAGCTCAGCATCCACTAGTATTTCTTGAACTTTTTTATCTTCTGCGCTTTTTACAAATGCATTGTTTAACACCTCACCTAACGTATGTATCTTTTTTGTGTCCACTGAAAAACCTCCAGAAAAAGCGTGGCCACCGAACTGCAGGAAAGTGGTGGAAGGAGCTTTTTTCATAAGAGCGACGAGATCTGTCTCTCCGTCTGACCGACAAGAACCTTTGATTACACCGTCACCATCGCGCCCCCAAAGAAACACAGGTTTCACAAACTCTTCAGCAAGGGTGTTTGCCACCAAACCAAGGAGCGACGGTTTCCACTCTGGATTACCCAAAACCAAAACAGGACTGTCCTCACGATTTTTTATATGCGACTTTGCTTCTTTGACCATGGCAGCCACGATGCCTTTTCGCTCGTTATTTATTTTGTCCAAATGATCTACCATGATTACCGCTTCATCGAGGTCAGTTGCTGCAAGTAATTTAAATGCATCTGTTGGCACACCCATACGTGATGCAGCATTGATACGAGGACCGATGGTAAAGCCGATATCATCCTCCGTGAGATATCGTTGATCAGTTTTTGCTTTTTTCAAAAGCATTTTCAAACCGAGACGTGGAGACTTTCGCAACACAGTGAGTCCATACTTTGCAAAGACTCTGTTCTCTCCAGTGAGTGGAACCATGTCTGAAAGTGTGGCAATACCGACCATGTCGAGTAGCCACTTTTCCCAACCGACACCGAGATTGAAGTTTCCTTTTTTTATCAACGCTTGCACAAGCTTAAAAACCACACCTGATCCACACAACATCTTTTCTGGATAGAGACACTCTTTTTGTTTTGGATTGATGATGGCGTACGCTGGTGGGATTTCATCTCCTGGCATGTGGTGATCAGTGATGATCACATCTATTTTTAATTTGTTAGCAGTCTTTACTGACTCGACATCGGCGATCCCACAATCGATAGTGATGATGAGATCGACTTTTTCTTTTGCAAATTCTTTGATCGCTTCTTTGTGCAAACCAAAGCCCTCGTCATGACGATGTGGGATATAATTTTTAAAATTCTCAAACCCAATCTTTTTAAAAAAATCGTGCAGCAATACTCCGCCAGGGATACCGTCAGTATCGTAATCACTATAAACAATTACTTTTTCATCTGCCTTGATTGCTTTCAAGATTCTTTCGACTGCGATGTCGATATCTTTTAGAAGCGATGAGTCATGCTGATCCTTTTCATAATCTGGTTTCAAGAATCTTTCTTGTTGTACCTTGGTTGTATGCCCCCGGTGATACAAAAGATGTTCAGTCAGATTTTCTCCATGCCATTTCCGGATAGCGTATTTTTTCATAGGGATAGTATACTATAGTCATGAATAACTGTATTTTCTGTAAAATAATAAATAAAGAAATCCCTGCACATGTCGTATACGAGGACCAAAATTATTTAGCATTTTTAGACATCCGTCCCCTATCGCCTGGGCATGCACTTGTGATCCCAAAAGAACATATGCGTTGGGTATGGGATAGCACAAACATTGGTGAGTATTTTTCTATTGTTCAAAAAGTCGCGCACGCTCAACAAAAAGCATTTGGTGTACCCGTGCATTCAAAAATAATCGGCGAAGAGATCGAGCACGCACATGTGTGGGTGTATCCTGATCCAGAAAAAGCAAAAGGCGACAAAAATGATTTTGCCGCCCTTGCTTTAAAGCTTTCAGCTTTACTATAGTCTTATTTCTTTACTTCTTTTCGAATACCTTGTGAGTTATCGATGAGGACATACTCATATCCAGCAAATGGATCTCGTAGTGCATCGATACTATTTGCAGTCTGTGCAGCTTCGATAAGTGAAGTTACATCTGCAAACTCAACTTTTGTGACATTTTGTCCGAGGAAAAAAGCTCCGACAAGTGCTACGAGTAACGCTGCTCCTTCAAGACTCTTTTTTAATATTGGATTATTGTTTATGTTTTCCATGCTATATATTATACATTATTAAGACTATTTGTCAACACCCCTGTTCACAGCTTGTATCGCAGGCAATGTCTCGTGAGCGAGATAGTCGAGCATTGCTCCACCACCCGTCGACACAAAGCTAAATTTGTCTTCAATGCCAAGTTTTGCGATAGCGGCGAGTGTATCACCTCCCCCTACGATTGTCTTTGCTTTTGACTCACTGATCATCTTTGCAAGCTCAATCGTCGGCTCGGTGTACCCTTGTTCGTATAGACCTAGCGTACCATTCCACAAGATCTGTGCCGAACTGTTTACTGCTTTTCGCAATAGCTCCAATGTCTTTGGACCTGCATCGACAATTATATCATTTTTCTCGACCTCACCAAGATCGATATTTATGATCTTGTCCCCTCTTTTGATAACCATATCGATCGGCAAAAGTAGTTTGGCATCTCCAAAATATTTTTGTAAATTAAATTTTTCTGGAGATACAACTGACTTACCGATTTCGTATCCTTGCTCCACAAAGAAATTGTGGGCAAGTGCACCGCCTACGAATACATGATCAGCGGTCTGCATAAATTTTTCTATAAGCGGCAGCTTTGTATCAAATTTTGCACCACCCAAGATAAAAAGAAAAGGTCGCTCGGGCTTAAATGCTGCGCTCAAGTTTTTTACTTCTTCTTCGAACTGGAAACCGAAATAACCAGGGATAAAACGTGCTATTGCTGACACAGATGCATGCTCTCTGTGGGAAACAGAAAATGCATCGTTCACGTAGACGTCCCCGAGCGACGCTAGCTCTCGAGCGAACTCTTCATTGTTTTCTTTCTCTCCTGCATGTGCTCGCAGGTTTTCGAGAAATACAATGTCATTCTCTTCTATCGCCGCTAATGCGTTTCGATAATTTTTCACAAAGACACTTTGAATCCCCATGTTAACCAAGTGTTGATGCACTGGCTCCAATGTTTTTGTCGATTCAATATGACTTATGATTATTACTTTGGCTTTTTTCTCTCTCAGATAGTTGAGTGTCAGCAATGCTTTGCGAATACGAAAATCATCGACGACTTTATTATTTACAATAGACACATTGAAATCAAAGCGCACAAGCACTTTCATTCCTTTTGTAATTTGTAGGTCTTTTAATGTTTTCATAATGCATCAACCACTTTGAGAATTTCGTTGAAACCTTCTGGATTTATACTCTCTCGCCCTACCAAAAGTCCATCAACGTGCCCTTCCCCCACGATCTCACCTGCGTTTCGAAATGTGACTGATCCTCCATAGAGAATCGGCACCTTCGCAACATACTCATGACCAAAAAGATCAGCGAGTGTCTTTTTGATAAAGAGTGTTGTCTCATGCACATCCCCCGGAGACATAGCCTGTGTTGCTCCGATTGCCCAGACGGGTTCGTATGCAACTACGAGGTGTGACAGGTTCTTTTTTTCTACACCCGCAAGAGAGTGTTTTATTTGGTTTTTGAGTGTGTCGAGATATTGACCTCCGCTATCGCGTTTGTCCTCTCCTATACACATCACTGCCGTAACTCCTGCAAAATGTAATGCTTTGATCTTGCTTGCGACCATCGCATCTGTCTCTCCCATTTTTCTCCGCTCCGAATGACCGACGATGGTGTACTCCACCTCGCAGTCACGGAGCATCTCTGCGCTCACCTCCCCGGTATGTGAACCGGCTTCAAACACTGACACATCCTGTGCACCTTTCGAATAGGGTTGCTCACCCTTTCCGAGCTCACTAAGAAATACAAACGGTGGGCACAAAACAGTGATTGTCTTTTTGAGCTGTGAAGTGATCTTCTTAACATTTTTTACAATGTTCTTACTTGCTTCACGGGTATTTGGATTTTCTTTCCAATTACCAATAACTATTTTTTTGTATTTTTTGGTGATGGGCATTATGGATTAACGTGCGTTGAGATATACTGATGATGATTTGAATTCTGGAATTATCTTGTATACATTTTTTTGGAAATTAGCTAGTGAATCTCCCCAAGACATACCGAACAAACCGATCCCAAAGTCTCCAGTTTTTGCTGGATCTACTGTAACTACAATATCGAACACTCTTGTAGTCCCTTTTGGTATAAAGAAAGCATTATCAGTGTCTTTTTCATTTCTCTTGGTAAAGATATCCATTGGGTGACCTCCCTCTATTACTTTTCCAGTGTGTGCTGCCACAAAACCTCGTAGCTCTTGTGAGTTTGGAACATACATATCCACTGCCCCAGCGGTTACCTTAACTGAAAATCTAAATACACCTATATCTGATGAGCCGACCGAAGCGTCTCCAGGCAACAATACTGAGCTTGCTCTCTGTAAAGTAACCGCAATTGGATTAGAAGTAACTTTTACATCCATTGGTATACTAGAATTATATCTAATTTTTCCTTCAGTCTTCATAGACAGGTTACCTTCATCATATTGAACAAAGTCTATTGCAGCTTTAATCACCTTACGATTCGCATACTCTAACTCATGTATAACAAACGAACCTGATAAGTTATTATTTGCTCTTCCTGGAGTTATATATGCTAACCCTGGTTTATCTCCATTAAATGGGGATCTCATGACTTCATTATAAACACCTGGTAGAAGAGGCCCTCTCGACGGAGCAGCAAACTGTACCCATGATCCATCAGTGAAACTAAAATTTATGATATTTGGATTTTCGTATGGGAAATAATACGAAACCGCATCACGTAAATCAATATTTTTACCTTGTCCAATATAGCTTTCTGGAGAAGATTTGATTATAACCCTGTTTAACGCACCTCCATTTGGAGAAACAACTGCAATTTTTTTTATTTCGAACTTATTTGATGTAGCTGTTCTATTTGACTGTAGGTGAGTTACACGAACAGTGAACAGATCAGCTGACGAACTCGGTACAACCAAACTAAAAGTATTTATTCCCAATTTAGATGTTGTAGTCCCAAAATCTTTTATTAAATTTGATTTAGAATCATAAAGAGATATTCTTACAGTCCCAGTACTTGTTGCACTTGAATACGAGACTAAAGTTGTAGAGCCTTGCGCGTATACTTCTTTATCTGTTCTGACGTTAGAGATAATTGTTGATGTTCCTGCTGAAGATGCAGAAACAATTGACTTTGCTGACATGAGCACTTCTGCCTGCAATGAAGTCACATCAGTGAGCAATGCTACTCGCTGCCCTTCTAGAGTTCCCAATACTGTTCCATATGTAAATGCTGGGATCACGCCAAATATAGCCACCATAGCAGCTACCTGTGCGCACTTATTTAAATCTATCTCTGTTGTAAACAACTTTTCTACTGGCTTCATATCGATCTCCTGATTGAAGAACTTTGCTACGTCGGTCACACTGATCTCTTTATTCCACTGTATGCTCATAAATTTTTAATTTTAATTTTTTAATAAAAGAAACAGAGGCTTCGCTTTCGCGATAGCCTCTTGGGTAGTTGGTAACAGTATAGCAGTGAGAAAAGTATGTGCAACTAAAGTTATCCACAGCTACTGTATTTCATCCCATGAAATGATTTGGTACTGACTCGAAGTAAGCGGAAAGCTTGGCGGAGGAGCGTATAGCAGATTTCCATCGTAAGTGATATTTCGAGTAGAGTAGCCAGTTCCGTCCGTATACGCGAAACCATAACGCTTATTTGTAGCCAGCATACCGTAAAGCGTTAAATCTGAACGTGTATAGTAGTTTGTACCGCTGATTTTACAGCTTGTATCATAGTAATAGCGCCCGACAAAGCCGTTTTGAGCGATTATCGCTGCATCGATGGTAAGTGAGTTTAGACTGACCAACCCTACGATTACATTGTTCTGAGCAATCAAGGCAACTGAGTCTGTTCCATTTGTATTTGTGTACAATAAATCATTATTGACGATAATATTGGTTCGATTTGTGAGTACATCAGGGAAACGAGCTGAAGCGATCGTCAGCCGAGCTGTATTTACAGTACCCTCTACCCATACATGATCCTCAACAAAGATCAGGCCGTTTGTGGGAAATGCGTAGTTTCCGACAAAAGTCTGGGTCTTTATACTCCATATCCCCCACCCATCTTGATTGGCTGAGTTAGAGCAGCTTCCAGGGGCACTTGTCTGTGCGGTGACTTTATAGAGATCAAATGTATCATTTGTTTTGAGCAAGATTCTGTATCCTTGAGACCCAGAAGGAGCAAAATAGCGTCCAGCTGACTGGGCTTTTGATTTTATTTGTGACAAGTCAGTGGTCATACCGACAAAGTCGATAGTAGGCACAGGAAACTGACGTCCCGCCATAAATACGTCTGGACGACTCGGAACTGTGGCTGGATAGTTTGGATCCGCTGGAGAGTCTTGGGTATATACGCCGAATCGATTGGGCCCTGGTGCATCTGGATCTTGATAAAATGTTTTTGCACTTGTGATCAAGTTATGTGTAACACCATCAAATCGGATTCCATCATTTGAGTGGATAGGGCCAAACACCTCGGTACCAGCTCCAAATCGCATAACATCGTTTGCTGCAACTGCATATTTTGCTAGTGAAGGGATAGCGAGGGTTGCCTGTATTGTTCTCGATATACTATCGGTGCCATAAAAAGTTCCTACAGATTTTATCTTGACCACAGTTGATCCACTTGGCGGTGGAGTGATGGTCAGAGAAAAAGAGCCGATCGTATTTCCATCTTTATCTTTGAATGGACGTGTGTATGGACCGGGAGAAGTGGACGATGCATTGCCGTCATAATAATCAGTCGAGGCGTGCGCAAGGTGCCAACGATAATAATCGATTCCTGCCTCAGCAATATGAAACGCTTGCTCACGATCTACAACGTGGCGTGATGCTTGTAGTACTGTACTCCCCCACGTGACCAAGCTGGTTACGATAACGATCGCAATACCGCCAAATACCAACGCATTTACAAGTATCATTCCTTTTTTCATAGATTGTCTTTTAGATTACGGATAGATACCTGCGTCGTAAACGTCTTTGTCGCTGGTGCTCGATCGGCATTTGCATCGAGAGTCAAATCTATACGCACCAACCTAACAGACTGAATCGATACAGGAAAAGTGAGTGGTGATGAAGTTCCTGCATATGCGTTATCGAAATATGTAAATATACTTGAAGTTCCATTTCTCACATCAGACATCACCACATATGTCGTTTCAGAAGTTGTTGCATACGCAAGTGGCGATCCACTCGGTACGGTCACTCCTTTCATAAGAGTAGTAGTGGCAAGAAAATAACGCACATAGTCTCTTTGACCGTTACCATCAATGTCAGAAAAGAAAGCGATCGAACTCGAAGCTACCGTGACCAAAGGGAAAGCCCCATTTGCACTCGGTGCAGCAGCGCGTAGCTCTCGCGCCATAACTCTCAGCAAGTTACGAGCGTCTTGAGAAACTGAAAGCGATCCACGAGTGACTGTACCTAGGTAAAAAACATCTCCAGTAAATTTTCCAACAACAACGCCGACCGCCGCAACGATTGCGATGACGACGACCAACTCTGTGACTGTAAACCCGCGAGTAAATTTCATGCTCATACTATTATACCTTAAGGATTAAGGATAACTTCTTGTTCTTTCCAAGAACCAGAGATGGTGACCGGGATGGTGGTAGTTGCAAAACCAGATTTTGAAACAACAAGATTGTCTGTGCCACTAGAAAGATTTGTAAAGACGACCTGGCCTGGCGGCGTACACTCGGTTGTAAAAGTAAAAGAAATATCAGAAATAATCGGTGTATTTGTCGCGGATATAGTAGAAAGATATGCTTTGTAACGAATATATCTGTCTCCGTTATGGACAGCGTTTAGAGTTGAGTTTGGGCTTGCGTAGTATGAGCCAGCTGTAGCGTCTGGTCCCAAGAAATTCCATGGGCCAGTCGAGCTCGCTGAGGTAGCAATCTGAAAATACACAGAGTTTGGGCCGGCATTTGTAGTTTGGTATTCTGGTCTCCATACAAATTGCTGGAAATAACTTGGTGATCCTGTATCAAATACTTTTGATGTGAGAGTTCCGTTTGGAACATACGCGCCAAAGGTACTTACTAACTTAAATTCTCCAGGAGTAGATGTGTAATCGATATTTCCATCGGTAGTTGAGAGTCCATCTGACCAGTCAGTATCAGTATGCGATCCGCGACCAGTTACCTTTTCATCACCATCGAACGCCACCGTTGCTCCACTGAGTGGAAGCTGGGCACTATCTTTGACAGTAACTAATAGTGTCCGAGGGTCTTTTGGTGCGACGATCAATTTTACAGGTTGGTTTGTACCTGGACTTAGTAAAAAAGGATTGAGTGGATTGATACCGATAAGATCATATGTGGTGTCGAGTGCAGTAACAGTGTATGTATCCCACTCCATATTACTCAAAGATTTAATACCACCGCCATCAGTGACTAGATTTTGACTAAATTTATATACGTCTGGATTTGTCGAAGTCTTTTTTGCTCCACGTAATGAAAAATCAAAAGACGGCACAGGCGTGCATGTATCAGTCACGCTTGAAAAATTAAGTTGAGAAACTTTGTCGATCGCAAAGCTTGCTTGTGTCACCTGCTGGAGCAACACTGTCACAGGAGTGTAGGTGCGATCGTTTGAATATCCTGCCTTGCTCACCTGTATACTGTATCCATTTGCAAGAGGTGGAACATCCACTACCTGCAACATACCGTCTACGTTTGTTGTATCTACTATAGTGGTAGTTGTGCTCGTGATCCGCACATCTGCTTCGGTCACCGGAGCACCACTTGCATCAAACACTTTTACAAACAAAGCACCGTTGGTCGAAGCGGTTTCGAGACTTTTTGGAGCGATCTGGGTAGTGATAAAGATCGGGGTAAACCCATGACACCCTGGGCAACCGATCTCTACTTCGACTGTTTTATTATCGGCTGGTGAAAGATCGTTGGTAGTGCTGCCGATAGTCCCATCAAATGCGAGATCGATGTTTCGTATCGTAGTTGTAGCAATAAAATCATATCCGCTTCGAGAAAGAAACTGCACCTTTGGAACCTTACCTGCCGGGATTCCACCTGAAATACCCACATCTGCATATGGAAGATTTCTGATGATTTCGATCTGCTCGTTTGCCAAGTTTACTGCAGCGATACGATACTGGCTCGCACTTACCACTTGAAATAAGCTGACATACGCCTGATACGTCGCAACGAGAATCAGAGTAAAAACAGCTGCACCGATTAGTGCCTCAACCAAAGTAAATCCTTTTTTCAAATAATTAAATGACATTGACGAGTGAATACATCGGCGAAATCATCGCCAATGCAAAGAAACCTACTGCTGCACCGATAAATACCATGAGGAATGGCTCGATAACGGTCGACATGTCTTTTGTCTTTTGCTCCACATCTTCCTCATAATAATTTGCTACGCCCAAAAGCATTTCTCCGACCTTACCCGTCTCCTCCCCCACAGCCACCATTTCACCGAGGAAAATAGGATAGTATTTTATACTTCCTGTAAAAACCTCTGACATCGGCGCTCCTCTTTTTATATTCTCCTCAACTTTAGACAAAATCTCTTTGTAGTGAACATTTTGGATAACCTCATTGGTGATTTTGACTGACTCCACTACACCCACTCCAGCAGTAAGAAGAGATGACATGGTTCGAGCAGTGCGTGCTGCGTTGACCTCTTTTACTAACTCGCCGATAACTGGAATCTTTGTAATAAATGCATCGATGATCGATTTCCCTCGCACTGTCTTTGCCCAAAAACGAAAACTAAAGAAAGCGACGACGACACCGAGGAGTACCCATAGGCCATGATTTCGAAGGAGATCAGAGATCGTGACAATGAGCTGTGTTGTCCATGGCAATTTCATGTTTAGTCCAGAGAATGTTTTCATCAAAGTAGGTACGATATAGGTGAGCATCATCACTCCGATGAGGACCATCACACCGAGAATAACTGACGGATACATCATCGCTCCTTTTATCTTTCGTTGTAGCGTATATGCTCGATCCATTTGTAGTCCCACAATCTTTAGAGAGTTTGCGAGCGTACCACTCTCCTCTCCTGCTTTGACCATCGAAATAAATAGCTGTGAAAATGTGTCCGACTGTTTTTGCATAGCTTCAGAAAGTGTTTTTCCTTGGGTGATTTCGGCATTGAGCTGACTCAATACATTTTTCAATTTTTGGTTTGATGCCTGACGCTCCATCACTGTTAGTGCACGTGACACTGCGAGTCCTGCTTCGATCATCGACCCTAGATTTCTAGCGAAGATAATTTTTTCTTGAGTTTTGATTTTACCTAGGAAAGAAAAATGAAACTTGGTAGATGTTTTGGCTTTTATTTCTTTTATTGAAATAACTTCAACGCCTTCGTTCTTTAAATCACGAAATAGTGCAAAACGATCGATTGCTTCATGCTCTGCTTCGAAGATTTCGCCTGTATTCTTTTTTCCTTTATATGAAAAGAGCATATTATTCGGTAATAACTCTAAATACTTCTTCTATTGTAGTAAGACCTTGAATCGCTTTGAAAATACCGTCTTCAAACATCGTGAGCATACCCTCTTTTCGAGCTTGATCGTCGATCTCATCTGCGGTCGCCCCGCGCATAATGAGTTCTTTTATAGGAGTACTCACTCGCAAGACCTCGTGGATACCGATTCGGCCTGAGTAGCCATCATCACCCTCTTTTGCTGGTGCCGGAGTATAGAATGGGATAGTGCTCCAGGTAGATTTTGGATCGACTATTTTTTCAGCAATAAGTACTTTCAATATTTTATCGAGATCTACATTTTTCTTTAGAGCTTCGATCTCAGCATCGGTCAAAGTCTTTTTAGTTTTATTTTCTCCCAACTTTCGCACGAGTCGCTGTGCGATGATGACGTTTAGCGTAGAAACCAAAAGAAATGGCTCTATCTTCATATCCATAAGACGTGGGATAGCTCCGGCTGCTGAGTTTGTGTGCAAAGTTGAGAGCACAAGGTGTCCAGTAAGTGACGCGTTTACTGCAAGCGCTGCAGTTTCATTGTCTCGGATTTCTCCCACCATGATGATATCTGGATCCTGACGCACTAGAGTTCGGAGTCCAACAGAAAATGTAAAACCGATTTCTGGTCGCACCTGTGTCTGATTGACTCGCTTCATCTGATACTCGATCGGATCTTCGACTGTTGAAATGTTTACATCTGGCTGATTTAGGATATCCAATATCGTATAGAGCGTAGTTGATTTTCCGGAACCAGTCGGACCTGTAGTCAAAATCATCCCTGTAGTTTGTTTTGTTGCATGATGGATCTTTTCCAATCCTTCACCGTGGAAACCGAGACCTTCCAAGGTAAACCCAGCTACACTTTCTCGGAGCAAACGCATCACAGTTTTTTCTCCGTAATACGTTGGCAGAGTTGAAACACGGAAAGAAACTTTCTCATTTGTGAGATCTACTTTGAATCGTCCGTCTTGTGGGATTCTTTTTTCATCGAGCTTTAGATTTGAAAGCACTTTGATACGTGCAGTGATTGATGGCTCTGCTGTTTTTGGCAAAACCATGGCGTCACGCAATAGACCATCAATGCGATAACGAACAAGCAACTCTTGTTCCTGTGGCTCTATATGGATGTCTGAAGCGCCTTGCAAAATGGCATGTTTCAAAAGAGTGTCGACAATACGAACCACAGGCAGATCCTCAGCGGCTTTTTTCAAATCCCCTTCTGAGATATCCTCACCCATGTCTTCAGAAATAGTTTTGAGTGTCGCACTTTCTTTTTGGATAATATCTCCAAACTCTGCTTTCAAACTTTTTTGATATTGGATGATTGCTGTCTTTATCGACTCGGTGTCAGTGAGACGTGGGAGTATTTTTAATTGAACTTTTTTCTTGACGAAGTCGATTGCAGAAAGATCGTCGGTATCGAGCATGGCTACTTCGAGCGTATCCGCGGTCATCTTGTATGCGACTACGTTGTGGTTACGAGCTACAGGCTCAGGGATGATCGACAGGGTTTCAAAAGGAATCTTTTTATTTTTCAAATCCACAAAAGGGATACCGAGCACATATGCTTGCATGCGTCGCACATTGTCTTCGGTGAGCTTCCCCGCTGCTACGAGCACATCAGTAGGACGTACCTTTTTTTCTGCAGCAACTTTTTTTGCATCTTCAAATTCTGCCTTTGAAACAAGATTCGAGTCTATTATAAATTTGTTTAGTTGTGCATCATCAATGAGCATAAGGAGCGATTTGTGCACTAATTATAGCATGCCTTGCGGAAAAGCGAGTTCTGGGGTACTATAGTTTTGTTAAGTTCTCTTCACGGAGAACTCATTTTTTTAGATAATACAATTAAATATATGTTTGATTTAAAAGTTATAAACTCTGTGCTCGAACAACTGCAGGAAGAACGAGGTATTCCACAAGAAAAGATGTGGGAAGCGATCGAGCTTGCATTGGCGACAGCATATAAGAAAGAATATGGAAAAAAGGGGCAGATTGTCCGCGCGAAATTTGATAAAAACACAGGAAAAACTGAGTTTTATCAAGTAAAGATCGTTGTTGATGAGACAAAAGTGCTCATGGAAGACGAAGAAGAGCAGGATATTGCAACTACTGACGAAGAAAACATCAAGGTTCGCTTTAATCCTGAGCACCACATCTTCCTTGCTGATGCAAAAAAGATCAAAAAGGACGCAGTTGTGGACGATGAAATCATATTCCCTCTCGAAACCAAGGCTGATTACGGCCGTATTGCAGCACAAACTGCAAAACAAGTGATCATCCAAAAGATCCGTGAAGCAGAAAAAGTCTCTGTTATGACTGAATTTGGTCAAAAAGAAGGCGCTATCGTCACTGGTACCGTACAACGTATCGAGCGTGGCAATATATTCGTAGATATGGGCCGAACTGTCGGTATCCTCCCATACGAAGAGCAAATCCCAGGAGAGCGCTATAAACAAGGAGAACGAGTACGCGCATACCTATATGCAGTAGAAGAAACCCCAAAAGGCATCCTTCTTCGACTTTCACGCTCACATCCAAAGTTTTTGGTTGAATTGTTCAAGACTGAGGCCCCAGAAATCGCTTCAGGCGCTGTAGAAGTAAAGGCAATCGCACGAGAAGCGGGTTCTCGATCAAAAATCGCCGTTTTCTCAAATGATTCACACATCGACCCTATTGGATCACTCGTAGGTCAGCGTGGAGTGCGTGTTTCTACTGTTATGAGCGAATTGGGTGGTGAAAAGATCGATATTATCGAATGGAATGAAAATCCTGAGAAATTTATCGAGGAAAGCCTTTCTCCAGCTAAAATCCAGAAGATCGATATAGACAAAGACACCACAAAAGCTGTAGTTACCGTAGCTGAAGACCAGCAGTCGCTCGCAATCGGTAAAGGTGGACAGAATGTGCGCCTCGCCGCAAAGCTCACAGGCTGGAAAATCGATATTCAGTCTACAGGTGGCACAAAAGTAGCATTAGAAGAAGTTAAATCAGAATAATATGAATCTATTACACGATATTGAACCAGGAACAGCTGACAAAATCAACGTAATTATCGAGATCAATAAGGGCTCAAAAAACAAGTACGAGATCGACAAAGAAACAGGCCTCATCGCTCTCGATCGAGCAATGCACACCTCTCAAGACTACCCTTTTGATTACGGCTTTATTCCTCAGACACTCTGGGATGATGGAGATGCAGTAGATGTAGTGGTCCTTACGACCTATCCTCTATTCCCTGGCGTCCTCGTACGAGTTCGACCAGTTGCAATCATGAGCATGGTGGATAGCGGAGAAGCAGATGATAAAGTGATTGCGGTACCAGTAGATGACCCACGATTCAACGATGTAAAGGATTTGGCAGATGTAAATCCTCACACCATCAAAGAAATCGAGCACTTCTTTGTTACATACAAGAAAATTCAGAACAAAGAAGTAACCGTTTCTGGATTTAAAGGCAAAAAAGAAGCAGAAGCAGCATTTGAACGAGGCAGAAAACTCTACAACGAAAAGAAATAAGTTATAAACAAAAAATCCCCACACTTGTGGGGATTTTTTGTTGTATACTTACTACATTAGAAATAATTACGTAATTATGAAAAAATTTATTGCAATAACTGCCCTCCTCTCATTTGCAGTGGTGGCGCAAGCACAAACAGCAGGTACTCTGCCTCCACGAAACCAAGGGGTTATGAGAGAAGGTGCCACAAAGCCAGAAGCGCGTTTTAAAATAGGTTCAAGCACTCGCCCGATGATGGGTACTACCACACGCGGTCGTATGATGGGCTCAACAACTCGCATGATGGGTACTACTACTCGTCCAGTAGGCGAGCGTGGTGAAAAGAAGCTCGAAAAAATCGGTGAGAAAAAAGAGTTGAGGATGGCTGCTAAAAAAGATGAAGCATTGGCAATGAAAGACGCTCTTGTAAAACGACTGACTCTCGCACTCGACACTTTGACCAAAGTAAAAACAAATCTTTCAACATATATCGACAAACGAGTTGCTGAAAACAAGCCAGTTGGAAATGCAAAAGCACTCCTAGCAACTGCAAATACAAAGATTGAAACCGCTCGAAAGGCAGTTACTGCGGTCATTGCGTGGAAGCCAGATGCAAAAGCAGCAAGCACAACTGAGATCTCGCTCACAAAGCCTCGTGAAACTGCAAACACGGCTATAAAGGCAGTGCATGACGCTCGACAGGCTATCGATGCTGTAGTCAAAGAACTACGAAGCCAGATAAATCCAGAAGGAAAAAAGAAATCACCTGAGACAGACAAGGTTGAACCAAAACCAGAAGAAGAAACAACAACTAATCAATAAAAACAATGGATCAAAACAATCAACAACCAGTTCAGCAGCCAGTTACCCCGCCACAACCTCCAGTTCAACCGATGCCAACTATGATGCCTTCTATGTCTCAGGAGAGTAAGCACTGGGGACCTATCATCGGTGTAATCGTTATCTTGGCACTTCTCGTCGTTGCAGCTGTATACATCTGGGGTCAAAAGCTAAACAATGATGCAAAACAAGCACCAGTTACACCAGCTCCAGTCAGTCAGACTCCTACAACATCTCAATCTGCTGCTGCAGCACAGCCAGTAGATGACTTCACAAAGATAGAAGCAGACCTCGATGCATCAGTGAACGGTCTTGACGACAGCAATTTCTAGTGTAAAGTGGTGCAATATGGCCACAAAAATAAATAAGCTCGCAGGTTCACAAATCGAAATAGTAACAAGCATAAGCGCTAAAGACCTTAGCGCTTATCGCGTGCAAGCAATCAAAAATTTAAACGAAGAAGTAAAGATCGACGGCTTCCGAAAGGGCAAAATCCCTGAACAAGTCTTGGTCGACAAGCTCGGTGAAATGACCGTTCTCTATGAGATGGCAGAGCTTGCGATCGGTGATGAATATCCAAAGATCTTGGAAAAAGAAAAGATCGATGCGATCGGTAGACCAGAAGTAAAGATCACCAAGATTGCAAAAGATAATCCTCTCGAATTTACCATCACTACCGCAGTTACTCCAGAGGTAAAGATCGGTGACTATAAAAAAATTGCAAAAGGATACCCAGAAACAACACCAGCAGAAGTTACCGACGAAGAAACTGACAAAGTAATCGCTGAGATCATCAAGCAGCAAACACACACTCACGATGATGGAGAAGAACATGTCCCAGAGCTCAATGATGAATTTGTAAAATCATTAGGAAACTTTGAAAATGTTGAAGATTTTAAAAAGAAAGTAAAGGAAAATCTAAATCAGGAAAAGAAACATCGAGCTCTCGAGAAACGACGCCTCGATATCGCAGAAAAGATACTTGAAACTGCAGAGATCGATATCCCTCGCATCATGGTAGAGCACGAGCTCAGCCGAAGCGAAGCACAGTTCAAAGATGATATCAGCAGAATGGGAGTAAAAGTAGAAGACTACCTAGCTCGTATCAAAAAATCTATTGATGATTTGAAAAAAGAATGGGAAGAAGGTGCAATCAAAAAAGCAAAGCTACAGCTCGTACTTAGCAAGATCGCTCAGGAAGAAAAATTGACTCCAGACGCAAAAGAAGTAGAAAAAGAAGTTGCGATGATACTTGAGCACTACAAAAATGCGGACCCTATCCAAGCTCGAGTATATGCAGAAACTGTGCTTACCAACGACAAAGTGTTTGCTTTCCTAGAATCGCTATAGCCGCAGTCTCGACGCGCAGAACCTGCTCACCGATAGATACGATGGGCAGGTTTTTGCTTTTAAAATGAGCGAGCTCTGCATCACTCCAGCCTCCTTCAGGACCGATAATGATCACGTTCTCAGTGATTTCTCGCTTCTCCCCTTTCGGATCGAGCACTACGCCAGCTAAATTAAAATTCTGAAGAACGACTGGTTCATATATTTCTGGGATAGTCACACGACCACTTTGCTCACTCGCCTCGAGAGCGATCTTGCGTGCACGCTCCATATTCACATTTTTCTTTTCTGTTCGTTCAGAAATAAGTGGGATGATTGTAGTAACGCCCAATTCTGTCGCCTTCTCAATAATCAATTCAAAATTGTCTTTCTTTGGAATAGAGATCGCTAACGTCAGTGGCTTTAGACTAGGTCGTTCGGTTTTTTCCAAGACTTTTATCTCAGCGAAGTCTTTGTCGAGATTTGTAAACTCACAAAGAAACTCATAACCCGAACCATCAAAAAATATAGCCTTCTCCCCTGTCTTCATTCGAAATACTTTTTTCCACTGATGAATCTGATCAACATTGTCGATAGTAAAAGTATCTTCTACATGTGGTGTATAAAAACGATGGATTTTCATAAAAAGATAATAACACAGAGCCCCCGCACATTGAAGTCGGGCGCTTTGAATCTGAATATGGCTCACCAGAAACCAGGCAGCCTGGGTAAAAGTGAGTACGGTGGCATGGGAACGACAGTACCCCGACCGCAAAATATCTGCCCGTATGGATTTGGTTCCACGTTTACTGGAATAAGATCAGCGGGAAGCGAGATGTCCGCAGTGAAATCAGCTGGGGGTGGACAATGATTTTCGGGATCAATTTCCCAATTCGCAGCGCATCCGCTCTGCAGTCGGCGCCTTAAAGAACATTTCATGCAAAACAATATATGCCTGATATAGACATTTGTAAAGGAAATATGTAGTATATGCACATGCTTATACCAACAGTTATCGAAAAAACTACATACGGCGAACGTGCATATGACATTTATTCACGCCTTTTAAAGGATAATATTATTTTCCTTGGCGGCCCTATCGACGATCATACTGCAAACATCATCATTGCCCAGCTTCTTTTCCTTCAATCTGAAGACCCAAAAAAGGATATTTCTCTATATATAAACTCTCCAGGAGGATCAGTCACAGCCACTTTGGCAATCATCGACACGATGAATCATATAAAAAATGATGTTTCAACTGTCTGTGTTGGAATCGCTGCATCAGGAGGAGCAATGGTGCTCTCAGCTGGAAAGCAAGGCAAGCGGTATGCCCTACCAAACTCAGAGGTGATGATTCACCAGCCACTAGGCGGTGCAGAAGGTCAGGCTACTGATATCGAGATCAGCGCACGCCACATCCTCAAAACTCGTGAAAACCTCAACAAAATGCTCGCAAAAAATACAGGTCAGCCACTGTCAAAGATCGAAAAAGATGTAGAGCGAGACTTCTTCATGTCAGCTGAAGAAGCAAAGAAATACGGCATCATAGACAAAGTATTGTAAGTGTTATAGTATGGGCTTGTACCATACAATATATGTCATTAAAATTGGTAGCTCTCTTCCTCTCCCTTGCAGGGTTGATCGGAATTGCGCTCGGGTACTACCTTCGACTCATCATTTCCCTCGGGAAAAAGGGTTCGATGGAGCTTGAGATCAAGGAAATGCTCCTTGAGGCAAAGGAAGAAGCAACAAAAATTACAGTAGACGCAGAATCGAAAGCAGAACAACTCCTTGAAGAAGCCCGAAAAGAAATCAAAGAAAAGGAAGACAGAATCCAGACCACGGAAGCACGACTTATAAAGAAAGAAGACTTACTTGATAAACGACAGGCAGATAAGAATGCGGAAGTAGAAAAAGTAAAGGAGAAAGTAGCTGAGATTAAAAATATCAAAGAACGAGCTGAAAAGCTTGAACTTGAACGAAAAGCTGCGCTTGAAAAAGTGGCAGGTCTTTCTGTTGAAGCAGCAAAAGAAGAAATTATTAAAAATGTAGAGAAAAATAACGAAGAAGACATCCTTGTCCGGATGCAAAAACTAGAAGCACAAGGTGAAGATCGTCTAGAAGCACGAGCAAAAGATATTCTTGCGATGTCGATCCAGCGCCTTGCAAACTCTGTAGCCTCAGACGCCCTATCGACATCGGTACCGATAGCAAATGATGAGCTCAAGGGTAAAATCATTGGAAAAGAAGGCAGAAACATCAAAGCATTCGAGCGTATGACCGGCGTAGAGGTGATTGTGGACGATACACCAGGTGCTATCACCTTATCGTCATTTGACCCCGTACGACGCCATATAGCGCGAATAGCACTAACAGAATTGATCAAAGATGGTCGTATCCAGCCAGCAAAGATCGAAAAGGAGGTAGAAAAAGCTCAAGAAGAGATAAACAAAACCATAAAGGAGCAAGGAGAAAAGGCTGCGTATGAATGTGGTGTGCTCAATCTAGACCCACGAGTTACATTGGTGCTCGGACGGTTACACTTCCGAACAAGCTACGGTCAGAACGTATTGCAACACTCTATCGAGATGGCACACATCGCAGGTATGATCGCCGAAGAAATCGGTGCAAATGTTGCCGTTGCAAAAGCCGGTGCCCTCCTCCACGATATAGGGAAAGCACTTGATCACGAAGTTGCAGGAACACATGTAGAGATCGGACGAAGAATCCTCCAGAAATTCAATGTGAGTGAAGATATTATCAAAGCGATGCAAGCGCATCATGAAGAATATCCATACGAAACCCTAGAGTCACGCATCGTCCAGACTGCAGATGCGATCTCAGGAGCGCGCCCAGGAGCACGACGCGATAGTATCGAAAACTATATCAAGCGTCTTACCGACCTCGAAGCAATTGCAAACTCATTCCCTGCTGTCGAGAAGTCATACGCCCTCCAAGCAGGTCGTGAAATCCGCATCTTCGTCACTCCAGAAAAGATTTCTGACCTTGAAGCAAAGAAATTAGCACGTGATATTGCAGTAAAAATAGAAAAAGATTTGCGATACCCAGGAGAAATAAAGGTAAACGTTATCCGAGAGACCCGCGCAATCGAGTTTGCAAGATAATATAGGGGGTATATAATAGGCCATTATAAGCCAAATATTAAGAACATATGAATAAAGCAGCAATCGTAGATGCAGTACATGCAGTATTGGGAGGAACAAAGGTTCAGGCAGAACAAGCAGTTGATGCTGTCGTGAACTCAGTTATCAATACCCTCAAGAAAGGAGACGAGGTAAGCATTGCAGGTTTGGGTATATTCTCAGTAAAGCAGCGCGCAGCACGAGAAGCTCGAAATCCTCGAACTGGTGAATCAATCAAGGTTCCAGCTATGAAGGTTCCAAAGTTCCGAGCAGCAAAGGCATTGAAGGATGCAGTAAAATAAGCTACTCCAATAAAAAACCACCCGCTACGGGTGGTTTTTTATTTGCTAATTCCAGATTCCCTTAAACACCTCCCTCATGTTATGAGCAATTGTTGCGTCATGGATCTGTACAAGATAAAAAGGTTTTTTGTCGGTGATGATCATGGTGAGATAGTCTCCTGTGATCCATGTCGTTGCGCTAAAACCAGCACCCTTATCCCAAAACCTTATTTGCCGCTTTTCATATTTACGAGTCGCCATTTCTTTTTCTATAGAAGAATCGTTGGTAAGTAACTTCAATGTAAGTTCAGGCGGAGCTGACTTGGTCCAGTACCAATCAATCCATTTTTGAAAATGCACCACAAAACTCGGATCCTGAAAGCCCCACCACATTTTGTCTCGAGAGAGTGCGCTCTCATTCCACTTTGCCGCCTGCTTGAATAGGAAATCTTCTAGATCTTCTTCGTATATGAAAGTGATTTTTGGAATCGAATACTTTGTTGTCTTTGCAAAATCTTGTAATTCATTAATTACCTGGTCTATGAGAACCTTTTTTTCTTGTACAGCTCGCTCTTCCCTTTTGATGAGATTTTTTAGATCTTCTGGGGGTAAGGCTACTAGATGTGTCTTTGGGCCAGCAATATCCTCGATGATCACCCCTTTGGCTACGAGCTCTTTGGCAATGCTATATACCGTCGTACGGTTGATACCCGTAATTTTGGCTAGGTTTGCAGGGGTAGTCTTCCCTTGAGTAAGTATAGCCAGGTATACCTGTATCTCTTTTTCAACAAAGCCGAGTTGTTTAAACAATTCTTCAATCATGCCTTTATCCTATACTGTTGTTATAAATTTGTCAACAGTATTATATGTTGATATATAAGGGTTTATATGAATTGAAAGTATTCTTTGTCTGAATTTACTTGACAGATGGCTTAAAAAAGGTTATCATGTAGGAGGTAAGATCATTAACAACAAACCAATACCGAAGGGAACGTTATGTATACGATTAGCAAAGACCACCAATCAATTCTCAGGGGTGGTCAAGCTTTCTTCACCAGTCCGATTGCGAATCAATGTGAGTCATCGCTGAATGTCGGCATGGTTATACCCCCCACACACCCACACACCTGGAGTAACCGGACCGAGGTACTTGTTGCAGGAGGAAACTGTTGCCATGGATACCTTATAGGAGTCAATGCAGGAGGAAAGATCACTGTGATTACGTCGGTGGACTTCAATGTCTACAGCATGGCTCCTGTAATTAACGAGAGTAAGTTAATCGGTGTACTCGTATGTGGCCATGGATGCTCTGGTTCAGGTGTTCGTTTTGTGAGCTTTGACGGAGCAATCCCTACTGTTACCACAATCCCCGGCACCGACCACCCGAATCTGTTTCACGAGTGGGCTCGAGTCTCAAGCCCCCTTGTCTGTCCAGATATTTGGAATTTGTTGAAGCAAATAGGTGTTACTGTCGACCGGGAGCAGACCAGAGATGCTCTGAAGGACTTCACTCCTTTCAAGGCATCGAGGTGATACTCTGAGACACTCTACAGGCCATCGGTTCACGACCGATGGCTTTTCTTTTGTTTTTAAAATGTGCGGGATGCCAGAATCGAACTGGCGACCACAGTTTGGAAAACTGTTGTTTTACCACTAAACTAATCCCGCGATGTGCTCCATACTAGCAGATAATTGGATTTTTTGAAATATCTGCGAGCACTTCCCCGTTATCTCCAGTATCTACTTTGTTTTTTCTTTCAAATCCACACTTTTCACACTTATGAAGTATTTTCCCATCGATATAGCCGATAGGCTTCATAAGACCGCCACACTCAGCCTTTCTATCCCCCGGATCTACGTCTACGTGCCTGCTCCAGAGGCATTTGGGACAATGATTGGTATATCCATCACCTTTTACCTCGAAACCACAGTGAAGACAGTTAAAATCTTCAATATTCTTTATAAATGACATAAATGTCGGAGCGCCGGGATTCGAACCCGGAGTCGCCTGTTCCCAAAACAGGAATGTTAGCCGTTACACCAC
>CAYZSZ010000008.1:0-32714 GCA_964481175.1 uncultured Candidatus Saccharibacteria bacterium
CCGGTGCTTTTGATATTGCCTTCTGCTTTTCAGATTTTATAATTAAGTAATGAGAATTCTGATCATCGAAGATGATGTCGACATGCGTGATCTCATCAAACTATCTCTAGAGAGTGAGGGCTTTTTGGCTGAAGCGACTTCTGATGGTGAGCGTGGACTATACCTCGCAAAAGCATCCCCTTTTGACCTCATTATATTGGATCTTTCACTTCCCCGGAGAAATGGCATCAGCATATGCAAAGAGCTACGAGCGATCGGTGACCATGTTCCTATTTTAGTCATATCAGTGACTACAGAGACTCCTGCAAAGATTCTCATGCTTGATTCTGGCGCTGACGACTACGTAACCAAACCTTTTGAGTATGGAGAACTGCTCTCGCGGGTGCGCGCGCTTTTGCGCAGACCAAAATCGATCGACGAGCCCATCATCGTAGTCGATGATCTCATACTGAATGCAGCCTCAGGCAAAGTTACTCGAGGCGAGCGAGTGGTATACCTCACCAAAAAGGAGCTGAATCTATTACAATATTTGATGAAACACAAAGGAAAGGTACTTTCACGTGGTTCGATCCTCGAGCATGTATGGAATGCAAACAACGATCCGTACTCAAATACAGTCGAAGCACATATTTTGAACCTGAGAAAAAAGATCGGTCGCGACGGCGAGCGAGAACTCATCCACAATGTCCCTGGCAGAGGCTACAAGATCGATGTTCAAAAATAGTTATCGAAATATGTATAGATCTTGATTGTACTCACCTACCCCCACATACTCAGCCTCACCACTCAAGATCGCTTCAAATGGTCTACACGTCATGCAACCGCCTTTTGGACATTCGAATATCTTGCTATCACGGGCTTTTTTGACCTGTAGTGCCACTTCGTACACACGTTTGTAGGCTTCTTCTAAGTTTGGAAGCTCTACTATCTTTGGAGTATCGTCGCGGTCGATATACCAATAGCTCGCCCCACTCACTTTTCTCTTTTGACAATTGTGAACGAGGAGGTGATATATCGGCAGCTGCAGTGAGTCACCTTTTTCTTCGTTTTTCCCTGTTTTAAAATCGAGTATATGCACACTGTCATCCTCTGGTACATACTGCATCCAGTCTACTTTTCCGCAAAGAATAATATTGTCTTTTTCAGAGAGATAGTACCATGGCAGATCTTCTTTCATGCGTAGTGCCTTTTGTGCTAATGGTTCAAAGTTTCCTAGGATTCTTTCGATCATTTTCTTTCCTCGTTCTTTTGCCTCAGACTCTTCGTCTGCAGTCAAAAAGCCACCCTTTTTACCACTTACTTTCTGCCATTCTTTTTCATATATATCAAAAAGTGGTTGAGCACTGCGGTCTTCTGCTTTTACTTTTGCCAATGGCTCGATCACCGCATGCACCGCAATACCCAGGGACATGGCTGGTGATGTGATGTTTACCTTGCGACCATTTTTGTTTTTATATACGTTATGCAAAAAATACGCACGAGGACATTTTATAAAATCCCCCATCGAAGAATGTGATACCCAGACCGCTGTAAATTTGTTACTGGACGACAACCTTTTGCATGATTATATCTTGTAATGGCTTGTCATTTACATCTGTAGGAGAGTTAGCAATCATGTCGACGATATCGAGTCCTTTTGTGACACGTCCAAATATAGTGTAGTTATGAGGCAATGGATAGTCAGCATGCATGATAAAGAACTGGCTACCGTTTGTGTTTGGCCCTGCATTTGCCATAGCGACTGTACCGCGGACATATCCTGCTTTGTATGAATCAGTTGCTGGATTGAGCTCGTCAGCGAACGTATACCCTGGACCTCCACGACCAGTACCCGTAGGATCTCCGCCCTGGATCATAAAACCTTTGATAACTCGGTGAAATATCACACCATCATAAAAGTTTTTCTTTGCGAGCGTAACAAAATTTTCAACTGTCTTTGGTGCGTCTGTTGGAAAAAGCTCGATTTCGATCACTCCTTTATTTGTTTGAATGGTTACTTTTGGCATAGTGTTTGTTGGTGTTGTGTTAATAGTGACTGGAACTGGTGTGTTTTCCTGCTTTTTGGGAGTATACGACACACCAATAATTACTAAAATAATAATGACTGCTGCAACTATATATTTCATTTATTTAGTATACTGATTTATAAGAGAAAGTACACGATTTTTTGCATCTGATAGACTGCCTCGGAATAGTGCCCCAGCTGCTGCTCGGTGACCTCCGCCTCCAAGCTCTTTTGCAATCTTTGAGACATCGTATATATCTGGATTGTTTGTTCTAAAGCTGCATTTTACTTTGCCCACCTCGTCCTCGACGAGACAAACTGCCGCGTCAAATCCAGCGACACTCCTCAAAATGCTTGAGATAAGGGATGCAGAGACTGCTTTTATATCGATATTCTCTTTTTGAATTTCTTCGAGAGAAATAGCGCAGACTGCGAATGTCTTTATTGTCTCCACTTTTCGATATGCCAAGCTTTCAAAACGGAGCGTGTCGAAAGATTTTGTATATATTTTTTGTAAATCAGTAGTAAACTCTGGAGCTAGCTTGCGTAGTTCAGCTGCTGCAAGCAAAGACTCTTCAGTGACGTTTGCATGAGTAAAGTTTCCCGTATCAGTGTATATACCGAGCAAAAGGTTGCGAGCGATCACATTGGTAAAAGGTATACCCCACTTTTTAAATAATCTAAACAGAATAAGCGCTGTCGCAGGTACCGTCGAATCGATAAGGTCGAGCTTTGCAAATCCATCGTTTGTCACATGATGATCGATGATGATCGTCGTCAAATGTGGCGCAAACTCGAATGGAGCGATACTTGTGATCCGGTCTTTTGCACCTGTATCGAGGATGATAAATAGATCGAACTCTTTTTGATCTATTTCCAAAAAGTTCTTTTGTACTATTTTATCTGCACCTGGCATGTGAGCCATGTTTGGATCGATATCACTATCTCCTTTTATAACAGTCACCTTTTTACCAAGACCGGTGAGTGCGTGGTACATAGCGAGCGCACTTCCCTGACTATCTGGATCGGGACTTGGATGCAAATGCAAAAGTATTGAATTTGCTTTCTTTATTTCATCAAAAATTTGATCTTCTATCATGAGAACATGATACCAGACTATTCGATAAATGTAAGCGCTCGTCCAGTTTTTCCACCTCGTCCAGTTCGTCCGATTCGGTGTACGTAATCTTCGTAGGTTGCAGGAAGCTCATAGTTGATCACATGACTCACACCAGCGATATCGAGCCCTCGTGCAGCAACGTCAGTTGCGACTAGGATCTTTGCATGGCTTTCTTTGAAAAGCTTGAGAGCTTTTTGTCGTTGTCCGTGATTTTTATTTCCGTGGATAGACTCTGCTGAGAATCCTTTTTGTTTCAAAAGCGTAGTGAGCTTTTCTACTCCATGTTTTGTCCGTCCGAAAATGAGTACTTTATCAAATCCAGTTTGTCGCAAAAGGTCGGTCAATGTGTCGATCTTTGTTTTTCCACCACCAACACGCACAACGTCCTGGTCTACACTCTTTGAGGTGTCTCCTGTCTTTACTGAAATAGAAGTTGGGTTTTTGAGGAATTCTCCAACAAGATTTTTGATCTCTGGTGACATAGTCGCTGAGAAGAAAAGAGTTTGGTGTACTGGAGGTAGCTTTGAAACCATAAAACGGATATCAGCGATAAATCCCATGTCGAGCATGCGATCTGCCTCGTCGAGCACTACAGTAGAGTATCGGTCGAGGTGGATATATTTTTGCTCCATCAAATCTTTGAGTCGTCCTGGTGTACCGATGAGGACATGATGTAATCGTCGTAATTCAGAGATCTGTCGATATATAGGAGCCCCTCCAACGCAGCACACTGAAAATAGTGAGAGCTTTGGAACAAATGCTCGGAACTCTTGGTCGATCTGGATCGCAAGCTCTCGAGTAGGCACGACAATAAGTACCTTCTGATTTGGGTTCTTTAAAATCTTATCGATGAGGGGTATGAGAAAAGCGGCTGTCTTTCCTGTACCTGTGTTTGCAATACCCACAACGTCTTCTCCTTTCAATACATGAGGAATAGCCCGATCTTGAATAGGGGTCGGATTGATATATCCTTTTGTGATGATATTTGCCTTGAGTCGTTCGTCGATTTGAAAATCAGTGAACTTGTGCTCTGGAGTAAATACGGCTACTTCTTCGGTGATGACTGCTTTATTGATGAATCGTGAGACGTCTATACGGTGGCCAAAAGACCGGCGTTGTGGAGGTCGACGAGAATATGTTTTTTTATACATCGGTTGATAATACAGTATAAATCAATATAAGTCAAATTCTTTCGTGGTCGGCTCATCGTCTGACAAAGTAACCACGATCGTATGCTTCCCTTTTTTGTCTGTATACTTTTTACCTGCAGGATACGGGACAAAAGTCACTACCGCTGTCTCTCCAGGATTTATGACTTTTGTATATGTAGTAGTTGCAGCTGGGCGCTCATCATACTCGATTGTAAACACAGTTGAACCGACAGTTGGCAGGTCGCTCGTATTGGTGAGTGAAATCAATATTTTTGTATTTGCATCATTGACCTTTGGTGGTAACGGAGTGACACGGATCTCGGCGACACGCACTCGAGGTGGCAATCCTACTGGAGTAGAACTTGCGGTGTAGCGAGCCTCGGTCTTTTGTTCGTCCCACTTCCAATTTCCTTGAACTTTAGAATAGTAAAAGTCTTTTGGACTCGTACTGCCGAATTCGTTTTTGATGAGACCTGACACGATCATATCGACTCCACTGTGGATAGCACGAATATAGACAACATCTTTGAAATCTTTCTCAAACTGGGCACGTACTGAAGTAATATCATCTGGAACTACAGGCACAGTTGTCTCTACTACCTCTTGCGGTGCTGGTTCAGTAAAATCAGGAAATGTAATGGGTACGAGTTTTTGCTCTGGGATCAGCGGGACCTTTTTACCCATGAGCGTGAGTGTGATGTAGGTTCCACCGAGAATCAAAATAATCCCAAGTAGAATAAGAAAGAATTTTTTAAATGCCTTTCCACGAGCAGTTCTCTTTTTTTCTTGCTGTTCAATATACGCAAGCGCTGCATCTATATCTACATCAGTCCACTCTCCTGTCATCAAATCACTCCGTATCTTTTCAATACGAGCACCGATCCTCTTTTGTGAGACGATAAAATCAATGAGTGACTTATCAGGCATAATTAGAGCTCGTCTTGAGCGTCTTTTGCATAGTTTTCTGCATCATTTGCATAATCTTCTGCATCGGCGTATTTCTTGTCACTGTATGAGTTTTCAGCTGCGTCTAGCTTCTTTTGAGCTTTCTTCAAAAGCGCATTCGCACTATCTACATTGTCTCCTTTTCTGTCTGCTGCCTTGATATCACTTTCTGCTTCATCGATAGCGTCTTTTGCATCATTGATTGCATTCTTTGCATCTGTCTTATTTCCCGAACTCTTCTCACCGATCGCATCGATCGCATCGTCAGCTAGATTTTCTGCGTCGTCTGCAAAGTTTGCAGCGTCATCGTACTTTTCAGCATCGTACGCCGTGTCTGCTTTGTCGAGTTTTTTATTTGCATCATCGAGTAGTCCCTGTGCACTATCAACCTCCTCGTCATTTCGCTTTGCAGTCTTTATCTTTTCTTTTGCTGAATCGATCAAATCCTTTGCATCGCTGATTGCCTTTTTTGCTTTTGCCTTGCCGGTCACACCACCTGCATCCTCAAATGCATCATCTGCATTGTTTGCAGCGCTATTTGCATGGCTATATGCTTTTGAAAAGTCATTTTTGAAGAATGCCAATATTGAGTCGAACAAATCGTCTTTTGAATCGTCAAAATTGTTTTCTGCTTTGTCTGTATTTTTCCCATCACGCTTTGCATTGTCGATCTCGTCTTCTGCGTCTTTTAGTTTTTCAATCGCCTTTTTGATCATGTCTCGGGCTTCACTCTCTGAACCCGTCTTTGAAGATTCTGTACTTTTTGTGTCAGTGCTTGTCTTTGTTTTTAGAGCTTCAAGCTGTGCCATATGAGCAGCGAGCTGCTGCTTTAGGACATCGACATTTGAAGCTGCAGCTGGCGCAGAAGCTTCACCTTCTTCTATTTTCTTTCGAGATAGTGCACCAAAATATCCAGTCGATGGTGATAGGCCTTTTGATTTCTGCCATCGAGCGAGGGCATCTTTTGTTTTTTCTTTGAAAATATTTGTTTCGTTTCCAGGTGATCCGATACCTGACCCAGAAACAACAAATCCATTTTTATTTAAGAATTTTTGGAGACAGCGCACGTCCTCACCCTCGACTCCGATGTCGAGATCACGAGTAAAATTACATCCTGAAGCAGCACTCGCAGCAAAAGGCAGTGAAAGTAGCGCTGCAAGGGCGATTATTTTAAATGATTTCATCCCTCTATTATACTATATATTTTTTGATGTGTTCTTCGGTTCCCCCTATCTTTTTATGTGGATTAAATACTGATTGTGGATCGAAAATGCGCTTTATTTCTTCAAAAACTCCATACAACACTGGGCCGTAGAACTCCTTTAAAAACGGTGTACGGATGATACCGTCGCTATGGTCTGAGCTCATATTTCCTCCGAGATTTTTGATGAGGGCGATAACGTCGTGAGTAAAGGCAATGATTTTGTCTACCACATCTTTTTTATTAAAATCAAAAATAGGGATAATGCGCAATGCACCATCTGCAATATGTCCATGAAAAGCGTATTCAATATTGTGTTTTTGTATGCAGTGTACGAGACCTTCTACAAACGCATCGAAGCGCTCAGTTGGTACGATGACGTCTTCTACACAAGGTACTGCACGCTTGCCAGGCTCATTGTTATCGCGGACAAGAGAGTATGATGAGCGACGGATTTTCCATGCAGCATCCACCACAACTGGATCAGTCACCTTTTCTGCACCGATATCTACCTCCGTATCAAACTGTGCCAAGATAATACCCGTAGTTTCTTTTGAGAAATATTTTTCGATATGCACCGCCATGTCTTTCATATGTAGTCGCGCACGCTCAAATGTATGAACATCAAATGTCTCGACACTCTCTGGATTGTGCTCGAGTACGTTCTTTAAAATATGTGGCAACTCTTTTATGGAATTGATCGGGATCAGATACAGAACAGTATTTTTTGGGATAGGCACTAGTTTCAAAACAGCTTTAGTGATGATACCGAGCGTCCCCTGTGTCCCTATAAAAAGCGGGGTTAGATCGATCTTGTCGCCATTCATAATCCGATCGAGTCGGTAGCCTGATGCTACTTTTTTTACATTGCCTTGTGCGTGGCGGAGACGTTCTGCATAGGTGGTGTGTAATTCAAAAAGTTTTTTTTCTTTTTCTGTCTCAACTTTTTTAGGTTTTGTTTGGATCACTTCTCCATTTGATAAAACAACTTCGAGAGAAAGGACATTGTCGATCGTCGCACCAAAACGCATGCTTTTTTCTCCTGACGCATTGTTTCCGAGCATCCCTCCGATACCTGCAATGAGATGTGATGATGGATACGGAGCAAACATCAAACCATACTTTTTTGCAGCTTCTTCTATATCTCGGAAATACGCACCAGTCTCGACGGTCGCCGTCTTTTTGACTGGATCGATCTCCACCTTGTTCATATACTTTGTCATATTCAAAATATATCCTTCGGTGAGTGACCCGCCAGTCATACAAGTTCCTCCAGCGCGGACAGATACAGATGAATTTTCTGAACTTACTTTTTTTACGATTTCAACAACTTCACCTACGTTTTTAGGAAAAAAGATTCCCTTTGGGGTCACCTTAAAAATACTAGCGTCGGTCGAGTGCTCCAAAATCACTTTTTCATCTTGAGTGTATTCCATTTATTTATTTTACCACCTTTTTCTGCAAAATATAAAAAGAGAAAGCGGGTCACGCGACCCGCCTCTTGTGGACACGTAAAGTGTGTCAACCTATTTCATATTCGCTCGAGCGGCCGCAGCAGCAGCCACTTTGATCTTGTATGCTTTCAGCTTTTCAGCAAGCTCCAAGTACATCAGCGATGTTTCTTCTGCGAGAGTGACCGCATCGAGGCCTTTTTCATTGAGCAGAAGCATAGCCTCGTTGTCGCCAATTTCACCGAAGGTGGGCTTAACTTTGAGCCCACCCAGCAAAGCTCGCCCAATTACACGAGCTCGATCGAACGGACGTTGGGGACGATTGCTTGTTGGTACAGCCTGCCCAGCAATCAACGCTTTCGCGGCATTTCTCACCTCTCCAGGCGACTTACCACCTCGAGATTTTTCCCAAACCTCTCGCATCGCTGCCTCGTTGGGCAAGCGAGATATCAACAGGGCCACGTCATACCGAAGCCTTTCCTTCTCGGGAACGGACATGGCCATTTGCGAGAGAATATCGTGCGGCAGCTTGCCAACCGATATGTAGCCATAGACCCAGGATAGCGTCTTACCCGTCGCTTCCGAGATCAGCTTGGCGGAGCGGCCTTCGGCGACTGCCCTCTTGATGGCGAGTACGGTCTCATAGGGACTGTGATTGTCCCGATTCCAGTTCGCCACAAACGAGTTGAAAAACACATCTTTTTCATCGGGATCTTCCACGATAGCTTTAAGATGAGTGAGTCCCGCCAATATTGCACCACGAAGGCGACGTTCACCGTCGATCAATTCATGCGTGTGTTTTGGGTCACCTGTAATTACCCTTACGGTAACAGGTTGCCGCTGACCGAAGATCCTCAAACTGTCAGCCATTTCCTTGATCGAAAAGAACTCGATCCGAGGCTGACCTTCGAGTGGTCGGAGCTTACTGATCTCAAGCATCAGAACTGGTTGCACAAGCGCACCCGGTGTCGCGGGCAGCACTGGTACAGGTTCAGGGGTAGGAGTTGGGCTCGACACCACCAAACCTTGAGCTTGTTTTTCTGCACGATCAGCTGCGTGCGACTTTGGTGCCGACGCACCCCTTTTCAAGATAACGCCCGCAGCACGAACCGGCTTTGATTCTGCCTTAGCATTCTCTGGTGTAGGACTGCCCCAAGATCTGCACGTGAGCTCAATCTCGGGGTAATCTTCACAAGTACAGATCATGAGCTCGTGACCTGGAAAGATCTCCCAATCTGCAGCCTCTCGTGAGAGGAGACTTCCTTCGGCTACTTCAGTGCCGTTGCGTGCGTCAATCAGCCTGAAACGCTTTTCACCATTGGTGCCAAGAATCTCCAGTTTGACTGATTTCGGCAGATCGACCCTTGCATGTGCATGCGAAGGGTCTTTGAGTCCGAGACCAAGATGTTTGGTACTGAGCGGCCTCAGGAGTTCGAGGCCGCTCATGCCACAGTCACGCGGCACAGTTCCACGACCCTTTATGTTGAGGAAAACCACTTCAAATACTTCTGTATCTTTTTGCTTGTCTGGCATACTACTCCCTTCATTTGGTTGTTTTGGTTTACTACAAAAAGCTCTGAACAGATATTACGCCGTATACTATAAAAAGCAACACTTTACAGTATAATAGTCGTATGTGGTTTAAACGTATCTCTATTCTCCTCATTGTCGCCTTTATTTTCTTTAAACTCTGGATGGTTCCTTCAAATGATCGCGATTGGAATGTCGACCAAGCAGTTCTCCCCTATGCCACGATCGATAAAAATCTAGTCTCGATCTACAATATCCGCAATTTTACCTATGCCTCTACCACCAGTTTTACTCCTCACTACTACAACAAGACGTTTGATATGAATAAGATGGTCAGAGCTTGGTATGTTGTCGAGCCTTTTTCTGGCATCCCCGGCTCAGCACACACCTTTCTCAGTTTTGAATTTGAAAAAGATGTCTTTGTCTCTATCTCAGTAGAAATCAGAAAAGAAAAAGGAGAGACCTTTCACCCAGTCAAAGGGCTTTTTGATCAGTACGAACTCATGTATGTGATCGGCGATGAAAAAGATCTGATCAAGCTGCGCACTAACTATCGCAAGGACAAAGTATTTTTGTATCCAATAAAAGCAGAGGTCGAAGATGTTCGCGCGCTATTTCTCGACATGATCAACCGTGCTAACAAACTCAAAGATCAGCCTGAGTTTTACAATACGCTTACGAACACATGCACCACAAATATTGTGAGTCATATCAACAAGCTCCGAAACGAAGATATCTTCCTCCTCAATCCAAAGATCCTTTTACCTGAATACTCTGACATACTTGCCTACAAACTAGGCCTCATCGATACCGACCTTTCTTTTGAACAAGCTCGCCATAAGTATCTCATCAATGATAAGGCGTCGAAATACGCAAACTCACCAGATTTCTCAAGAAAGATCAGAAATAATTAAAATGATATAATATAGGCATGAACAATCGTTATATTGCTATATTAGTTATCATTATTGCCATTATTATCGGCGTCTTTTT
The DNA here is from genome assembly GCA_964481175.1 of uncultured Candidatus Saccharibacteria bacterium. GTDB lineage: Bacteria > Patescibacteriota > Minisyncoccia > Phycocordibacterales > PALSA-1337 > JAGOVB01. Next base: position 10,397 of record CAYZSZ010000008.1, read on the forward strand.
CGTATCATATAAAAAGGACACTCCGGTTATTACTCCTGCACCTACAGAAGTAACACCGACCACCACACCAGTTACAACAACCGCTACAACTACAGCTACGACGACTAGCACATCTACTAAACCAGTCACAAAACCTACTCCGACTCCTGTGGTCACTCCAAAGCCGACACCAGCCCCTACGCCGACACCTACACCAGCTCCAACAACTTCTACAGTCAAAACATATACTCTTGCTGATATCAGCCTACACAAAAGCCAAACTGATTGTTGGACAGCGGTAAATGAAAAAGTTTACGACATCACCGCATACGTACCACGACACCCAGGAGGAATAAAACAAATTATGCAGGTCTGTGGTAAAGATGGTACTTTCCTTTTTGAGGATCAGCACTCTGGAGATCGAAAGCCAAATACAATCTTGGCTTCTTACAAGATCGGAGACCTAGCAAAGTAAACTAGCCGATAGAAAGGCTATTGGTACTGAATAAAAATCGGTTTTGGGTGAAGCTCTAGAACTTCAGCGGGTGTAAAAATACCCGTACTTGGTGGACGCATGTCATTTTTATAAAATATCTTCACACCTGTAAACTGAACCGGTTCGGGTTCAATGATATGTGAGTAGGTGCCACGTTTTAAGTCCTTTGATCCCCATCCATCCATCACCATTATCACTTGCACCTCGGCTGTTGGGTCGATCGCATCGCTGTTGGTAACCATCTTCTCGGTAAATCGATGAACCAAAAGTACCTTTGGTGGCAGTTTGTATTCTTTTACAATTTCACTCATGTAGTCAACAACATAGTTCACATCTTTAGCGTCGACGGTGCCTATTACCTTACCCGGACGACTCCCGTCTTTCATTGAAAACTCTGGATCGATTGCAATATGTACATCCGGTCGCATCAAATACTTTCTAAATTTCGGCAATTCTTTTTCTAGCGTACTTAGTCCGGGCTGAATATCGAGAATAAGAATGGCTCCTGCTTTCTGTGCCAACGCATATGCTTTCTCTATTTCAGAGTCTGGCATTACCGCTCGATACATACCATCGGCACCAGCTACTGATTGAGCCACAATGGCAATATACTCAATCGCTAGCTGAACTGGTGTGGTTTGGTCCGCAGCCTCCCACTGTGCCTTTTCTACTTCGAGTCTGCGCAACACTTCGTCTGGCTCATACTCACCCAGAATACCCATCTGCTTGGAATAAAAGTTACCGTAGTACGCGACAATTCTTTTAAATGGCAGTATCGCTCCACCATTTGGATACACAGCAGCGGCTGGCCACTGTTTGCCACTAATAGTAACATTGGTAGTCGAGCTATACTGCAAAGGAGAAGCTGGTGTGGTTGTTGGACTGACAGGTACCGGTGGCACATACCCAGCTAATTCCAACATTCTTTTGTCGTACTCTTTCGTATCGAGTAGATCGGGCCATGTCGGTATAACTATTTCTTTTTCATTTTGATATGTAACTGTACCAAACTTCACACTCGCCCATGAGTGTGCAGCTACTAGTGTTATAGCTGTAGCTGATACAATAATCGCGTATTTTAGCTGAGTCCGCATCATCAAATGATAATATCACGACTTTGAAAGTGGGAAATCGGGGAAAAGAATAAGTTAGCCCAAATGCGCGTGATCGTTGTAGATCCATAGGCGCCACTTTGTCTCGTCTCCATCTCTTTCATAATACAACACTGTTAGACCTGCGTTTTCGTGCTCAGTATGTTTTTGAAAATGTTTGAACGAATTACCGGTAAGTGACTCACCCAAAAGAACTCGGGCGATTATAGTACGTAAGAAGTACCCGTGCGTAACCACAACTATGTTTGATTCAGATCGCTGAGCCAGAAAATCCAAAGCATTGTCTGCGCGATTTACAAGATCAGTAAAATTCTCCCCGTCTTCTACCCGGAGATTTTCATCATATAAACTACTATGCCATTCATCCCACTTCTTACTCGCCTCTTCATCAGTGTACGGCTTGCCATTGATACTCGTCGGCTTTAGTCGCTCGACAAAGAGATCACAATACTCTGGGTTCTTTTGTGTTGCTCGGGTGATAGCTTCGGCAGTTTGTCTTGTGCGAGAAAATGGACTGACAATAAGTGCGTCAAAAGAAAGCTTGGCGATACGTTCTGCGATGCGCTGGGCTTGCTCCATTCCTTTTTCGTTCAATGGTGAGTCAGGCGCTTGGAAAGCCTTTGTGACATTTCCGACACTTTGGCCATGCCTCACGAAATAAACTATTTTTTCAATCTTAGGTTTTGACATATTTGCTGCGGGACTTGGAATCGAACCAAAATTTTCGCTTTCAGAGAGCGACGTCCTACCTTTAGACGATCCCGCAATGTGCGCACAATTCATATAAAATACCCTAAAAACCGTATATATTCAAGGAACTTGTATCATACCCCAAAAAGACGTACAGTTATATAGAAAGGTGCCCCGATGAAAGATGCGAAAAAATTTATCACCCGCCGTGTAAATACGGTATTCGTATCAGTCAAAAAACTCAAGAAAGCATCACCCAAAGATCTTCGGAAAATTCAAAACAAAAAACTTCGTCAGTTTCTCCAGTTCTGTCGGAAAGAATTTAGAGCTGGAAGGACGGCATACAGACGCTGTCTCATCTCTCACTCATCTGAATTGAGCATGCAGGAGGTGGTCGACATACTCTGGAAAATGACCAGACTGTAAGCCCTCACCCCCACCACCAACCCCGCCCTCACCGGCGGGGTTTTTGTGTTTATGTACATATTTTTTTACATATGTTATAAAGATGGCTGAACACCTAGAACAAAGGAACCCAATGAATCTGCCAGACAGACTACACCTCATCTGCAACTTCCACACAAAGGTCGTTCTCGACCCTCGCTTTGCAGCCCTCATGGCAGCAGACCCGACAAGACTTGTCGCACCACCTGAGGCCGGAAGAGAAATCCTTCAGCAAATCTACGCCCTTCTCGAAGAGCTGGGTTACAGGATCCCCCAAACCCCCTACCTGAATGTGATCCAAATCGGCTACCTGTTTTCCGGACTTGTGCACGGGCTCGATCCGCAATACGGCCCGCAGCCGGTGAGGCAACGTGAGTCACTTTCATCCAAGGATTTGCTCGAACAAATCGAGGCGATGTGGGGGCAAGGGAGGCTGCTTTCGGGCTATCATGTCGGGGAGGGTGAAATCACAACCTTCCCTCTCACCGATGAGGCCAAACCTCTGGTCCGGCAAGCAGTACAGTTGTGCCTAGATCACGATATCGCACCGCTCTGCAGTGTAAGCGGTGAGGATGGTAGCTGCGATGCGAATATCATCAAACTCTCTGCTGCGGCCTATGCAGATCTCATCGAGAAGATGAAACGAGCAATCAAGAAAGCCGGCTGATCTACATGATCCGCCCGTCACCAACCCCGCCCTCACCGGCGGGGTTTTTGTTATTTCTTTGCAGCTTTTATAAACTCAGTAAACAAAGGATGAGGTCGTAGAGGTCGAGCGAGGAATTCTGGATGGAACTGTGTACCCAAAAAGAATGGATGTACTGATCGTGGGAGCTCAGCGATTTCCATCAGCTTTCCACTCGGTGATCGGCCTGAAAATACGAGACCAGCAGCTTCTATCTTTTCTACATAATCTGGGTTCACTTCGTATCGATGTCGATGTCGCTCGATGATTTTATCTGAGGCATATGCTTCGTGCGCAATAGTCCCCTTTTTAATGACTGCATCATAATGACCGAGGCGCATGCTCGCTCCGTAGAGTCCTTGTTCAAGCTTTTTCTTTTGATCAGGCATAATGTCGATAACAACATGCTTTGCATTTGGATTGATCTCTGCAGTATTTGCGTCTTTGAGCCCCAATACATTTCGAGCGTACTCGATTGTCATAAGCTGCATACCGTAACAGAGTCCGAAATACGGAATCTTTTTTTCTCGTGCGTAGCGGATCACATTGAGCTTTCCCTCTATACCTGTTTCTCCAAATCCTCCTGGAACCAAAAGGCCATCGTATTTGTCGAGTGAGCTGTAGTCTGGATTTTTTACTTCAAAATCACGCGCATTTACTGTATGGATGACTGCTTTTACTTTTTGATTATAGGCCGAATACTTGATCGCTTCGAGTACTGACAAGTATGCATCAGTGAGTACAAAATCTCCGGTATTAAAATACTTTCCGACGATAGCGATATGTACTTCTTTTTGAGTCTTTTTGGTGCTTTCGACAAATCTCTTCCAGTCGATGAGTCCTGGTGCGTTCTTTTTTGGTTTGAGTTCTAATGATTTCAAAATAAGGTCACCTATTTTATCTCGCTCAAAATTGATCGGTACATCGTAGACACTGTCTACGTCAGGAGCAGCGATAACATGCTCATGAGCGACGTTACAAGTAAAGGCTATCTTCTCTTTTCGTTTATCATCGATCGGTACTTCGCTACGTGCAATGATAAAGTCAGCTTGCACTCCGTACGAACTCAACTGTTTTACGGCATTTTGAGTAGGTTTTGATTTCATCTCACCGATTTTGTTTGGGATAGGCAAAAATGAAACCATCACAAAGATAACATCTCGTGGGTGACGGAGTTTGAGGACACGTGCCGCCTCAATAAACATGATGTTTTGATAGTCACCGATAGTACCCCCGATTTCGACGATAGAGATATCGCTTTTATTGATCGTCGCAGAGTGCTCGATGCGGCGCACGATTTCTTCGCGGATATGATCAGAGTCAACAAATTTTCCTTTGTAGCCGAGCGCACGCTCTTTGTCGATCACATACTTGTAGACCATACCAGAAGTCATATAGTCATCATTTGAAAGATCGTGATTGAGAAAGCGTTCGTAGTTACCCATGTCTTGATCTGTTTCTAGTCCAGAATTTAAAACAAAAACCTCACCGTGTTCTGTGGGGTTCATTGTTCCAGCGTCGACGTTTAAATAAGGGTCGATTTTAACGAGATTTACTTTGTAACCTTTTCCTTCGAGGATAGTTCCAATAGATGATGTAGCGATACCCTTTCCTACTCCAGACATTACTCCACCAACTACGAAAATATATTTATGTCGTTTATCAGCCATGATGAAATTTTAGTGTATAGCACTATTGTAGCAAAGTGGGAAACAGCGTCTACTAGACATTTAGATATCTTCGTACTGCCATATAGCTTGAGACTGCACCGAGGACGATACCTGAGCCCATAATGACTGCAAATATGGTTCTGAAGTTACCTACATAGTAAGAAAAGAGGATGTGCCGGATCTCGCTGATATCTCCTGGATACGCATGGAGGAAACGGATATAGAGGGCGTCCATATAGTATGCAAAGAGTCCGAGGATGATGATAGCGAGTATCGCTGAGGCTATACCGTACATAACTCCTGACACTACGAATGGACCACGAACATACATATTGCTCGCACCCACAAGTTTCATCACCGCGATCTCATCACGAGATGAGAATATGATCACACGGATCGTATTGAAGGTGACAATCACTGCCATAACGACAAGAACCAAGATGATCACTGAAACGGTTTTTTCTACAAGCGGAATGATGCGTGAAAGACGATCGATAATCACTTTGTTGCGGCTATAGTTTATATCGTCGATAAATGTTTTGTCTGCAAGAGATTTGGTAATAGATTCATATTGAGAAGGGTCTTTTGCTTTTATCGTGAGTACTGCAGGTAATGGATTATCCCCCACTTCCTCAAGACCTTGTAGGATGAGCGTATTGTCTTGGTGTTTGTCTTTGAAGCGCTTCAAAGATTCCTCACGAGAAACGTACTCAGTCGTAGCGACTTCTGGCATCTTTTCTAGTGTCTTTTTGAGATCTAAAATATCAGTCTCATTTGCATTGAGTGCAAAGTATACATTTATATCTACCTTTTCGCGCACTACATTGAGAAAGCTTTCGCTCAATGTGCTAAAGAAAATCAATCCTCCAAAAACCAAAAGTGCTATCGAAAGTACGAGCACTGACGAAAGAGAGAGAAAGCCATTTCTCCAAAAATTTACAAAGCCTGATCTGACGACTCGACGAATTTTAGTAAAAATCATATGTATATATTATAGCGCGTACTTTCCTTTTTTGTCGTCTCGCACCAGCTTTCCCTTTTCCATAGTGATAACACGGCCTTTTATCTCATCTACGACTCCACGATTGTGGGTGGTTAGTAAAACGGTAGTACCGAGGTCGTTGATTTTTTTGAGGATCTTAATAATTTCAAAAGTATTGATCGGGTCGAGGTTACCGGTCGGCTCGTCCGCAATGACGATATCAGGCTGATTGACGATAGCGCGCGCGATCGCGATGCGCTGCTTTTCTCCTCCTGAAAGCTCGTGTGGAAATGCATATATCTTGTGATGTAAGTCTACAAGCTCGAGCACGTATGGTACATCAGAAGCAATCTCTGCATCTGTCCGTCCTGCTGCCTCCATAGCAAATGCGATATTTTCGTATGCAGTCTTATTTGGGATGAGACGAAAGTCCTGGAATATAGTCCCAATGCGACGACGAAGCTTGCTCACTGCACCTTTGCCCAGCTTGTGGATATTTGAAGATTCGAAGAAAACGCTACCTTTTGTAGGTCGATCTTCAGCAATGAGCATTTTCAAAAGGGTAGACTTACCAGCGCCAGAATGACCCACAATGGTAACAAACTCTTTTGGTTCTACAGTAAATGAGACTGAATCGAGGGCGAGCGTGTCGTCTGGGTAAACTTTCGTTACTTTATCAAAATAAATCATTACTGATCATTATAACATTTTTTCTGCTTCGAGAAATAGATCGATTTCGCCTTCTAATACCTCATCTATTTGAGATGTCTCCACATCGGTACGATGATCTTTTACCATTTTGTATGGGTGCATGACATATGAACGGATCTGATTGCCCCACTCGATATCAGTGGTCTTTGAAATATACATACCTTTTTCACGAGCGATACGTTCCTCTTCTTGACGCTTGTAGAGTTTCGCTTTGATGATATCGAGTGCGCGTTCTTTGTTTTGAGCTTGTGATCGTTCAGTTGTGACGTGTACAGATATGCCGGTTGGAATATGCACCATACGTACTGCCGTCTCTCGTTTGTTTACATTTTGCCCTCCGGGACCGCCTGCTTTGGCAATAGAAATATCAAGGTCTTTGTCCGGGATAGCGATCTCTGTATTTTTTTCAAATTTTGGAATAACTTCAACGAGTGAAAAAGAAGTGTGACGCTGCTGCTTTGAGTTAAATGGAGAGATACGGACGAGACGATGTACACCGGACTCATTTTTTAAAGTCCCGTATACATTCTTCCCAGAGATCTCGACGGTAATATTGCGGTATCCTCCGTGGTCATTGTCATTTTGATGAATAACCGAAATCCCCCAACCTTTTTTATCACAATACTTTTTGTACATGCGCATGAGTATGCCAGAAAAATCTTCTGCATCATCTCCTCCAGCGCCCGAGAATATAGTCATAATTGCATCACCAGAGTCATACTTGCTTCCGCCTTCGGCCTGGATCTTGAGCTCGCCAAGCTCACGGATCATCGCCTGTGCCTTGTCTTTGTCAGACCAAAAATCCGCCCCACTCATAGCGGTTTCTATTTCGTCGATGCGGGTTTGGATCTGCTCTTTGTTCATATGTCTTATTTTTCAAGAATCTTTACAATGCCATTATTTGCATCTACCTCTACCATATCTCCATCTTTCAAAATCTTAGTAGCAACTTTTGTCCCCACAACACAAGGAACACTGAGCTCGCGAGATACGATCGCAGCGTGAGAAGTAACTCCGCCGGTATCCGTTACTATCGCAATCGCCTTCTTCATAATGGGGACAAAATCGGGTGCAGTATAAGCAGTAACAAGAATGTTCCCCACATTAAATTTGCTCATTTCTTCCACCCCATGAATAACCTGAACACGTCCCGCCACTTTACCACCACTACCAGTTCTTCCCTTTATTATTCCCGTATTGATAGGCTCGTGCGTTTCTACAAAATCTTTTTCTAATTTTATAAAATCTGTTTGCGCTGCATCACCTTCTTTAACATTTAACTCGCCAAACGGTAAATGAAAATATAAACTGAATTTACGTCGATTTCGGGCCAGCGAAAGAACATCGTCATGCGGCATATCTAATAACGAAGCGACCTCATTAATGTGAAACTGTTCAAATTCTTCCAACGAAACACCGAGGCGTTTAGCAATTTGTTCCCAAAATGATAGTAGAGCAAATTTCACATAGGGAACCACAAATGTCGACATTTCATCCTTGAAAAACGTAATGTGATTGAGAGCGTCTATTTCTTCTTGAATAATTTTTGGTGGTATTTCCGTCTTTTCCAAAACAACAGCACCAGCAATGTCAGGAAAAAAGCTTTTTGCATCACGCAACCCCATGTTAAGCGAAGTGACATACTGATACTTTTCAACCAGATCTTCAACAGTAACTTGAAAAGTCTTATCGCTTTGATAGCGTTCAGCGACAACGTCTTTAGAGATTTCTTCATCACCGAAATGCTTTTTTCTAATGTCGATAAGATCACTTTTAAATGCTATTGCTTTCGTCTTGTATGAGGGATACAAATAAGAAACAACAGAAGCGCCTCCGAGTTTGGCTTTTGCAATTTCTTCTATTTTCTCACTCAGTACATAAAGGGCATTGCTCATTGGATAGAGATTACCAGTTATCTCATGAATCATATTAGAATAGGTGACAATCTGTTCATCAGAGATTCCCTCGCCTCGTGTAGCCATGGCATCGATTTCCTTTTTAATCATACCCAACTGGTGTAATCGATTTTTGTAGACCTCATATAATGAATCAAAAAAAGGTTTATTAATTTTATCCTTAAGGGATTCATATATAACCTCCTTTGCATTCGTCTGCATATACCCGGTTAGTTCATTATTCGCTGTTTTATATAGAATTCCGACATCGGTGCCAGAAATTTCCTGGTAGTATTTTAGATATTGTTCTCCCGCCCAGAAATATAGCCACAACGGTGGGTGGTACTCCTTAAACATCAAAACAAATTTAATTTCACCTGACATGGTCTTATTATAGCTAACTATTGATAAAAGGACTATATTCTTGGGGATCTTCACAACCACCATAGTCAGAGGTTGCTTAGCGGGGTCTTTTCATTTTATACAGAACTTAAGATGAGAGTGGAGGTTGTGGAATCTGTGGTGGAACTTGCGGTGGTTGTTCTTCTTTTTTCATCATGTCTCGGAATTTTTGTATATTTCGGATGATGTGGTGCCCAACCATATAATGTGTCACGAGGACAACTATACCCAAAAGGATAATAGCTAGTAGTATATACACTAAATAATCTTTTACAAATTGAGTAATAAAGAAAGGAGCTTTTACGTCTACAGATACATCTCTTGTATTCCCTGCCTTGTCCACTGCACGGACGATGACTTCGAGGCTGCCGTCCTTTGCGAGAGGTACCTGAAATGGACTCTCAGCCTGCACGAATACTGGAGATGTGGTGACTGGTTGTTTTTTGTCGATGATACCCACCTCATATCGATCGATTCCTGATAGATTGTCTGTTGTGAAAAACGAAACGAGTGTGCGCTCTACGAGAACTGCTGCAGCAACGAGATAGTTTACCTGGGGCTTGAAGGCTGCAGGTGGTGTAGTGTCGATTCGCATTAGGAAGTGACCAGTATTACCCCATACTCCTTTTTTATTTGCCTTGATGTGAAAATACCATAGTCCGTCTTTTAGTTTTTCAAAAGATGTTGAGGTATCTTCAGTATCTGCGATACTATCGGGGATAGTTGTCGGATTTGTATCCAATTCAAAACTAAATCCTTCCATACCTGGATCACGCTCCCAAGATAGAACTGGGCTATCATTTTTATACCAAAGTCCTTGATCAGGATGTGTCTCAGAGTATACTCGGACACCCTCAGGTGCCTTTGGGATGACAGAGTACTCTGCTCTACCAAGATCGACTACAGCTTCAGTTCCCAAACCATCATTGAACAATACTTTTGAAGTAGAGTTTACACTGATTGTTCCACTCCCTGTTTTCAAAGCCTTAAAAGTCATCGTCCCAATGAGTCCAGAGCTTGTTGTAATACCGCCGGGGATCACACCGACATAGCTCGCTGTTCCCTTTGTATTGTCGTATTTTGGTGGCTCAATCCACACACCGATGATTGAGACTCCACCAGAAGGACGGACTATGGCAAATTTTTCTTTATCAAACTGAATACGTATTTCGACGCCATTGATCGAAGAGCTGCGAGTGTCGATGAGGATAGGTACGTCGAATGTAGTGCCTTCAACAAAAGAACCTGTACGTGGCGACAGAGTTACACCAACTCTTTTTACAAGAGTATTGGCATTTAGGGTTTGTGCTTTTACCACCCCGATAGAAGCAGCACATATAAGAAGTGCTAGTAGTATCTTTTTCATCATATCGAGCTGATATCTTTTATCTCTTTATCGATCACTTTTTCTGCATCATTCAGATCTTGTTTTAAATCCTTGATAGAATTGTTTTTTACATCTTGATCGAGAACTTTGAATGACTTTTTGACTATATCTCTAGCGCTCTTTTTCCCTTTTCTGACATGTGCACCGCTTCGAAGCAAAAGTCCGAGTACGAACAAGAATAGTGCTGATGTGACCGCAGCTACCCAGACAGTCGCATTTGAAAACGAATTACCGATCTTGATTTCGAGCTCATTTGAGCGGAGAGAGTTGCTCATGTCGGGTTTGATCGCGACTACTGTCACTTTGTAAGTGCCTGGCTTTAGACTCTGTGGGACGAGTGTATAAAACTCACCTTTTTCATCAATCGTGCTCGTGATAAATACTTTGTAGCCACTCGAATCGATAAAGGTGACGAGGGCTTGTGCTTTTGGATACTCAGTATTCCCAGCTATCGCTTGTTCTCCAAACTTTTTGACCCGCATGATCTCTGGGGCATTTAGCTCAGGCTTCTTTTGTGGCTGTTCAGACTGAGGCGGAACTTCGACTTTGATTTCCTCTATCTTTTTTACTGGCGTGACAACAGGTTTGACTTCTTTTACTGGTGCAGGGTTTATAGTAAAGACACCGCTACGCAAAGCACCGGTAATATTTGTACCTTGACCATCATTTGCAAGGATTTGTGCTGAACCTATAGAGACAGTTCCGTTACCCGGCTGGATGGCGCGTAGATTCAGAGTAACGATATCAGCATTTCCTCCTGGATGACCTCCGAGTGACACTCCTTCAAACACGACCGCACCATTGGTATTTGAAAAGCTTGGTTCGGTTACCCAAAAATTTAGAATGGAGCTCTCTTTAGTTACTGATTCAATTGAAAAAACTGAAGTGGGAATTTTTATATTTGCTGAAACTGCGTTTACTGGAGTATTGCTACTTACAACTACCTTGAGACGTACACGATCACCGACATTGTATGTGCTCGATGGTGGACTGATCGATATATCAGCAGCAAAAATCACAAATGGGAATGTAAAAACAAATGCAAAAACTAGTGTTTTAAGGAATTTCTTTTCCATATCTTTCCTACTAATAATACCATGCCCAGAAGCACAATAACCGCGATACCAACATACTCAACTGGTGATAAATGCGTCGCTTTGACTGTTACTATGCGTTCATTTCCACTTTTATCTATTGCTTTGACATATACAGTCTTATAGAGACCTTGATTATTGAGCTCGTACGGGCTCTGGGCAGGTGTAAAGCTGCCAAAAAATCCTTCTTTTACTTCGTAGTTCTTGACACCCGATCCTTTGTCCTGAGCTGAAAAAGCGACAAAGTACTTACCCCCGAACAATGAGTCGTTTCTCGATATTTCAGGCCGAAATATTTCTGGAGCATCGGTATCAGTAACAGAGACCACTCGCTCGCTTACCTCATTGGTGATTTTTATCTGGCTAGGCTGAACAATATTTTCTAACTGACTACCCTTGCCATCATTTTTTAATACCTTGATATCGCGAGCTCCCACAGATACATCACCTGCTTGTTTTGAATGCAATAAAATCGAAAACAGCTTTCCGTCTGCTGCATTGAAGCCGCCAGGCGCTATACCAGAAAATTTTATATCCTTTATATCTGCATGCGGTGCTTCAACCCAGAACTTTAAAACTGAGTCTCCGTCTCTGATCTCTTTTATCTCAAGTGATGGATCTACGACGATAGTTCCCTCTATCGCATTTACAGATTGTGAGGCAGTATCAAAAAGAACGTGTACCAAGAAATCTTCGTTCTTGCTATGTGACGATGCTCCAATATCAAAAAATATTTTTGTTTTCATTATCCAGTCCAATTAAATGCCATGATACTAAAGTCTACAAGATCGATTTTACCATCTCCATTTAGCCGCTCGACTTCGACTGGCACGATAGTATTACCAAGTTGCTTTTTGTACCAAAACGCACCGATAGAAAAGTCCACGAGATTTACCTTGCCATCTTTGTTGAGGTCACCCTTTAAAAAACTAATCTGGGCTTTTTGATTTGCAAATATATTTACACTACCCACTACGAATGCTGCTGTATTTGAAAATAGGCTGATTTCATTTCCCAATATAGCTTTTGATCGTGCACTGTGGTTGCCCAACTCGAGTACCGAACTGTCGAAGTTGAGTAGGTATGCCCCGCTCTGATCAGATTTTTGCTGAATGAAAAATTCTGGTTCTGAGTTGATGTTGATTGTGATATTTGAGTTTGGTGTGCTCTGTCCAAAGACACTGATCGTATCTCCTTTTTTAACCTGTTCTTTGTCTACCGCGATAGTAGGAGCAATAAATATTCCGCCGATATTTGTGGTGACTCCTTTAGTTATAAATACCGGAAATGTAAACAAGCTCGATCTAACACCGTTTTTGTCCTCACCGTATAATGCAAACGTATAGTTACCAGTCGACAGACCGCTCAGTGTAGCTTTGAAGTTGCTGTCTGGACCTGCGATAGTTGTGAGTGCGAGCTGTCCATCTTTTAGGATATTAACTTTGCTTAGTGGGTACGCGCGACCAGAGAACACAACTCCAGCTGTGATCTCGGCTCCTCCACCGCCACCGCCACCCCCTCCTGGAGAACCGGAGCTAGATGGAGTACCACTCACCTCAGTTGAAGTAGCAATTATATTACCCAGACTGTCTTTTACTTGGATAATAAAGTAATAAGTAGTGTCACCTGTTAGCCCCGTTACGGTATTTGAAAGAACATTACCTACATTCGAATAGTTATATGGTCCACCGCTCGTGGTCGATCGTCCCACATTGTATCCAGATACATTGAGACCGAGTGCTCCAACAGCCGCAGACCAAGTAAGCGTTGCCTGTTCGGTGCCAGCAGTCACTGCAAGCGCCGGTGTGTTTACTGTTGGGAAATAGAGTGACCCGCTATTTACTCCAAAGTTTGTCGATGCTGATTGACCGATAGACATCTGAGAAATAGACCCGACAAGGCCAAAATTTGTCGAGGTACCATAACTACCTGAATGTATAACAGGACCGGTGACTGAATAGTTGGTAGACGAGTAATCAGCTTTTGCTATAGCTGTAAAAACTATACTGACTAGTACTATAAAGAATATCTTTTTCAATTTATTTAGCCTGTGGAGGCAAGTTCACCGATGAGACCTCAATAATTTTGTCTTTGCTTGGACTGTAGAGGATCGCTTTTAGTGATCGAGGGTATATGAGCACCTTGTCGCCTTGTTGAGCATTTGCAAAGAAAGGCTGATCTTTTAGTTTTGAAAGATCGGTCACCGTCGCAAGTGTCGGTTCCTCATTTGCTGGTAGAACCATGATTCTTGAAACTTTTTGAAGTGTGCGCTCGAGATCTTTTCTCTGATCTGCTTCGCTATTTTTAGGAATTCTAAAATAAAGGACAACAGAAATAACCACAGCACATGCGAGCAAAAACGACAGTATAACGGCGACTCTATTTTCTCTACTAAACACAAGGTTTTTAAATCGAGCTAGGAAATTTTTCATACAGTAATCATATCAAATCTACTGTGTAGACTCAACCGGAGCTGGGGTCTCTGGTGCTGGCGCTGGTGCGGGCGGAGTCTCGGTTGCTGGTGGAGGTGTTGCTGGAGTCTCTACTGCAGGTGTTGGTTCAGGTTGTGGTGCTGGTGCAGGAGCTGGAGTTTCGACACTTTCAGTTGTGGTTGTAGTTGTCGTTGTGGCTGCAGGTACAGGCGCAGGCTCTACTGGCTGCTGTACTGGTTCAGTCGTCGAAGCAGTGCTAGTTGTTGTAGTAGCTGTAGAAGTTGCAATAGTTTCAGTACCTGTACTTGGACTTGTGCTTGTACTTGTGATTATCGGAGTTGTCGTAGCCTGTGGGATCAACTCTTTTCCTTTTTCAATTTCTTTTTCGACTTTGATAGTTGTTGTCGCTGTGGTTGTCGCTGTCGATGTTGCAGCTGATGCTGCTGGCGCAACTACTTCTTTTGAAGTAAACACTCCTCCATTTTTGATTGCGAATGCTAGCCAGTTAAAGGTAATGTCTGAATCGATTGGTTTATTTATCTTGATTGTGAATCCTTTTACTGTCTTCTTTGTCACTGCGAACTGTACATTTGAACCCAATACCTTATCGACATTTTCATCGCTCACATCTCCACCAAATGACATCGATGTGCTGACGATTGGAGTTTCGATGTATTCTCTTTCAAACACTACCTCCACAGTTTGTGCGCCTGATTTGATGATTGCTGTTCCACCTGTGTCTTTTGTAAAGTATGGGCGACCGAAGAATGATGTATCAGACATGAGTGACATCATAGTAGTAGATGTTCCGATAGTGTCGACAACAAGCGCTCCTCCACGGATAACTTTTGCCTGTAGTGCATCAGTAAAGATGTAAGGTGAGATGATATTTGTGATTGCTGAAATCTTGTCTGCGAATATCTCTGATCGTGAAGCAATATTTTTCTCTCGCTCTGCCTTTACTTCCTTTAGATAAGTGAGAATATCTTCTTCTAGCGTACTGCTAACACTAGGAGTTGAGGTGCTGATATCAAGAAGTTCAGTTGTTTCCTCTTTTGGCTTTATTGCTGCTGCCTTGATTCGATTCCATTCTGCCATCGAACTCTCAACAGAGTCTCCACTGTAATCAATGAGGTTTACAAACATCATGACGGTACCACATTTTCGTCCTGGAACATTTGCTGTACCGAGTGGACAATCAGTTAGTTTTGATTCGTCCATATTTTCAAGAGCTTTTCCGATCACTCGTCCAGCGAGAGTAGCTTTCATCGCATATCCAGGAACACTTGATGGAACTAGTCGATCGCCGATATGTACCACTCCATTTTCAGTAGAGACTTTTACCGGAACTCGTCCGACAAGAGCTACTGGATATGAATCTTTTGTATATGCACCAGCGACGAACCCAGGCGCCGTAGAGACTACTCCGATTACATCTGATTGATACTGGTATGTTGTCTTTAGGATTCCGTGGTTATTTCGTGGATCAATAGCAACAACCTCTCCAGCCTCTAGTGGCACCTGTGATGTATATCGTTCTGCCAAGTCGGCTCCAGAAGTGTTTATTGTTGCACCATCAGTGGTGTACACGTTTCCAGCTGATGTAACTCTGAATACTGATAGACCATCAGACTGCAAGTTGAGTGCATCGATATCTTTTGTCACTGAGATTTCACTCAATGTTGGAGATAGTATGTTTCGGTTTGTATATATAGGTGTAGAACCGTTGTACCAAACATCTGTGTACACACCACTGTATGATGGGAAGTCTCGCTTAAAGTTAAATGTTACTTGCAACCATGTCTCGCCTGCGCCTGGATTGATCTTTCCACCAGGATTAGCAATCGGTCGAGCTGAAGCAGTTTGTAAGCCGTCTTGTGTTGTTGCTGTTCTTACCTCAGCAGAAACTCCGAGGAAGCTTGGTGAGACTTTCCAGTTCAAAACTGAATTTGAATCCATATCAGAGATGTTGATCTGTTCAGTTCTGTACATACCTTGAGATACCCATCCAACATCGAGTTTGAATGTTCTCGTCGAAGAAGCAGTACTTGAAGCTGCTCCACCTAGCATAAAGTATTTACCACTTGGGAGCTGGAAACTCACTGCTCCTGGACCAACAGACTGATAGTTTTTGATGGCGCCTGCAGCTCCAGAACCTCCTGTTGAAGGTCCGACCGTTGAAGAACCAGCAAGGAATACTCCGATCTGACCGTTTGGCAAGTCTGTAGCAGCTGTTCCACCTTTCTCAGAATATATAAAAGTACGAGGAGTCGAGGTTGCACCTGCAATAATAATGTTCCATGCACCATCGGCTCCCTGATATGCATGACTACCCTCGAAGCGTAGGTTCGATCCAGGAACTGATGAGAAGGCTGGACCAGTACCAACGATTCGGTTTGTAAATGGGTTATAGATTGATGTTCGAGTTGTTGCGGCACAGTTACCCGCTGTACCTCCACCGTGGACGATCACAAATGTACCGTCCGTTCTTGGGAATGCAAACGCTCCGATACCGACTCCGGTAGTAATAGTCTGGTTTGGGTTTGTCCTAAAGAGCATCTGATTCGGATCAAATATGTTTGTTGCGGTTGAAAGTGTACAAGTTTCGTTTGTAGTACCTGGGATAAATAGATATGTACCGTCTGGACGTGGAAGTACCATAGCTCCACCTCCTGCAGCGTTTTGAGTGATAGGTCCAGTTGTCATAGAGTTCTGATATGGATCGTAAATAGAAGTAGCGGTTGTAAAGTTACCGTGGACGATCAAATACTTTCCAGTTGGAAGTGGAATTACAAGCGCTCCACGACCAGCAGCAGCTGTAAGTGCCGGACCGTAGACAAATGTGTTTGAAACTGGGTCGTATATGTTTGTAGTTGTGGTTGCAGTACCTGGGTTACCAATCACGATCAAGAACTTTCCATCGGGACGCTTGATAGCAAGGGCACCCAATCCAATGTTTGTGGTCGGAGCAGTAGGCATAGGTGAAATTGTCTCAGTATCAGGATCAAACACCTGAGCAGTTGCAGAAGAACCTGACACACCTCCAGCGAGAATCACAAATTTATTATCAGGTCTTCGCATAACAATAGACGAACTTGAGACTCCAAAACTAAGGAGGGTACTTGTTGAATATGAACCGTTAAAGTACGCAGAGTTAGTAGAGTTTACAGTCTGATTATACTCCGGGTTTGAGATGTTTGAATATCCGAGCCCAACACCATCAGTCTTTACAACTAGGTTTACCGCTGTAGGAATAGTAGAGCTTGATGAGCTGGCGTTATTTCCGAAGTCAAAGACGGTTCGTTTATACAAAGCACCGTTGTCTACGTATATATCATAGAGTGTAGGATCGATCTGATTTCTTCGATATCGAGTCAAACCTGACTTACGAATATTCCACTCCTGATCATAGAATTTTGGTAATGCTCGCTTAAAGAAGACGCGTATCTGTATACGGTTATCACTTGCACTGTCTTCTCGGATCAAATCACCACTCTTTTGTATATCTTTATAATTACCCGAACATGAACCTACTCCAGTTTTTACTTGCACCTTGAATGTACCTTCGTTTGAAGTATGCCATCCAATCGTAGACTGTGGGTTTAATCCTGGAGCGGTTATACACTCAGTTTCGTAATATGCGAGCAGTGAACCACTAACATCTCCACCGATAACGTACCCAATATTATAATCACTAATCGCCGATCCACCTCCAAGGAGTATTGCGTAGTTACCATTTGGATTCATTACTGCTGTTGCACCAGCACCAACCGATGATGAGAGGCTCGGTCCAGCCACAAACTGACTACTACCCGACTGAGATGGATCGATAATGTTTGTAGCAGAAGAGCCAGTTCCGATTATCAGCAAATACTTACCATCTTGTCTCCACACAGCCTGCGCACCATCAGCCAAAGCTGCAGTTGGGCCGAGTCCAGCTCCTGATTGTGGAGTCATCGTTCCTGCACCACTGTTTATACTTGCATTTGTTTCTGTTGGATCGTATATAGAAGATGTGTTTTGTGCACCTCCCATCACAAGGAACTTTCCGTCCTGTCGTCGTATTGAAAATGCTCCTGCACTGATGGTCGGTGGGTTTGATGTAATAGGGTTAGTGTTTGTAAATGTTCCCACAGCAGATGTACCTGGGTTATATATATAGTGTGTTGTCACACCTCCTCCCAAGAATACGAGGAAGGTTCCATTTTCTCGCTGTATTGCATGTGCTCCGGCACCATATGTTCCTGCAGTTGGTCCAGTAGCAAAGGTTCCAGCAACCGGATCATACACAGATGTAGCAGTAGTTCCTCCACACATAACGACATATTTACCATCAGCTCTTTGGAAAGCATTTGTTCCAGTGGTACAACTACCTCCAGTAGTAGGTCCGGTCAAAACTGTAGTTGTACCATATGGATCAATAACCGAAGTTGTGTTTGTTCCTCCACCGTGGATAACAAGATATCTACCGTCTGGTCGTCGAAGCGAAATAGATCCGGCACCAGCGGCAGCACTTAGAGAAACACCGAGAGATGTCATGGTGCTACTTGTACCGTTCCAAAGCGAGATTGCTGTGCTTCCACCTCCGTGGATCACAACATATTGTCCGTCTTCACGAAGGATCACATGACCTCCAGCGCCCATAGCAGCCAACGTTGTCGATGCAGACGAAACTACAGTTCCCTGACCACTAGCAGGAACAGATCCGTCATCGAGATCCAACATGTCGTTTGAAGATGTGACATTAAACAAAGTCGATCCTGAAACTGAGAAGTCGGATGTTTTACTGCTTCCAGTTGTAGTCTTAACGATATCATTTGTATTGGCAGATATAGTCAATCCTCCGTTGTTTGCAACCACCACTCGCTCAGTACCCGCCTGTCGGAGTGAAAGTATTGCCCCGGTTCCTTGCTGATCGATAACTGCAGCAGCGGTTGCAGAGGTACTCGACGCAGAAAGTGTTGCAACTGGTGATGTGGTTCCGATACCAAGGAATCCATTCTCTGTGATAACAGCACGGATATTTGAAGCCGTGAGGCCTCCAGTGACAAAACGAATATCTGCATTTGTATTTGTAGTTGATGCAGTACCGATCACAAGACCTGTATCAGAAGAATACAGATACCCGTCTAGTGCATTTTGAGCACTCTGTCCTGCTTGTGAGAAGCCTGAGCTATTTATACCCAAGTTTACATAGTAAGTAGATTCGGTACCGATATTTGCCGTAGCCACAAAGTCAGTCGACGCAGCAGAGCCGCCATTTATGTTTTTAATATTAAATTGTGAGTAGCTGTTCACATTTGATTCTACATACATCGGAGTGACTGAACCTGATGTATCAACAATCGAGAGTTTTGCGTACGGCGAAGATGTCCCGATACCGACGTTTCCAGTACTAGATATGACGAATGAAGTTCGAGCCGCAGATCCGACAGCAAACGATGGACGACTGAGACCGGAGTCGTTGATTGAGACTTCTGCCCACGGCGTAGTAGTTCCGACAGCAATGCTGCCATCTACATATAGATCAGTGGTTGAAGCTGTCTGTGCATATATTTTTGTTGAAGTTGCAAATGTCGTTGTTCCACTTGTAGCTTCGAATAATGGAAATACTGACGCAACAGTTGTAGATGTTGCAGTAAATCGCAACGCTACAGTTTCTCCTGCTACTGAAAGTCGTGCATATGGTGATGTAGTACCTATACCAATATTCCCACCCAATGGGTTAAGTATGAAGTCGGCCCGACCATTTGTACTAGAAATATATGATTGTAGTGACCATGCCCCGTTTGCCAGGGTCCTATCAAAATCAAGGGTACGGTTACTTGCACCTCCTGCGGTAATAAATCGAACTCGATCACCCGCGTTACCCCCAGCAACTTCAAGACGAGCTGTAGCTGAGGTTGTACCAATACCCACATTTCCACTTGCATCGATTATAAATGGAGTTATATCAGACGCTGAGTCCTCCACAACAAAAGAAGGAGTAACGCCAGTATTTGTGACCACTAACTCTCCGAAAGGAGTGGTCGAGCCAATACTCATACCTCCGTTAAATATAGTATCTCCTAAGAATGTTGTTGTGCCTGTAGTCGAACCCACTGACAGTAATCCCGACAGAGTTGCAAGTCGTGCCAAAGAAGTTGTGGCTGAGAGTGCGACCCCGAAATGATAGTCTGCTGACGAAGTCGCCCATGTGCCACCAGAACCTCCTTCGTCAGTACCACAAGAAAGATTTCCATTTGCATCTGTATCGATCGTATTACAGTTTACAAGTGAAGTGAATGTAAGAGCGCCACGTAATTGTGTAGCGCCTGAACTCGATCCAATTGTCGCAAGTCCAGTAAGTGACCCGATAGTTGGAATAGAAGTGCTTGCAGCAAGTCGAGCATCAAATGCAAGTGAATCAGTCGTTGTCGACCAAAGACTAGTGACAAACTGACCGTTTAGGTTAAGTGCATTGGTTGAAAGGAGTGGGAATGTTGAGGTAGCGGTGGTTGAAGTTGCGGTGAAGTTTTGACCGACAACCTGTCCCGCAACTGAAAGCAAAGAATAAGGTGATGTTGTGCCGATACCGACGTTACCTGTAGAACCACTAATAATCATTCGTGTATTTGTAGCTTGTGTAGTCGCGCCTGAACCAGCAATTTGACCGATTGAAAACTTGATGTCCCCAGGTGTACCAGCACCAGTACCTCGTGAACCGATTATCTCAAAGGCAACTCCGTTTACATCAGTACCTGAGTTGAATGAAGCGGCTGAAAGAATTCCTGCACGCGTATCTGTAATAGTCTTATTTCGCTGTCCGACATAAAGTTCGTTATAGCCAGTCGAACCGAACATATTTGCAGTCACAAATCCAGCTGTATCATCACTAAATGAAAGTCCCCCACCCGCAAGCGCCCATGAATACTGACTAACAGCCCCTGAAGTTCGTCTCAACGTAATTATACCGGCTCCACCAGCTCCACCATCAATAAGCAATGGAGGAACCGCCATGCTCGCTGAGCCGATTTGAACCTGTCCTGCATTCGTAATACTCAATCCGCGAGTATTTGTTTTGACCAAACTGTCGGATGTAGTCCCGAAGCTGAGAACACCAGCATTATTTTCCATAAACCAATGCTTTGCATTTACACCTGAATCAGTATCAGTGATAGTAAACTCAGGAAGCGTTGAAGCGAGCTGCAACTCAGTTGTAGGGGTAGTAGTTCCAACTCCAACTAATCCATTAAAGATAGCACCTCCAGCCAAAGTTGTAGTTCCGGTACTTGATCCGACAGTAACTAGTCCAGTCAAAGAACTGACATTTGGCAGCGAAGTTGTTGCTGAAAGATTGACCGCGAAGTTCCAGTTTGCTGAGGTTGTTGCCCAAAGATTGGAAGTATCGAGAGTCAGTGCCCCGCCCACATTGATAATACCGCTACCTGTAAAGTCGTTGACCGTATCGCTTCCAAGGTTAATAAATGTAGAGGCGATCTTTGGGAATGTTGAGGTTGCATTGGTTGAGGTTGCAGTAAAGAACTCTGCTACAGTTTGACCTGAGACTGAGAGCTTTGCGTATGGAGTGCTGGTACCGATACCAACATTTCCATTTTGAAGTATTCGGAATAGAGGTCTTGCGATTTCATTTTTTGGCCCGTAATCAATATTAAAGACTGCTCCATCATCCATACCGAACATCCAAGCATTTGAAGCTGTCGATGTATTTGATACTTGAATATAGGTTTCGTTGGCAGTACTTTGGTTATCAATCGATAGTGCTAGATCAGTACCTGGCGCAGATGGGCTAAGGATGAAATCTGCAATCGACTCACGGCTACCCGAATATTTTACAGCCAAGCTAGGTATGTCAGCTGAGTTCTCTATTGAAAGGCGTCCCCATGGTGAGCTACTTGAAATCCCTACCAAGCCCTGAATATTTGTTATCCCTGTAGTAGATCCAATCGTTGCAAGTCCTGTGAGTGATCCGATATTTGGAAGTGTTGTTGTAGCGGCGAGATTCACTCCAAACGCAAACGAATCAGACGTCGTTGCCCATCGAGCGATGGTCGAATCCCAGAATGTAGCTGAGGTGGTTGACCATGCAGTGTCAGCAGCAGTGAGGGCACCGTTCACCACTGAAAGGTTGGTGCCGGTAAGGTCGGTCACGATGTCAGATCCGACTGCAAAGGTAGTGACTGCAAAGGTTGATGAGGTAGCGTTTGTTGTTGTAGCTCGAGTAGTAACCGTGTCAGTGAGTCCTCGAAGGATTGCGAGGTTTGGAAGTGTGGTGGTCGCAGTGAGTCGTGCGTCAAATCGAGTGTCAGTCCAGTAGAGGTTAGCTCCTTCAGCAACGT
>CAYZSZ010000009.1:0-32000 GCA_964481175.1 uncultured Candidatus Saccharibacteria bacterium
AACTTGTCCTGGGAAGTGGAATATTGTCGCTAGTTCCTCGGTACTCATCACAAGAGTCTTGTAGCCTTTAACCGGAGGGAAAAAGAAATTTCTGCGTTTGTACCCATTCAAAAACCTCTTGAGGTCTTTTTTAAGCTTTAGTCCCATAAAGTCTTGCCACGGGTAGCTGTATGACATGCTGTACTCTTCTGTGTATGGCTTGATACCATTCATTGAGCCAGTATTGTATTGCTTCCAACTACCAAGTAGACCAGAGATATACGCTGGGTCAAAGAATTCTTTTTTACCCCAGTAAAGACAACGAATACCCACGTCATACTGAATCTTATTGATATTCCGCTCAATGGCTGCAATGATTTCCTGTTCTCCTTTTGTGATTGTCGGGTTCTTTGAAAAGCCTTCTTCAGGACTTCCGGAGACCTTAGTTTTAGGATCTCGGATCAAAATTTCATTGATAATCTTTTGAGCATTATCTTTCAATGCATCGTGTTTAAATTTGAAAAAACTACCTGGCTTTCGTTTGTCTGGTCGATTTGCTCGAATAATAATCTGTATCCAAGCCTGCTGATTTGCGCCTACTGAACCTAAAAATTCAATAACAGGTGCAATCGGGTCCACTTTGTACTCCTCTTTAGGGTCTTTATCGAGGCCGTAATCAACGTATGTTTTTATTGGATACGCATCATCTTTGAGAAACTCCATTTCAGTTGCAAACATGCCTACGGTCGCTGGGTCATAATCGACAGGGAGAGTATAGTCCTCAGCAGGATGTACTTCGATGCCTGGAAACTGTGCATAGAGTGATGACTCAGTAAATTTCTGCATTAGCTTTCGAGTCCAGATATAGAAACGCACGTCTCCTTCGATCGAAACCATTTCGAGCGAGTACCAGGTTCTAGTTTTACCGAGCCAGTATTTGTCGTACCAAGTACCTTCTCCGCTTGTTTGGTGAAGCGAAGTGAGAAATAGCTCCATCGCAAGTGGTGATTTCACCATTTCTTTTGGGAGTTTTATTTGCAAAAGCACACCTCCAGTTTTAAAGAAATACTCAGAACGAATATAAATGAGCCAAATGTGCCAAAACAACATGAGTAGGATAAAGGTCACCCACAAAGGTGCTGTTTGCGCGAGGATCAAAATGACTAGGGCAAGCATGCCCTAAATTATACCTTAGTTTGGTCTACAATAGAATATCGTCCCTCTTTGTCTTTTTTGAAATACTTCTGGTTCTGGAGATTTACCATGATGGTATTTTCTTTTACATATCGCTCTTTGAGAACTTTTTCAATAACCTGCTCTTTTGTAAGAGGGCCATTCTTTGAGATGATTTCTCGGATTACGTCTCGAACAACTCCGCTAGCATATCCCCATTCTTTTAGTGCATACAAACCACGTCCAACGAGTACAAAGCGTGGGTCTTTGATGAGTTCATTGTGACAAGTTGCAACATGAGCCTTTTTCTTGAAGATTTTTTCAATATTTTTTGCTACTTCTCGGAAGTGTATAGGTGAGCCATGCTTTCGGATCACAAGGAATGCATAGTCTCGCATACCCTTTGTCTTGATATTTGATGAGTTTGAAACACCCCATTCTCCAAGTGCATTTTTACCAACTTTTTTTGATATAGAAAGCCATCGAGTGAGAATCTCCTGGTTCTTGTATTTTTCAGAAACATCTTCGAGGTGCTCGAGGAAAGACTGAATCATCTCTGACTCCTGAAGTAGGTCGTTGTCATCGAGGTTTGAGTAGAGCTTGTGTAGCGCGTCTTCTACTTTTTGTGCAAGCTCTTCATTTACATGCCATCGGTGCTCAAAGTGTTCGTCTTCTTTTCGCTTTTTAAATGATTCGTGTAGTGCGAGGAGGAAGTTTATATGGTTCTGAGTAGAAACCTCTTTTGACATATGACTAAGTAGATCTGACTCCAAAACGATACCACCAAGAGTGTGGATGTTTTCTTCGAGGTGTGCAAAAGCAGCTTTTTCGGTCTTGTATGCCTCTGACTTTCGGATGTTACCGAGGGCATAGTTTTCGATCTGGCGAACACGCTCACGGGTGATGCCGTATAGCTTACCGATCGCATCAAGGGTCATGCGAGTAGTGTTTTTGCCAAGTCCGTATCGCTGTACCAAAACGTCACGTGCACGTTCAGGAAGCACCGAGAGGAGCTTTTTGACTGTTTGCTTTGGTTTAAAATCTATTGGTGCCATATGTGTTTTATAGGATGTTATAGTTTTATCATACTAACTGTATTAGTGTCAAGCACTGACAATATTCACTAGTTTTCCTGGCACAACAATCACTTTTTTTACCTCTGTTACTTTCAAGAACTCTTTCGCTTTTTGCTCTAACTCCTCTTTGCTTGGATCTCCCTCTACCGTTATTGTCCCTTTTGTTTTTCCATTGAGCTGAATGACGATAATCTTTGCATCTTCTGCTATTTTTCCTGTGTCAAAGACCGGCCACTCTGAAGTGTGGATACTGGTTTTCTTACCCATTTTCATCCAGATTTCTTCTGTTATATGTGGGGCGAACGGAGCGATCAATTGTATGAAACTTTCATAAACAGACTTTGGTACAACCATTTCTTTTTCAAACTCATTGAGTGCGATCATAAGTGTGCTGATTGCAGTATTGAAACGCATCATGACAATGTCCTCGCTTACCTTTTTTATTGTTTTATTGATGACTGAGTCTATGTGTTTTGAAGGTGTATCGATTCCCACTTTTTCTTTTAGCTTCCAAACACGTTCAACAAAGCGTCGCGCTCCCAAAATACTGTTTGTATCCCATTTTATCTGCTGATCAAAAGGGCCCATAAACATTTCATATACACGCAGAGTGTCAGCTCCGTATTTTGAGACGATTTCGTCAGGATTTACTACGTTACCAAATCGTTTTGACATCTTTCGTCCATCTTCTGCCATAATGAGACCTACATGCTGGAGTCGTTTGAAAGGCTCGAGAGTGCTCACTACTCCGATATCATAGAGGAACTTGTGCCAGAATCGTGCATATATAAGGTGTCGAGTAGCATGCTCTGCTCCTCCTACGTATAGATCTACTTGATTCCAGTATTTTTCTTTTTCTTTGTCGACAAGTGCTTTTTTGTTATCTGGATCCATGTAACGGAGATAGTACCAAGAAGAACCCGCCCATTGAGGCATAGTATTGCTCTCACGAGTGTAGCTTTCTTTACCAATTTTTACATTGATCCATTTCTTTATACCTGCGAGTGGTGACTCTCCTGTGCCTGTCGGCTCGTATGACTTTACAGCAGGTAGCTCCACTGGCAGCTCTTTCTCAGGTACTGGAAATGATTTTCCGTCTTTGTGTAAAACAGGAATAGGCTCGCCCCAATATCGCTGTCGAGAAAACACCCAATCACGAAGTTTGTAGTTTATTTTTCTTTTTGCAAAATTATTTTTTTCGAGGTAGTCGATAATATCGCTTCTGACCTCATTCCACTCTCGTCCTTTGAATTCTTTTGGCTCAGTGAGGATACCATTTTTCACAATAGGCTTGTCAGTACCCAAAACACGCTCCCAGATGAGCTTTTGATCATCTCGATTTATAAAATTTGTGACTTCTTCAGGGGTAAGCCAGTGCACATCATGTATTTTCTTTTCCTCTTCTGAAACTGGATTTTGATCACCGTTTCGAAGCTTGATGAGGACAGGAGTAAAGTGCGCAAAACGATTTTGCTTTTTTAGTGCTTGATAGAACTGCGCATGCACAGTGCCACCAAGCTTCTTTACAACGACAGGATTTTTGTACCCAGTCTCTTCGATGATCTCACGGGTTGCAGCGTCTGTCGCACTCTCGCCTTCTTCGATGCCTCCGATCACAAAGCCTTTCCAATCATTTGATTTCCATGAAAGACAAAGATATCTTTCTTCTGCCCAGTGTTTGATCACACAGACAACAGCGTTACGTTCGACAAATGGCATGTCTTTTTTCACTGCATCCTCACCCTTGGTAACTACGAGAAGAGGTTCTGCGACTGGATGTAGTGGAATACCGTATTTCTTTGCAAACTTAAAGTCACGCTCGTCATGAGCACTGCAATTTACCATACCAGTTCCATAGTCAGCGACTACGTATGAGGCGACCCAGATCGGGAGATCTCGGCCTGTGCCAGCATAATTTTCGATATAACGACCTGTAAATATTCCTTCTAGATCATTTTCAATATCAAACTTGTTTGTCGCTTTCTTTTCTTGAATTTTTTTAACAAAATCTAAAACTGCCTGTTCTTGTGGAGTCCCTTTTACCAATTGCTCTACTAGCTTGTGCTCTGGAGCGATCACTGTAAAAGTCTCGGCCCGGTATGTCTGAGGCACAGAGTTGAACATCTCAACTTCTATATTGAGGTCTTTTATCTTGCATTTAAAGTTTACACCCTCACTTTTGCCAATCCAGTTTCTCTGGCTTTCTTTTATCGATTCTGGCCAGTCTACGTACTCGAGATCAGAAAGCATACGCTCAGCATAGTCAGTGATGCGTAGCACCCATTGTCGCATTGGCTTTTTCTCTACAAGTGATCCACAGCGCTCACAGCGTCCGTTTTCGATGTCTTCGTTTGAAAGACCAGTCTTGTCGACTGGGCACCAGTTGATCGGTTCATATGACTCATATGCAAGCCCCTTTTCGAGTAGCTTGAGGAAAATCCATTGTGTCCATTTATAATATTTTGGATCAGTTGTGTTGATCTCTCGATTCCAGTCATAGTCAAAACCGAGGATCTCTAGTTGTTTTTTGTATCGAGCGACATTTTTCTTTGTTGAGTCGATTGGGTTTGTCTTTGTTTTGATTGCATAGTTTTCAGCTGGAAGACCGAACGCATCAAAGCCCATTGGATGTAGCACATTAAACCCTTGCATACGCTTCATGCGAGAGACAACATCTGTAGCGATGTAGCCTTTTGGATGGCCTACGTGTAGACCTTCGCCCGATGGATACGGAAACATGTCGAGAATATAGAACTTGGGGGCATCAAAATTGTCTTTTGTTTCAAATGTTTTCTTCTTTGCCCACTCTTTTTGCCATTTGTTCTCGATGTATGAATGATCGTATGCCTTCGGGTCTAGTTTCATGTATTTAAAATACCACAAATAAAAAATTATGTAAAAGAAATGAAAGAGGCCCGTGCTGTTGGTTGCACGGGCCTCGGGGTTCGTTACGACGTGGGGTATTCGGAGGTGGAATTGTGTCCTGTTCGACGTGCCAACACACGCCTTCCCCATGATTACCGTAAAACGGCGTATCAGGGGATGGTACAAGTTCGCAGTAAACCGCGAACAAATCCAGCCAGACAACCCACATCAGACAATGCCCAGGAACGGGCATGCTGCAGAGTTTAACAAGTCTCATGTGCTGCTAAAGATAGACTACTCCTGTTTTTGCGGAGTGTCAATTACCAGGGCCTGAAGCCGCTGAAGAGCGCTGCCGCAGTGACGAGCAGGAAGCCGACCGCAAGAAGGTATGCATGCTTCTGACGCCTGGCGTCATCATCTTTCCAATGCCCGTAGCGCATCAAGTTGATCAAGATGAACGCTACACACGCAAGAAAGCAAGACGATCCAAGATAGAAAATGACTCCTTGCAAGATATGTGTCAGATCTGGATTCATGGCAGGAAGGGTTGAGGTGAACTGCAGACCATACCATACCATCTTTGAGACTATCTGTAAAGTGCTATGAAAAACCTTTTATGATGCTTCTTTAAATACGCCATAGTCTCTTTGTTAAAAATCTGAGCATACGAATCGATGTGTTTAATCTTTTTTTGTTTTAGCTCAAGAAAGATATCATATGATATTCCCCGTTTAGTCCAATGATCATTTGCTGATGTTATCACGAGAAAGATCGGCTCCAGCTTTTCTATGATATAAACAAACCGAGACTCTTTATCTTTTCGTAATTCATAGGACTCAATAAGTTTCCAAATAGATTTTAATCCTGGAAACTTCTTTTTAATCTTTTGTAGCGATGCGTGTTCCTTCTTTTCTTTGTCTGCTTGTTTGTAGTTTTTATATATAGAAATGTCACCTGCGTATATCTCAACCAAATCATGAACCAAAGCATACTGAAGAATCTTTTTAACATTTAGTTTTAACTTAAATTCTTCAACTAGCATCCATGCGAGCATAGCGACTCTAAAAGAATGCTCTACATCATTGTCGGGCAGCTTTGTTGTGTGTATAGACTCCAAATCACGATATATCTTGTTGTAGTCGCGTAAAAACTCTTGGAATTGAAGTAGTTTCTGAAAGTGTTTCATTGAATGACTATACACTTTTATTCTGAATCGGTTATATTGACAGATACATAAACGCATGCTATCGTATAGATATGTTTGATGTGCTCGTTAGTTCTTTGTCGGCGTTACTTGTTCTGTACCTTTCACTGTTTTTGATCTCCATCGGCGTTGCGTCGATGTTTGGTGGGAGGGAGGCCATGAACAAGGTTGTCACGCAGTACCTCAGTGGTACGCTGGCAATAACACGATTTGTCTTGAGGGTTGCACTTCAAGGAATCGAGAATGGAGCTCGCTTTTTGCGCAGTCTCCTCTAACAGCGAGTGGCTCACGACCACTCGCTTTCGTTTTACATTCTTTCTATAATTTCGAAATGCTTCTTTTCTACAGGCATTACTGACAGTCGCTGGCCGCGTTTGGTCACCAGCATTCCCTGCAGTTGCTTATTTTGCTTTATATCTTCGAGAGAAACTGGCTTTGAAAATTTTGATACAAATTCTAAATCAACACAGACCCACAGCGGCTCCTTTCCATCTTTTTGATATTTCACTGCTTTTGGATCATAGTGCTCGTCTTTTGGGTCGAGCGCTGACTCATCGATGTGTGGAGCACTCACTACTTTTGCGATTCCGTATACACCTGTTGGATTCGACATTGAGTGATAAAAAAGTACGAGGTCACCGACTTTCATGCCGTCTTTCATAAAATTACGCGCTTGAAAATTGCGAATACCTTCCCAGGCAGTTCGCTTGTCTTTTTTGAGATCATCGATTGAGTAGCAACTCCCTTCAGATTTTACGAGCCAGTAGTTCATCAATTAAGGCTAGTGGCAAGGTAAACAAATGCTAGTACTACAAGAATAACAACAAACATCAAAACTAATATCCTGAAAAGGGACATGTACATTTCTACAACTTGCTTTCCGGCAAGTGCATCGTCACCACCACTTAGGTCTTTTGCTGCATTGTTTAATACTATTCTTGGATTAATCGACATGATCCTTTGAAGCAAACGCGCAAGGGACTTTTTATCATACGCAGCTAGGTATATTTTGCCTAAAATTTTTGAATCACTATTTTTAAAATACATCACAGATGAAGGAATCACGTCTCCTGTGTTGAAAAAAAAGCGAGCCTTAGCATTAATATCGACTTTGCTAATTTCACTAACAATTATTTTCTTTTGGAAAACTAAGCTGGGCCATGATTTAATTGAACCTTTTGAAAGTACTACAAACTTTGAACCAAGTACGAACATTATCAAAAAAATCGCAATCGCTGCGTTAAGTATGGAGCCACCAAATGAAGTACCTGTCATCTGAGAGCTAATAAAATCTAGGCCGACTAGAAATAGAGGTATGACTAGCATCCACAAATACGTCTGCCAGCTTGTATAAATTACTAAACTATTTTTTGGTGTGTTCATAATATTTATATAAAAATTATACCACCAAAAACGACTTGGTTATATTTTAAACTCCATCACATCCCCATCTTTCACGACATACTCTTTTCCTTCTGTTCTCCAGTTTCCTTTTTTCAAAAGCTCATCCCAAGCGATCACATCTGCTTTGATAAACTTGTCTTTGAAATCGTTGTGGATTGCGGTTCCAGCCATCGGTGCTGTCCATCCTTTTCGGATTGTCCATGCTCGAGTTTCCTTTTCTCCCGTAGTGAAATAAGTAATGAGGCCAAGGAGCTCATACCCCGCTTTGATCAAATTATCGATTCCTCCGTCGCCTTCTCGCATTGCTTTTTTATCTTCATCAGAAAAGTCTTTCATATCATGCTCTGTTGCAGCATCTACTGCTACCCACTTTGCATTTTGCTTTTTAAAATACTCGATGAGGTCAGGTGGAACTACAGTGTTCCCTTTTTTATTTAAAACATACAAAACTGGCTTTGAAGTCAAAAGATGGAATGATTTTAGGAAAGGTGCCTCGAACTCGGTCGGTACTACTGTATTTGCAAGCTGGTTTGCAGTGAGTGCTGTTTTGATACGTTCTAAAAGGCCAGCTTCGATCAGAGCTTCCTTTTTATTTGCTTTTATTTCTTTCTGGAGATTTCCAAGACGTTTGGTAACTGTTTCCATATCTGCGAGGATAAGCTCCATGTTGATGATCTCGATATCAGTGATCGGGTCGATTTTGCCGTCGACGTGGATGATATTGTCATCTTGAAATATTCGCACCACATGAGCGATCGCATCAGTCTCGCGAATATTTGTGAGAAACTTGTTTCCCAACCCTTCTCCAGAAGAAGCTCCTTTTACAAGCCCAGCGATGTCTACGAACTCAACAGCAGCAGGCACAATCTTTTGTGTTTTTGAAAACTCTGCAAGCTTGTAGAGACGCTCGTCAGGTACTGCAACGACACCGACTGAAGGGTCGATCGTAGCAAAAGGATAGTTTGCAATCAAAACACTCTTTTTTGTAAGAGCGGTAAATAAAGTTGATTTTCCGACGTTTGGGAGACCGACGATACCGATTGATAGTGACATAGGGCTTTATACTAGCGTACTTCTCTTCAAAAAACCACTTATGGCATCATTATTTTTTGCAACTCTGCTTGGTGCTTTCGCATGACAGCCATAGAAGCCTCAGTCTGTCCCATGCCTCCATTCATCTTTTCTTTTATCTCTTCTGCAATCTTCATGAAAAAATCAGGGTTGCTTTCTACGGCAGCAATAATACGATCCTGCTCCTTTTGAGGCAGGTTTTTGAGCTGCTTTTTCATCATTTGCTTCATCACGAAATTTTGAAATATTCCCATGGTTTAAAAATTATTATTGGGGTTACTATACCAGATAAAATCTTCGAGGCCAAGAAATCTTCGAATTTGAACTACATCCTGTGTCCACATATACTTTCGATCACCGAAAGCATTGATTACTCTTTCATTGCCTTTAAACTTGTATGTAGTATTGTACACATCGGTACTCATTGAAATAAATTTTTCATATGACACTCCGGGAAAGTATTTTTCAAATAATCTCCTAAAGCCGCTTTCACTTCCCGCAATATATGCACTCATCATTTCGTCAAAAGGAATTTTTTCAAGAAGTGAATACAAAATTTGAATTTCAGCATAATACCCAGAATAAGCTGCGGTAAGATATCTGTCGTACCCCAGCGATCTCATTGTGAGGTAGTCAGTCATACCCTCGTCAACAGACACAGGTAAATCACGTGAAGGTGTTGATGTAATGTAATGCAGGAACTCGTGAACAGATGCCGGAATTATGGCATAAGTAAAAGGATCCGACTTGATGTATATTGTTGATGGGTATATAAACACTCCCGCACCTTGCTCTGCCTTATTACGCTCAAGCGTACCAGAAGTATCTATCTCACGAATACTTTCGACTGAAGTTTTTACTGCCATATCTATTTCAGCATTGTATTTCTTAACTTTTGCCATTTCAGCAACACAAAACAGATTTGTCTTTCTTGAAATCTCTACATTTTCGTCTATGCGTAGTTTGAAATCTGCACAGTCATTGTATCGTACTCGACTTACGCAGTTTAGCTGGTAATCTACTTTTTGTTCTTCAATTAATTTAGTGTTCTCCGCATTAATAGTTTCGCAATCTTTGACTATTGCTAGATTCTTATTTTTAATAGCCAAGTCAGAGTTAATGTTATTTCGATTATTCTGCTTAATCTTTTCAATGTAGTATTTTGCATACTCTTGCGGCTGAACGATTCGGTACTCATTTGGATTTCCTTTTTTTATGACAAGTTTTTTTAGTTGTTCATTACCTATATCCGAAATCATGTCTACAGAGAGAAATTCAATAAAGCTATCTAGCCCATCTAGCCGATTTACTACCAAGCGGTGAGTTTCAGGGTAGTAGTATAGAGCTTGCACATCATCTCGAATCGCTTCTGACCCTTCTTTCCAAGCAAGATGTGTGGCGGCAGTAGATACGATCATAGTCTTGTATTGATTTAGCTTACCTGCTGTCAGTATATTTACAGCTTCATTATAGTTGCCGTAACCCGAAATCACCTCCACTCTTTGTGGATTATTGGAAAGTATGGACTTTATTTTTTCAGGATCAACAATGCTACCAGCATAACTTGGCTCTATTTTTCTTAGGCTTTTTGTAGCGTAACTAAACAAAGCAGGGATAGTCGTTATCTGTGGAGTGAGAACGAATGAGACTATGTAAGCAGCACACAATATGACAAAAACTGGTATTACCCAAAGCGTCCTATTTCTCCTAAAAAAGAGTATCGACGTGATGAGTAAATACAATGGAATAATAACCAGGAATATTTCTATCGCCACACCAGCCATCTTTGAGTAGGTAAGCTCAACAAAAATACTATTAACTGCAGCACTGAGATTCCCCACACTGCTACCAACATCTTGGAAATACTGTGTTGGAAAGATTGAGGTTTGTCTGCTATCAGGAATCAACGCGAAGACTAGAAAAAGCAAGGAATACAGGATGTTAAACGATATGAACACAACTATATGTTGCTTTATAAATTTCTTCATATTTATTCTGGCCTACTACCTTTCGGATACCGCTCAAGCGGCAAGTCTCCCCAGTTTTTTAGTATAGGAGTGATGAACTTCCATGCAGCGAGTACTTCGTCAGTGCTCGTAAACAGTGTCTGATCGCCCACAAAGGCATCGTATATCACCTTTTCGTACGCATCAGGGATAGATTCTTTGCTTGGAAAGTCAGAGTATTTGAACTTGAGCGGCTTTGCTTCGATCTGCATACCGAGGCCTGGTTTCTTGACCCAGAAACGGATCTTGATTCCTTCATCAGGCTGAATTCTGAATGTAAGAATGTTTTGTTCTTCTGTTTTGTTTTTGAAATAAATATCGATCTCGGTCTTTGCTTCATCGAGTGCCTTACCGCTTTCCAAAAAGAATGGGGTTTTCTTCCATCGTGCGGTGTCGATGTGAGCTTCGATTCTAAAGTATGTCTCAGTCATAGAACCATCTGCTACACCTTTTTCTTCTCGATAGCCCGAATACTGACCACGCACAATATCTTCGCACTGTAGATTCTTCAAAATCTTTGCACGCTCTTTTCGGATATGCTCTGCATCGAGTGTGTCAGGCTCTTCCATGGCGATGAGCGCGAGCATCTGCAGTACATGGTTTTGACCCACATCGCGCAATGCACCTACACCGTCATAAAAAGCACCGCGACCCTCTACATCGATTTTTTCAAATAGTTTGATATGCACCTTGTCGATATATTTGTTATTCCAAAGTGGCTCAAACAATGAGTTAGCAAAACGAAATACTAGAATATTCTGCAAAGCTTCTTTTGCGAGATAGTGGTCGATACGGAATATCTGATCTTCTTTGAAAAGTTCACCGAGCTTTTTGTCGAGCTTCTTTGCAGTTTCACTATCATTTCCAAAAGGCTTTTCGATGAGCACCCGTGTCCAACCTTCATCACCTCCACAAGGCAGTGTAAGTCCAGAAGTAGAAAGATGGTCGAGAATATTTTCGTACAGCGTCGGTGGCACCGAGAGATGGAACAACTTGTTTGAGCAAGTTTTGAACTGTTGCTTGTCGATCGACTGTAGTCGTTCAGCGAGTCGTGTATACATATCATCAGTATCAAAAGACCCCTGCACGTATGACATATGATCTAAAAAGTGTTTTACGTCTTCCTCGCGATACTGCCCAAACTTTATATTTATTTCGTCACGTATAAACTGCCGAAATTCTTCTCGTGAAAGCATACGTCGAGACACGCCGATGATTGCAAACTTTTCTGGTAACAACTTTTTTACGTACAACGACAAAAGCGACGGCAAAAGTTTTCGTTGCGCCAAGTCTCCTGTGATACCGAATATGACGAAAATAGTAGGGTTCATTATTTTTTGGCTTTATAGTCGTTTACTATCTTACCATCAGAAAGCTCGATAATGCGATCGGTGAGTGCAGCATAATCTTTTTCGTGAGTAACCATGACGATAGTCTGCCCTTCTTTGTGAAGATCGATAAACACACCGAGGATGACCTCAGAAGTCTCAGAGTCGAGGTTTGCAGTAGGCTCATCGGCAAACAAAATCTTTGGAGAGTGCGCGATAGCTCGAGCGATAGCAACACGCTGCTGCTGCCCTCCTGAGAGCTGTGAAGGATAGTTTACTAGTCTATCGCCTAGTCCTACACGAGTGAGCGCATGCTCTGCCTTTTTCTTTGCATGCTTTACATCGTACCCAAGCATGAGTAGTGGAAGCATCGTATTTTCAAGCGCTGTCAAAGCTGGCAACACTGCATAATCCTGGAATACGTAGCCAAGCTCTTTTAGTCTAAAATTAGTCCGTTCTTCTTCGCTTAGTTTCAAAATATCTTTTCCATCGATGACGATCTCACCTGAAGTTGGTCGATCGAGTAGACCGAGCTGATAAAGCAGTGTACTTTTTCCAGAACCAGAGCGTCCCGTGATAGCCAAAAACTCACCTTCCTTTAGCGAAAGATCGACATTGTTGAGCGCTAGTAGCTCACCTGCTCCTGTCACATATTTTTTTGTAAGTCCTTTTGTTTTGATCATATTATCTTCCTAATATCGCATCGAGCGTATTTTGTTTGACCACGATCCTTGCTGGGATGTACCCGGCGATCAGGGTAGCAATCATGAGTACAACTGCGCGGATAAATGTACCAGACGCTGTAGCTACCAATATACCATCGCTAAACGGAAAGTTTACAGGGTGCGCAGCGATATATGGCTGCAAGAAGCCGAACACTACAACTGCACCGATGATAATACCGCTTGATGCATAAAAAAGTGACTGGATGACGTATGAGATCTCGATTGCTTGCGAGTTGATACCGATACCTTTTAGAATTCCGATAAATCGACGACGTGTGATCGCATTAACGAAAATGATAATAAATATAGTAATACACGCTACGGCAAGACCTATAGTACCGATCATATTTCCCAGCAAACCAAATGTTGCTTGGATATCTTTCAAAAACTTTGGCTGTGCATCCTCCCAAGTTTGAATCTTTGCAAACTGATCAAAGCCTTGTTCGATGAGCGCTTGTTTTACTTGCCCTGCGGTAGAGATAGAAGGATCTACTTTTATAGAAATTTCATCAACATTGAAATCGTTACGCCCGATAAGCTGTCGCATATAGGTATCCACCATGAAAACTCGCTGGTCGATCGAATCAGCTTTTGCTTTTATGATTCCTTTTACCGTCACTTCGCGAGTATTGCCATTTATCTTTAGACGGACTTTTGATCCAACCTCAACGTCTTTCAAAGTCTGGAACCCTGGCGCTTCGATCGGTGTGTATTTAAACAAAAGGTTTGCACCGATTACGATAGCATCTGTATCATCAGGTGAAAGAAACTCTCCATCGATAACGTACTTGGCGATACCTGTGAGCTTATTTTCGACAATAGGATCGATACCAGCGACACTTGCACCTGCTTGATCGGGAGCATCAGTGAGGCGAGTTCTGTTTTTGTAGTTTGTTTCTATGGTTCCGCTTTCAGAGTATCGCGCAGAATACATCACAACCCCTGGATATGTTTTTATAAAATCCAATATTTCGCCAGTATTTTGAACATAACTCTTTTTTATCAAAGTAGAGACGATCACATCTGACGAGTATCGATCTCTGTTTGCAACTACTGCACCCTCGATCAAACCAACTAAAATTCCTGAAACCACAATAAGGTTCAGGAATGTTAGTACCATCACGGTTACGATAAGGAGTGTCGTCCAGATGTTTGCTTTTTTTATATCACGATAGGCAAGAAAGTAACCGATTGAAAGATTTCGGAAAAAGCTATTCATGTAGCTATTCTAGCATAGTTTTAGCTTTTCAAATTCTCTGCCCATTTTTCCCACATCGGGTATATGTATCCCGATACGAAGACCATAGGTAGAAGGATTACTCCTGCCATAGCCCATAGGATAATGTTCAAGAATTTCCAAAGGAATGGAATACCCTCGCTAAAAAGGAGGCTGATTCCATCGATAACCATACCGAATACTTCTTCAATTAATATTTCGATTAATTCCATAACAATCACATTATATCATATATAAATAGAAAGCGCAAGTCCTGTCACGACCTGCGCTTTTGAGGCTTATTTCAAGCCGCTAATGGCTGTACGTCTGGTACAGAAGGCCCTCGGGCCTGAGCAAAGCGTGTCTTTGCCCGCAGTAGAAGTGTCCCGAGCAGCAAATCTGCAAGTGGCAACACGACGTTGAAATTCTTGTTCATGTACCGGTGGTGCAGCAGATGATGACCGTTCAAGCGGAAGAAAATCCCAGTCCGCTCGATATTTCGCTTTCGCGGTAAGTGCATGCACCAGTGGATGTACTCGTACGTGAGATAGTACAACGTAATGATGGATGCTGCACAGATCACAATCCCCCACATCTGTGTGAGAAGCGAAATGACAGCAAATGGAATAGAACCGATAAGCACGAGAACGGCTCCGTTCCACCACGCCATAGGGATGAGATGTTTGTCTTCGTCCCTTTGGACATGGTAGCTTTCATCAGCCCTGAACACACTGTGATGGACCAATGCGTGTGCGCGAAACGGATAGTCAAACGGCCCAACTGGCCGATGCATGAGAAACCGATGTAGTGACCACTCGCCATGCGAGCAATACACGACGCAAAAAAGGGCTACTGCTGCCCAGAACAAGATTGAAAGGTGCATACAAGTGATATTGTAGCATCCGCACTTTTTATTTTATCCCCATTTTTTCTTTTGCGAGACCAAAAAAGTAGAACCAGTGGTCCATATCTTTGTTTTTATTTCTTTCTGTCCAATTATTCAAAAGTTCTTGCTCGGTTACCCAAACCAGAGAAAACTTTTCATGTTCTTCGAGGTGTACTTCTTTTGTATCAGTGCTGTTTAAGACAATTAAAAAGCAGGTAGCATGTGCTACACGGTTTACATTTTTTAAATCGTTTCGGTAATGGGTCATCGCTTCTGCTATTTTTTCTACGCTTTTGAAATCATAAAGACCACTTTCCTCCAAAACTTCTCGGAGCACTCCTTGCTGTATGTCCTCGCCCACGTCTACCCCACCAGAAAACAATCTGTACAATCCTTTTTCATGTTCTTCTCCTACTGCAAACTTTTTTGAAACTGGGTCGTAAACAATACCGCAGCCGCCATCACGTCGCTCTTCGTTGTCGCGTTTGATACCAAATTCTGAGATGTTCATTTGTGGACCTGAGGAGAGTCGAACTCCTGACCTTTCGCTTGCAAAGCGACTGCTCTACCAACTGAGCTACAGGCCCATAAGGGCAATCAATTTAACGAAAGTTAGTATAGCTTAAAATATGATTTTTGCAAAGTTATTCCTTGACACTATTTTTAACAGGAGTAGCATTACTGCTATGACACCTATCTGGTGGGCATTGGTCGGGTTATGCATCGTGGCAGTGTTTGCACTAGGCTGCTGCAGAGCAGCTGCAGACGCTCGCAACGACTGAGGTCATCGACCTCAAAGCGAGGGTGGCTCATGGGAAGATGAGCCACCCTTTTTACTTGCCTTCTAGAGCCATATCCACTAGATGATTTACAAAATGTGGTACATTCCCGCCGACTGAATGAAGTGCATCGACTAAAGATGAGCCATCAGTCACATCTGGCATCGAGCTTGTCCTGATCAAATATATACCTCGCTTTGGATGGATGATGAAATCAGACTTTGAATAATGTTTTAATGAAAGAAACTCATGTATCTTTTTGCCAAGTGAAATCAGCTCATCTTTTATCTTGTGAGCTAGGTTGCTCGGGACAACGTGCTTTGCAGGATGGATTTCAACTGGAGGTAGCACATATATGTCCTGGTCGCGGTAGTTTTCGATAACATGGACACAGACTTTTGTGCCTGGTATGTACTCTTCGAGAATTATGTCCTCATCGGTTTTTAGATATTTTTCAAGATCGACAATGGTTTGGGCAATATGGACTTCGGGACGCGTGTGATACTTTACGATTGCAGGCATAGGAAAAGTCCTAAATATTTCGATCGCACTTGCTCCTGGCTTTATCTCTCTATGAAATGGAGTCTTGAATGCATTTGTTTTAAAAGCTTGCTTTGCGAGAATGCGACTATTGATAACCGCAAGTCCTAATGAGTTTGCGCCAGTATGAGGTACGCTGTGATAATCTAAAAAATGATGCGCATCTTTATCAAAGCTGTGGAGTGCGTTAAATATCACATCTACTCGCTGAGCGGCTTCATGTGGTAGAACAGGAGTACCTTGAATATGCCACGTTCCCTTTTTATCGATAAAGATATCGAGAACGTTATGTGTATTTGCTAGGTGTTTCAATGCGCTCGCACCAGCCTTGAGAGACTGATCATAGCCAAAAGCATTTCCGCCTCGTAGTACGCCGACTCGTGTCATGCATAAATTATACCATGCGACTTCGAAGTAATCTGTGATATGCAATAGAAAAACGATGCGCCTCGCTATTTGCAAGCAATATAATCTTTTGATACTTCTCTAATATCTTTGGATCGCCAAGCAATGCTTTTGGCTTGTGCTTTTCATTTTTAACTACAGAGACGACGGGGATATCAGTGAGACTCTGTGCAGCGTTTCTTTGTATTTCATTTCCATCGACGACGATGAGGTCTGGCTTTGGCCACTCAGGATGTGCAAAACGGCGACTCAGTATTTCTTTTAATGATTCAGTTTCGTGCGCACCTTTTTCATGCTTTATCTTAAACTTTCTGTACGCACTGCGCTCCATCGCATCGTCATATGCAACAACCATGACTCCTGCAGTGTTTTTTCCACTGAGATGGGCAACGTCATATGCCTCGATCCTAAAGCCCTCTTTTTCAACTTCATTCTCTTCTTTGATCAAAGACATGTCGTGCACATGAGCGAGGGCATACAAAGTTCTTTTTACTTCTTCTGCTTTTTCAAATGCTAAATCCTTTGCATACTGATGCATTTCTTTTTCCAACTCACTGATCAAAGTGTCTTTCTTACCTTCGAGGAAAAGTGCAATCTTTTTGATCGTTCTAGTATACTCCTGCTTGGTCATCTTTCCACCACATACACCGGGACACAGACCGATCTGCGCATTAAAACAAAGTTTGCCGATTTTACAGGTGTCTCTAAATGGAAATATTTTTCTAATTATCTTTAATGCATTCTTGACCACACCGCCGTTTGGATACGGACCAAATACGTATTTATAATCTTTTTCTAGATTTCGTTCTCGGACTAGTAGCACGCGCGGGAACTCTTCATCGGTGATGACGATACAGTAAAAGCTTTTATTGTCTTTTTCTTTTGTATTGAAATACGGCTGGTATTTCTTGATTTCATTTGCTTCTAGGATAACAGCCTCGAGTACTGAGTCAGTTTCTTTCCACTCAACGGTGTTTGCTTTGGTAACCATGTCGACAAGGAGTGGTCCTCGAGTAGAGATAAGGTCATCGTTGAAATAGCTTTTTACGCGGTCTTTGAGAGAGGTGGCACGACCAATATACAGGATGTCGGTATCCTTTTTAAAGTAATAGACCCCAGGGTTATCTGGGAGGCCTAGATTTTTGTAATCTTGACTTGTCATACCTAAAAATGTAGCATAAACGGTCGAATGAAACCATGGACCCAGCTCCTTCCCCTGGCCTTTGTGGCCCTTTTCACCACTGGTTGCAACACCACTTTGTGGGATTGCTTCAGCGAAGACTACCGTCACGCGGATGTGGAATGCGTGACTGTGTACAACCTCAACCCGGCACCAATCACAGTTTGGTTTGAAAACCGATCGAGGGTCATCGATTTCGACAAGAAATCAACTTTCGGGCGCAACGTTGCAGGTGCACCGCTTTTCGTTATCATCGCCCTGGGTGGTGTCACAAACAAAATTGTACTCCCGAATGAGGGTGGTGGTTCGCACCACTACGTTGAGTTCCTCGATTTCGCGAACCACTGTTGCCCATGATAAGCAACACTACACTACCAGCCGCCGCGCCCAGAAAGCCGGCGGTTGATTTTTATTTCTTCAAATGCTTTTTCAAATACTGTCCTGTGTATGACTTTTCATTTCGAGCTACATCTTCTGGAGTTCCTTTTGCTACCACCTTTCCTCCACCTACTCCTCCTTCTGGTCCGATATCGATAATGTAGTCTGCTGATTTGATCAAATCTAAAGAGTGCTCAATAACAACGACTGTGTTTCCTTTGTTTACCAATTGCTGGAGAATTTCGATAAGTTTTTTTACGTCTTCATAGTGCAGTCCTACAGTTGGTTCGTCGAGAAGGTATATAGTCTTTTGTGTATGTGACCGGTAAAGCTCTGCAGAGATTTTTACCCGCTGCGCTTCTCCACCTGAGAGAGTGGTAGCTGACTGACCGAGTTCTAGATATCCAAGACCTACTTCTTGCAGTGTTTGCAATCGTTCTTGTACGGCTGGAATATCCTGGAAAAACTCCAACGACTCATCGATGGTCATTTTTAGCACATCATGAATGCTTTTCTTTTTGTACTTGATCTCCAAAGTTTCTTTGGTAAATCGCTTTCCATTACATACATCACACGGCACATAGACAGTCGGAAGGAAGTGCATTTCTACTGCAATCTCTCCATTTCCCTGACACGCTTCACAACGACCTCCTTTTACGTTAAATGAGAATCGTCCTGGTCCCCAACCCTTTGCTCGAGCTTCTGCAGATGCAGCAAAAAGATCTCGAATATGGCTCCATGCTCCGGTGTATGTGGCAGGGTTTGAGCGAGGGGTACGCCCGATCGGTGACTGATCGATCAAAATAGTTCGGCTCAAGTACTCAGTACCAGTAAAGCTCGCCACATTGTATATATTTGCAGTGCGATGTCGGAACTCGAGTTTTGCCTGGAGGTTTTTGTGCAAAATCTCATACATAAATGAAGATTTTCCAGAACCAGAGACTCCGGTGATCACAGAGAGTACTCCGAGTGGTACATCCACATTCATATCTTTAATATTGAAAACATTTCCACCCTTGATGATGATTTTCCCTTTTGGTTCACGTCGAGTAGCGGGTACTTCTATCTTTTCTTCACCTCGAAGGTATGCGAGTGTAAGAGAACCAGATGTATTTTTCTTTGCTGTGAGCAAATCATCCATATATCCTGAAACCACAACATTTCCACCGTGTACGCCGGCTTTTGGTCCAATGTCGATAATATAATCAGAGGCATACATAGTATCTTCATCGTGCTCGACGACGATGATAGTGTTTCCTAGATCTCGAAGCGTCAGGAGCGTTTTGATCAAGCGATCATTGTCACGCTGGTGTAGACCGATGGTAGGCTCATCGAGCACG
Organism: uncultured Candidatus Saccharibacteria bacterium; assembly: GCA_964481175.1. Classification (GTDB taxonomy): domain Bacteria; phylum Patescibacteriota; class Minisyncoccia; order Phycocordibacterales; family PALSA-1337; genus JAGOVB01. Next base: position 19,556 of record CAYZSZ010000009.1, read on the forward strand.
TAGAGGGCTCCTACGAGGCCAGAACCGAGTTGAGACGCTAGTCTGATACGCTGCGCCTCTCCTCCTGAGAGGGTGTGTGCACGACGGTCGAGAGTGAGGTACTCAATACCAACGTTGAGCATAAACTGAAGACGCGCCTCAATTTCTTTCAAAACTACTTTAGCGATCTCTCGCTCAGTATCTGAAAGCTTTATTCCTTCAAAGTAGTCTTTTGCTTTTTGGATTGAGAGCGAAACAGTTTCGACAATATTTTTTCCATCGATTTTTACATAGAGTGCTTCATCACGAAGACGCGCTCCCTTACATTTTTTACATGGATCATCTGAAAAAAGAAACTCTGTTCCCAATCCATTACAGTCAGGACATGCTCCGTATGGAGAGTTGAAAGAGAAAAGACGTGGCTCGATCTCGGGGTATGAAAAGCCATCGTACGGACACATGAACTTAGTCGACATGAGCTTTTCTTCTCCTGGGAATTCGATTTTGATGAGTCCATTAGCTTCTTCTACAGATTTTTCCAAAGCTTCTGACAGACGCTCTTTTGCATTTGCTGCTTGGGCTTTGTTTATAAACTCAGAAAGGAAAATTTCATCGACGAGGATATCGATATCGTGCTTTTTATTTTTATCCAAAACGATTTGCTCTCGGAGGTTTTTTACTTCCCCATCTACTTTTACTTTGGTGTATCCTTTCCCGAGTAAATCATAGAGAAGCTGGTAGTACTCACCTTTTCGTCCAACAACGACAGGAGCATATAGACGAACTTTTGCATCGTTTAGCTCTACTCCCATCACTTTTTTATTTGAACGACTATGTGCGGTGACTTGCTTCAAAACTCCTTCGAGGATTTCTTCTTTTGAAATACGGTGGATTTCGCGTTCACAGACGAGGCAGTGAGGCTTTCCTACACGAGCGAAAAGAATACGGAGATAGTCGTATATTTCGGTGATCGTTGCTACGGTAGAACGAGGGTTGTTTGATCGAGATTTTTGATCGATAGAAATAGCAGGTGAAAGTCCAGTGATCTCGTCGACATCTGGCTTCTGAAACTGTCGGAGAAACTGACGCGCGTATGAAGAGAGAGACTCGACATATCGTCGCTGCCCCTCTGCGAAAATGGTATCAAACGCCAAAGACGACTTCCCTGATCCAGAGAGGCCGGTTATCGCAATCATTTTATTGCGAGGCATTTCGACAGTAATGTTTTTGAGATTGTGGGTGCGTGCGCCCTTTACCACGATCTTGTCGTCATTCTGGGTCGAAGATTGTTTTTTCATTTTCGGTTCCATTTAATAGTTTTGATATTCGTTCTCCTCCATATATAGAAGGTAGTATACCTACACCGTTACAGCCCAGGTTATACATCAATACATGGTTTTTTGGCTCAAACCCAACCCTGCGCACTCGATTAGGAGTGTATCCCATAAGGCCATGCCATGTAAAGCTGTACTCTATCTTTTTGTTCGGATCCGGGTCGTATGTTGCTTTTATAAATTTGTCTAAATCTTTTTGCGCTTCGTCTGGAAACTCAAAGTCTTTTATGTAGTGTTTTCTATCTTCTAGGTTTGCTTCAGGTCCACCAACTGAAATTAGGTTTTTATCCTTGCCATATGGACGTCGAGTAAGATAGAAATATGGATCTGTGTCAGTTTCTGTGGGGTCGTCAAAGTAACTAATTGCTGTCGGCTGTTTATTCATCCTTTCTAGATAACCTGACATGTATCCAACAACACCATCGACAATCTGATGAAATTTTGTATCGATGCTGAGTCCGCCTTCATTTATAATCGTCACATTCTCAAATCCATTAGTACATAAAATAACCTTCTGTGTATCTATAGTATGGTTTATAGCATCTAACAATGCATAGTCATGTTTCAAAACAACTTTATGAATTGTGGTGTGTTCATATAATACAAAGCGATTCGGATATTTTTTTAAAAGATATGCGACAACTTCCTGACAAAATAATGCAGAATTTATCACTCCTTTTTTTGAAGACAGACAAGCAATATAGTTTTCGTTTTCAGTTTCCAAAATCTGCAGAATCTCTTTATGTGACCTCATATCGTACAGACCATCGTACTCTTTTGGTATATTGTAGTCACACTCCTCACAAATACGCATGTTTTCGATAGTCATACCAGCTTCGCGCTTTAACCTATTGTCTTCGAGATGTTGCAAAATCTGCTCTTTGCTAGAGAAACCTGCGTGCCCAGTAAATTTTGAAAAAGGAATATCAAGCTTTGCTGTCACATATATTTCATCGATGAGCTTCCAAGCATTTTCAATCGCCTTCCAAGCATAGGCAGTCTTTTCTAACCCAAATTCTTTGACCATATCAGCAAATGGCCGTTCAAAATAGGAGACTACCTGTCCAGCATTATGTCCTGTCGCGCCGCTCGCTAATTTTTCTTTTTCTATGACCACAACACGGGCGTCAGTATTTTTTAAAATATAAAAAGCAGTAGAGATACCTGCAATACCTGCACCGACAATAGTGATATCAGTTTCTATATCATGAGAGAGCTTTACTGTCTTGCGTTCATCATTTAATTGATGCAACCAAGGCGACTTCGTAATTTTCATGCGTATATTTTAGCACTTATTTTCCTTCTTTTATAGCCTTTTTCACCTTCTTCTTCTCCTTTTCCACCTTACCTCTTAGTTTCTCTATCTCATCTCGAATAATAGCTGCGCTTTCAAAGTCGAGGATTTTGACCGCCTCAGACATTTGGCTTTCTTTTTCTTTTATAAATTTCTCAGGATCTTTTTCAAATAGTTCATTGTCGATTGCCATCATACTGTCGACTGCTTTAGCATGATCTGACTTTATCTGGTCAGTGATATCGTGAATCTTTTTTATAATAGTCTGTGGAGTGATACCGTGCTTTGTATTGTACGCGATTTGAATAGCTCGACGTCGATCGGTTTCTTTTATCGCTCGCTCCATTGAGCCGGTCACACTGTCTGCATACAAAATAACTCGTCCATTTACGTTTCGTGCAGCACGACCGATGGTCTGGATGAGTGAGGTCTCAGAACGCAAAAAACCTTCTTTGTCTGCATCGAGGATGCCGATGAGCGATACTTCTGGTAGGTCGAGCCCTTCACGTAGGAGGTTTACTCCGACCACACAGTCGAACTTTCCTTTTCTAAATTCAGTAAGAAGTGTAATACGATCGATAGTTTTGATATCGCTGTGGAGATACTCTGCCTTTACCCCTTTTTCTTTTAAATACTCTGAAAGGTCTTCGGCCATCTTTTTAGTGAGTGTAGTTGCGATGACTCGTTCTCCTTTTTTGATAACAGCCACAGCTTCTTCGATAAAATCAAAAATCTGACCTTTGTAGTTATCTTTTTCTACAATAGGTTTAATCACAACAACAGGATCGATGAGACCGGTCGGACGAATAACCTGTTCTACTATATTTGGTTTACTGTGCTCGATCTCGTACTGTCCTGGGGTTGCTGAAACATACAGTACTTGGTTTACTGTCTTTTCAAATTCTTCAAACTTTAGTGGACGATTGTCTTTTGCTGACGGCAAACGAAAGCCGAACTCTACGAGAGTATTCTTTCGTGATTGATCTCCAGCAAACATGCCTCCAATCTGCGGAACAGTTACATGTGACTCGTCGATGATGGTCAAGAAGTCATCTGGGAAATATGAAAGCAACGTGTCTGGTGCTTCGCCAGGCATTTTCCCTGAGAAATGTCGTGAATAGTTTTCGATACCGTTGCAGTAGCCGACTTCCTTTATCAAGGCCAAATCGTACTTTACTCGTCTTTTGAGACGTTCGTACTCAACTACCTTTCCAGCTTTTTCGAGTTCTTTCAAACGCGACTCAAGCTCTGCTTTTATGGTGCCAAACGCTTTTTCTGACTGTGCTTTGTCGCTGATAAAGTGCTTTGCTGGGAACATAAATAGCACTTCGAGATCTTTACCGAGTCGTCGAGTAATCGGATCTATTTCTGTAATGTGAGCGATTTTATTTCCATCATATTCAAAACGATATATGATACGTTCGTTTACTGGCATTACTTCGAGTGAGTTCCCGACTGCACGAAATTTTCCTGGACCGATATCTGAATTTGTTCGTTCAAAATGGATGTCGATGAGTTTGCGAATAAGCTCTGCACGTGACAGCTCAATTCCTTTTGTGATTTTTAGGTTTACTTTTTCATACTCTTCTGGGCTTCCTAAACCATAAATACAAGAAACTGAAGCAACGATGATCACATCTTTGCGTGTAAGGAGTGCCTGAGTGGTAGCGTGGCGAAGTCGTTCGATCTCTTCGTTGATCATGGCCTCCTTCTCTATATATGTATCAGTAACTGGCATATATGCTTCTGGCTGGTAGTAGTCGTAGTAAGAAACAAAATAGTGAACAGCATTTTCTGGGAAAAATTCGCGGAACTCTTGAGCGAGCTGTGCAGCCAACGTTTTGTTGTGCGCGATGACGAGGGTTGGCTTTCCAATCTGCTGGATAACGTGAGACGCTGTGAAAGTTTTACCCGATCCAGTCACGCCCAAAAGAGTCTGGTGACGATTACCAGCTTTGATGCTTTTGACTAACTTTTCTATGGCAACTGGCTGATCACCAGCCGGAGCAAAGTCAGACTTGATCTTGAAGATAGACATGTGATAACAATAGCAGATTTATGGATTTTGAGGATGGTTGACAGAGTACATAAAATAGTGTATTGTTTCTCGAGCAAATGTACCCCACATGAACACACCCTTGATTCTCTGGGCGATTGTAATCGCCTCAGTCTTTTACGGATGGCCTGTCGTCGCAAAATGGTCTGGAATACCTCCAACCTATGTGACACTCATCATCTACAGCATGGGCACGATGGTCCTGGCATACATCGTGACCCAGAACGCTGTCTCGAACAATGTTCAGGTCAAACCCATCAGACTCTTTGCGCTCGCAGTAGTTGCAGTCGCAAACTGTTTGTGTGTCTACGTCTACACCAAAATCACGTCGGATAGAACAGTCCCCACAGGGCTCTTTATGGTCATCGTGTCGATGCTTGGAGTCTTGTTCAGTCTCCTTTTTGACTACTTGATCAACTCAACAACCCTCAGCAAAAGCCAAGTATTCGGCGGCTTACTCGCCATCGCCTCCATTTGGTTTGTCAGCAAGAAGTAACATGAAAACCATGCTGCAGCGAATCAACGAGATGGACCCAATCAAGTTTCTTTTTTTGGGTATTGTCTTTGTTCCAGTGGTCCTGATACCACTCGCGCTTATCTGTGTGAAGACGATAAGCCACTGACCAAGCCCTGACGGCGCGGTCGCACGCACACCTCTCTAGGAGACGGTGTGCGGTTTCGTTTACTTCTTTCTCAGTAAAACTTTATTGACCGCTTTTTCTATATCCTTCTCCCCCATTCCATAATGTGCAATAAGTTCGTCTTGTGTTCCTGATTGTCCAAATAGATCCTGCACCCCGACAAACTCAATCGGTGTTGGTAAATGTTGCGCGAGATGCTCTGCCACAGCTGATCCCATACCCCCTGCGATCTGGTGTTCTTCTACAGTGACGACGGCTTTGCACTCAAGGGCTACTTTTTCGATAGTTTCTGCATCTAAAGGTTTGATAGTTGAAAGGTTTACGACGACTGCATTTCCAAGCTTTTCTGCGACTTTCAATGCACGGTATACCAGAGCGCCTGTCGCGATGATCGCAACTTCTGGCTTTGCTGGTCGATAAAAGACTCGTGCCTTTCCTATTTCAAACGGGGTCATGTCAGTCGTAATGATTGGAGTCTTTTCACGAGCGAGGCGGATATAGGTCGGTGATTTTGTTTTAGCAGCCGCAATTGTTGCTTTTCTAGCTTCATGTACATCACATGGAGATATAACAGTCATACGAGGGATGACACGAGTGAGCGCAATATCCTCTATAGCTTGGTGCGTTCCCCCGTCAGGTCCGACAGAAATACCCGCGTGAGAACCTGCGATCTTTACTGACACATCATTGTACGCAATGGTAGTACGGATTTGCTCCCAATTTCGTCCTGGAGAAAACATGGCATATGAAGTAATAAAAGGAATCTTGCCCATAGCAGCCATACCACTCGCAACACTTGCCATATTTTGTTCTGCAATTCCGATTTCGAAAAATCGTTCAGGGAATTTTTCTTTAAACAAATGCATCTGAGTAGACTCGGTAAGATCGGCACACAAACCAACTACGTTTTTGTCGTCGGTTGCTGCAGCCAAAAGTCCTTCACCAAAACCTCTTCGAAGAGTTTCTGTCTCGACGTCTTTTGAAAACAATTTGGGATTTAAAAATTCTTGTGAAGGTATCATTTGAGTGATTCGTAAGCTGTTTTTATTTCCTCTTCCGACTTTGGAGGTTTTCCGTGCCATTCATATTTTCGTTCCCATGCTGGAACACCTTTAGAAGAAATAGTATTTGCAATGATTACTGATGGCTTGTCGAATACCGCTTTTGCCTGACCAAAGGCTTTATCAATATCAACAAAATTATGTCCGTCGATCTCCTGCACATGCCAGTTAAATGCTTTAAATTTATCTGCAAGCGGATTGAGTGGCATAACATCTTCGGTAAAGCCATCGATTTGGATATTGTTGCGATCAATGAAAATGGTGAGATTTTGGATCTTTTCTTTTGCAGCGAGCATGATCGCTTCCCAATTTTGACCTTCATCAAGCTCTCCATCTCCTAGCAAACACACGATTTGTTTGTTCGAGGTGCGTCCATTGTCGAGTCGATCTGCAAGTGCCATCCCAACTGCTTGCGAAAGCCCAGATCCTAATGGACCTGAACTATTTTCTAATCCTGGTAGCCACTCACGATGCGGATGACCTTGTAGTCGTGAACCAAATTTTCGTAATGTTAAAAGCTCCTCTACTGGGAAGAAACCACGGTGTGCCATGGTTGAGTAAAGCACAGGACAAATGTGACCATTTGAAAGGATGAGCCGATCTCGATGCTCCCAGTTTGGATCTTTTGGTTCTAGCTTTAATCCCTGAAAAAACAAATATGTAAAAATGTCCGCCATATCGAGAGGACCTGCAGTATGCCCAGATTTTGCTGCGACTAATGCATCGATAATCGAAATACGAATCTTTTTCGCAGTCGCTTCTAGTTCTTTGACCCTTTGGTCGGTGATCATCTATTAATTATACTACGGAATTCTTCTATTGTTTGTGGAATATTGTCTGATTCAAAGATTGCAGAGCCGATAACGAGACGATCAGCGTTGATAAGATTTATAGAGGTATCGAGATTTACACCACCATCAACTGAAACAGGAACCATAGGATACTGATCACGAACTTCGTGCAACTTTTCTATCACCATGTCGTTAAATGGCTCCCCCTGAGCTCCAATATGCGAAATCCCCATCAACTGAATAAAATCTACGCCATCCATAATCTCAACATGGTCATCAATATCAAAAGCAAAGCCGATTTCGACTGCACCCTGCATAAGCCTCATGCACTCCTCTAGTTTTTCTGTCGCTTTCGGGTGGATGATAATACGCTTTGCACCCGCAGTGATCCACTCTGAGATAATTTCCTCAGGATTGTTTACCATCAAATGTATTTCAAAATCCAAACTATCCCAGCCAGGAAGTCCTTCTTTCTCTTCTAGTATGGCAGCAAAATGGTCATCGCTTTTTTTGTATGGCCATGTCGGAGTAGGCGTAAACTGACCATCACAGATATCGATCTGAACAGTATCAACAAAGCCTTTTACAAGATTTACTTTTTCTTCTAGCTCTGAAAAGTCTTTTGGTAGTATTGCGGGTATTATTTCCATATTATTTATCTAGTTCTTTATTTCTTCGTGCGTATTTTTCTCCACCAGAAAACTCTGTTGAAAGCCATAGATCTACTGCTTCTTTTGCATTATCGACAAATCTTGCACCTATAGAAAGAACGTTTGCATCATTGTGCTCACGAGAGAGCTTTACGATATCGAGATTGCCTCCATAGTATACCGCAGCACGCACCCCCTTATAGCGATTGCAGATCTGCGCCTCACCCTGACCAGAACCACCAAATACGATACCTTTTAACTCAGGATTTTGAGAGATTTTGTATGCGAGTGGAGCAAGAATCTTTGTAAAATCATCGAGCGGGTCGAGCGTATCTGCACCAAAATCCTCGACATCGTATCCTTTTTCGATAAGGTGGTTCTTTACGATGTTCTTTAGATCAAAACCTGCATGATCTGCTCCGATAAGTATGGTTTGTTTCATTTTTGTATAAGGGTTAGTAATCCTAGAAGTGGAGTGAATTTCTCGTCTAGGGCATCAATCTTTTTTTCGACTCTATCAAGTCGTTCGTCAACGGCTAAAAATCTTGAATCGACAGCTTGAAATCTAGAGTCCATTTCTTCAGATAGATCGTTCAATCCCCCTCGCAAAGAATTATAAGAAAACTCTATAGCTTCCTTTAGATTGTCTATCTTTTCGTCAACAAAGTCAAAGCGCTTGCTTACTTCTTCAAATGTTTTGTCTCTCATTGTTTTATAATTATATCTTATATAAACAAAGTCTACCAAAACGCAAATGAAGGAAATTTTATTTCGAAGGGTCTATTTTAGCAAAAACGTAGCACGGACAGTCACCATCACATCTTTATCCACAGTAGAAGTATCGTACTGACCATAATCAGCGACTTCATTTGAATTTGGCTGCATAACCTGGACCACGCCGCTGCTCGCTACTTTTAGCTTGCCTACTTTCTGTCCAGTAGATTTTGCGATTTCAACTGCGCGCGCTCGAGCGTCTACGACAGCCTTTCCGAGAAGTTTTACTCGGAGATCAGGAAGACTTGAGACTGAATACTCCGGTGTGGTCGGAGAAAACTGCACACCTTCCTGTGCCAAGGCTGTCATGTTTTCTGAAATAGTTTTGATTCGATCTACTTCTTTACTATTTACGGTGATAACTTGGCGGATATTCACCTGGCGAGTCGAATTTGGACCCCAATAATCGTCATTAAAGACAGGAGAAATACTGATTTCCTCTGGCTTTACTCCATTTTTGGCAAGAAATGCCTTTATTCGAGCAGTGTTATCAGAGATCCTCGCATGCGCACTACTTGCCTCTTCTGGTGAAACAACTCTGTTTGTACTGATACTCCATTTTACGAGGTCGGCTTTTACTTTTTCTTTTGTAGAGCCAGTTACCGACAAAGTGTTGTCGAGAGAACGAACTTGGTAAAAAGTAAATGCGCCAATAAATGTTGCAAGTAGCAGTGCGATACCAAGAACAACCGCCCCACTAGTGTCTTTAAAAAAGTTTTTCATTTTATTTTAATCCTTAAAGGTAAAAGTTCTTGATACTTGTTCTACCACACTACTTGGGCCAGATATATGGTACACATTTTCTTTGTGCTGTATGAGCGCCTGAGTATTGTCTGAACTTTCTCTTATAATTGCCCACCCTTTTTCATAAGATACAGACTTACCCTTTGTAAACTGATTGTTTTTAAGGACAAAATCGAGTGTTGTACTTTGATACACTTCAATAACTGCATCTCGGTCTTGTGCAGGGTATACGTCGACATATAGGTTTACATATGTTTTACCATATGCAGTTATCTCCTCTACTTTTGGCCACTGACTAGGATATTGGAATGAATAGCCGTATTTTGCGCTTCTAAATGTATTTTCTTTGGCAATCGTTTTCGATTTCGGCGGTGTGTTTACAACTTCTTGTTTTGGCTCTGGCAAAACTACAGTAGCTGGCGTTTTATCTTTTGCATAAAAATAACCGACCAGTCCTGCAAGCACGACAATAATGACGAGTAAAATAACATTGATGATCCCTTTTTGATAGTTCATGGCTTAAGTATAGCAAAAAAGGAGTTACATTTATCCACTTTTAGACCAACTTTTTCGCCTTTACAACACACTCGTCGTGCGAGGTATTTAGGATATTCTCGCCAAAAAAGATAATAGAATTATTATTATAATAAGCACAGTAAACACAAGCATCCATGGTTTTTTAGCAGTTAAGTACCATTGATAATGTTTATGTCTAAACTCTGGATACTTCATTATCCAAACCCAAAATAGTAGAACAAAGACTGAAGCTAAAATAAAAAACCCGTACTGTACAATGAATTCCATAAATTTAATAATTAAACAAGTTTTCCCGCCTTCACCACGTGCTCCACAAGTGTATGCGTATACCCCATTTCATTGTCATACCACCCCATCACCTTTACGAGATTTCCTCCAACAACACGAGTAAGCGCGAGATCAGCGATAGACGCATGTGGGTTTCCGAGAATATCTTTTGAAACAAGTGGTTCCTCGGTCACCGTAAAGACTCCTTTCCAACGGTCAGAAGAGGCTGCCTTTTTTAGTACTTCATTTACTTCTTTTGCATCCGTATTTTTCTTCAAAATAGCAGTGACATCTACAATACTTCCTGCGACGACTGGAACTCGGATAGAGATACCATCAAATAGTCCTTTTAGATGTGTTGCCACCTTTGTGACTGCGATAGCAGCACCAGTAGACGAAGGTACGATATTCATCGCTGCTGCACGCCCCTCTCGGAAATCTTTTTTATTTGGACCGTCGACAATAGACTGGCTCGCTGTGTATGCATGAACTGTGTTTAGCAATGCTTTTTCAACACCAAATGCTTCGTCGAGAATAGCGATCAAAGGACTTCCTGCATTTGTGGTACATGAAGCATTTGAAGTGATGACACAAGTACTCATTTTGTCTTCATTCATCGCCATCAAAATAGTCTCACCTTTTACCGCACCAGTTTCATCCTCTTTTCCTGGAGCTGAGATCACAACGCGTTTTGCCCCAGCGGTGATATGGACCTGAGCTTTTGCGTATTCGGTAAATAGTCCGGTAGACTCAACAACAACATCGATATCGAGCTCTTTCCACGGGAGCTTTGTTGGGTCTTTTTCACTTACATAGCGCACTCCCTCGAGTGTACAATCGCTCTTTCCATACGCAGTGTCGTATTTCAAAAGGTATTCTAGATTTTTTATATCACCGAGATCGTTTACTGCAACAATTTCTATTTCTGGATGTGTCTTTGCAATTCTAAAAAAAGCTCTTCCGATTCTCCCAAAGCCGTTTATGGCAACGCGTATTTTTTTCATGAATTCATTATACCAAACAAATATATAAAAATGACAGAGCCCCTCTCCGCGAGGGGCTTTGATAGCGTTACATGGTGAGTATCCGAATGATGGCAGCAAACCACCATGAATACTGGAGGGCACGCAGCCGCTCCAAAATAAGCTGGACGAGCTTCACTAGCGAACTATATTAGCACAAAAGACCCAGATATGTAATACTGTCAACATGTCAGTCGAACACGCCCTAAAAACAAGCAAATTAAAGGTTACCAAAGCCCGTCTTGCTGTGGGTACTGCTTTGGAGCAAGCTGGAGTACCTTTAAAAATAGAGTCACTCTACGAACTCCTCCCTACTCCACGCCCAGACCTCGTCACTATATATAGAGTACTCGAACAGTTTGAAAAAGCCGGCTTGGTTTGCCAAGTAGACCTACGTCACGGACACACTCACTACGAATGGGCAAAAGAGCATCATCATCACCTGGTTTGTACAGAATGTGGCACTACGCAGCCAATACATGAAAAAGAAATCGAAGACTTGTTTGAAAAAATAAGTGCAAAATACAAAAATGATTTTACTATCCGAGATCATGCGCTAGAGTTTTTCGGAATTTGCAAAAAGTGCGCTAAATAAGTTTTTTCTTTACTATTTCTACGATGTCTACGAGGTCATAGTCCCCTTTTACCACAAACGATGTCACGTTGTATTCGAGCGCTGTCGCAACAAAGTTGTTTTCAGACGAGTTAGACATGATGATGATTTTGCTCAAGAGGTCCGGTGCTGTTGCTTTGATATCTTTCAGAATATCGAACCCATTGACCCCAGGCATCATCAAATCAAGCAAAATCAAGTCTGGTTTTTCGGCATGGATCGCATCAAGTCCTGACTGACCATCGTAATAGCTTTGAACAGTAAAAAACTCTGAGAGCGCTTTTCTCAGAAAGCCATTTGTCACTTTGTCATCTTCAATTATAATAACTTTTTTATTTAACATTGGTTTTTGGGAGCGTCACAATAAAGGTTGAGCCTTTGTCCTCGGTAGATTTAAATGTGAGACTACCTCCATATAATTCTACTACTTTTTTTGCACTGTATAATCCCAAACCAGTACCATCGTCAGTAAGCTTTCGAGCATTTGTAGATCGATAAAAGCCTTGCATCACTTTTTTCTGCTCACCTTCTGGTATTCCGATACCTTGGTCGATAATGCAAATCACATTGTAACGTGCATATGTTGTAGCTGTTATTTTGACCACAGAACCAGGCTTTGAGTATTTGATTGAGTTTGAAATTAAGTTTGAAAATACTTGTTTCAAGTCTTGGTTATCAGCAA
>CAYZSZ010000010.1:0-30380 GCA_964481175.1 uncultured Candidatus Saccharibacteria bacterium
GCATGTGCGAGCCGTGGAGAAGGTAGTGGAGGAATCGTACATGTATCTGAATTCGGTTCAGAAGAAAAACTTCGAGCAGCTCTCGAACTAGGTAAGAGCTATAACTTCAAGATCACTCTATTTGATCCAAAGGAGCAGAAAATGGCTCTATCATTCGTCGACAAAGACAAGACAGCAAAGAAGTAAAATGCTATAATAGACGTATATGGTTATCACATATCTCGGAAACGACGTCTTCAAAGTGCAATTCGGTGAAGCCACTCTTACATTTGGCGAGGATTTAAAGGTGAAAAAGGGTACAAATCCTCCTTTCATCATCACTGGTCCTGGCGAATACGAAGTAGGAGGAGTCTTTATCAAAGGCTTTCCAGGCATATATACGATCAATCTCGAAAACATGAATATATGTTTTATGGATGAGCTCAAAGAAAACGAAGAGATCGACGAAGTAGATGTTCTCTTTGTAAACGCTTCAGATCCAGCAAAAGCCTACAAGATGGCAGTCTCACTCGAGCCTAGTATCGTCATCCCGACACGCTATACCGACGCTACACTCAAAGCTTTTTTGAAAGAAGCAGGAAGTACGGTAAAATCAGAACAAAAGCTCACCCTCAAGCGCAAGGATCTCGAAGGCAAAAAAGCCGAAGTGGTCGTGCTAGAGTCGATCAAAGAATAATATGCGGACTTATATCGAACATTTACGAACAAAGCCAGAGCATACCAAAAATCAAATCGCTTTTGGGGTCTCAGCTGTCGTAACGTTCTTTATATTTATGTTTTGGCTTTCGGGACAGAGTATTTCTTTGTCAGATAGCAAAGAAGTAGCAAAGAAACAAGAAAGTCCATTTGCAGCGATAGGGACCATGTCCGCAAACCTGATCGATGCATTCAAGACTGGTTTCGGAAAGAGAGAAGTCTACGTCGCTCCCGATATCGAAGTATTACCAGGCAACAAATAGTATATGGCACAAGAAAATAATCCACAGAAAGGAATAATCGGACGAAACATCACGACAGAAATGCGTGAGTCGTATCTCGACTATGCGATGTCAGTGATCACTGAACGTGCACTTCCTGATGTGCGAGATGGTCTAAAGCCAGTGCACCGACGTATTCTCTATGCGATGCATGAAAAAGGTCTCACTGCTTCTGCAAAATTCCGTAAATCAGCGGTAGTAGTGGGAGACGTGCTCGGTAACTACCACCCTCACGGTGACGTTGCGGTATATGACTCGATGGTAAAGATGGCACAGCCATTTACCATGCGCTATCCACTTGTCCACGGCCAGGGAAACTTTGGTTCAATCGACGGAGACAATGCAGCGGCGATGCGATATACCGAAGCAAAGATGTCAAAGCTCGCTTCTGAGCTTCTTCGTGATATCGACAAAGAGACTGTAGATTTTCGTCCAAACTATGACGGTACTCGAAAAGAGCCGACCGTTCTGCCGACAGCAGTACCTAACCTTCTTTTGAACGGTACGTTGGGTATTGCGGTAGGTATGGCAACAAACATTGCTCCTCACAACCTAGGCGAGGTTGTAGACGCTACAGTGCATCTTGTCGACAACAAAGACGCTACTACAGAGGATTTGATGCAGTTTATAAAAGGTCCAGACTTTCCAACAGGTGCGGTCATGTATGGCCAGAAAGACATTCTCCAGGCATATACTACTGGCCGTGGAGGTATCGTCGTACGTGGAGAGGCAGAGATCACTGAAGATAAAAAGGGAACTACACAGATCATCATCACTTCTATCCCATACCGTGTAAACAAAGCAGAGCTCATCATCCGTATCGCTGACCTCGTCCGAGAAAAGATCGTCGAAGGTATCAAAGGTATCCGCGATGAATCAGACAAAGACATCCGTGTTGCAATCGATGTAAAGCAAGGTGCACATCCAGAAAAGATTCTAAACGCACTCTACAAACACACTCAGCTCGAGTCTGCATTCCACGTAAACATGGTGGCACTTGTAAACGGTGTACCAAAAACTATTGCCCTCAAAACATTCCTCGAAGAATTTATCATCCACCGCATCGATATCATCCGACGCCGAACTCAGTTTGATTTGACCAAAGCCGAAGATCGAGAGCACATCCTCCTTGGTTTGAAAAAGGCACTCGACCATATCGACGAAATCATCACTCTCATCCGTGAATCAAAAGATGCAGTTGAGGCGCATGCAAACTTGATGAAGCGATTCAAGTTCTCAGAAAAGCAGGCTACAGCTATTTTGGAAATGCGTTTGCAAAAGCTTGCAGGTCTCGAGCGAAAGAAAGTGCTCGACGAGTTGAAAGCGATCCAGGAACTCATCGTCGAACTCAAAGAAATCCTCGGTAGCGAGAAAAAAGTCCGCTCAATCATCAAAAATGAATTGGGAGAAATCAAGGCAAAATACGGAGATGAGCGACGTACTCGTTTGGTCAAAGGAGGGGTAAAAGACATGTCAGACGAAGACCTCATCCCTGATATCGAAACCGTTATCGTCCTTACAAAAGGAGGATACATCAAACGAACAAACCCAGACGAATACCGCAAACAAAAGCGTGGCGGTGTCGGTGTTGTCGACCTCGATACAAAAGAAGAGGATTTTATCACACACCTCATCACTACCAATACTCATAGCGAACTCCTATTCTTCTCTGATATGGGTAAGGCATACAAGCTAAAAACTTTTGAAATCCCAGAAGGAAAGCGCGCAACCAAAGGAAAATCAATCATGAACTTTATCGCACTCACCGAGGGCGAAAAGATCACTTCTATCCTCCCTATGCCAAAAGAAGCAAAGGGTGCAGCAGAGCTTTCACTCATGATGATCACCAAAAATGGAACAGGTAAAAAAGTCGCTGCAAAGAGCTTCCACGAAGTACGAAAATCAGGTTTGATCGCAATCACACTCGACAAGGGTGACGAGCTCATGTCTACCTCATTTGTTTCAAAGGGTGACGATGTCATGGTAGTGACAGCAGACGGTCAGTCTATCCGATTCAAAGAGTCTGATATCCGTGAAATGGGACGAAATGCAGCGGGCGTTCGAGCTATCAAACTCGGCAAAGGCGACGTGGTCATCTCAGCTGATACCGTAAAGAAAGATGCAAAAGATGCGATGCTATTTGTCATGAGCGCAAATGGATACGGAAAGAAAACTTCACTCAAAGAATACAAAGTCCAAGGACGAGGCGGAAGCGGAATCCTCACTGCAAAAGTGACCGACAAAACAGGAGTACTCATGGGTGGAAAAGTAGTGACCGAAGAGCACGAGGAAGTAGTGGCAATGTCTAAAAAGTCACAAGTGATCCGAGTAGACCTCAAAGAAATCCCTTCACTAGGACGACAAACACAGGGAGTCCGGGTGATGAAGTTGCGAGATGGGGATTCGATTGCTTCGTTGATTACGCTGTAAAATATATAAAAAACAGGCCGTACGTACGTACGGCCTGCTGAGCTTTTTGAAGCGTGAGGGTCCTAGCGACCCATGCGCAAGGCGCGACCAAGCACCTGGAGAATCATCTGGTCAGCATCCTTTTCTTGGAGCGTTTCCAGGTAGGATTGCCCGATGAGTTCGCAGGCACGCATTGCCCGACCAAATGCCTCGATACTCGTTCGGACCGACTCAGCCTGTTGGCTGTCCTGATCTGCAGGAAACGGTTGTACGTCGAAGCCGACGATGCCGGCGTAGCCGCCCTGGGTCAGAGTGTTCACAGTCAAGACCGCCGTCTGCCAGTCAAAGCCGAACGGACGATCTTCATCGAACTTGGCCCCGGATCCGTCGTTCAAATGGACATAAAAGAGCTTGCCAGTGAACTGAGCCAGAGCGAGCTCCTGGTGATACTGCTTGAGGCCGATCTTGGAGTGGCATGTTTCGGGATTAACCCCGACAAACGGCCTGACATCATCCGGCAGCATGCTGATGATAGTGAGCGCTTCGCCCACATCCGCGGGGAGGCCCCAGCTCGGGGGCTCGTTGAACTTGGGCTCAATGCAGAAGGGCAGAGCATTCTCCTCACCGTATTTCCGCACCATGTTCCGCACGATGATCGTGATACTGTTCGCAATGTGGCGGTAGGTAGTCAGGGGATCCTTGCCCAGTGGAACATTGTAGCCGCTGGAACCGTTCCAGTAGACGTACACATCGGGGTCGAGGTGTTTGATGCCGAAATCGATGTAGTTGACTGTGTCATCGATGGCAGCACTACGCACGTCCTGGTTGGGGTGGCCGAGATTGCCACCGACATACCGTTGCAGCTTGAACAAGTTCGCGGTGATCATGGCCACTTTGAGGCCACTCTGCCGCAGAGCCGCCTTGATCTTGCGCAGGTCGCCCGGAGGGGCTTCTGTGCTGTGGAACTCCACATGGGTGCAGCCTGCCTCGCGCAAGGCGCGTAGCCGCTGAGCCAAAGTGAGCTCCTTGCGCATGACCGGGGTAAACCGACCACCGCCGGGACTGATATTCCAGTCACCGGCAGAAAAGGCCGTACCGAGCTTGTAGCTTCGGACAGGGCGCCAGACCCCACCGACTTTCTCAAAACGAGGTGCAAAGGACTTTTTCATTCTTCTTTAGGTTTGTTTTTAGGTACTTTCCCGCATCATGCAGGTAGGATAAAACTACAACCTTTTGCACAAGTTGTCAATTTTTAGGAAATAGATAGTTGTTGGGTATATCAACATATGAAGACAGCATTTTCTGGGCTATAATATAGACAATGTTTTCAAACCCTATACAAAATCTCTCGCATTTGAATATTGAGCACGGTATGTCTGTTGCCGATATCGGAGCTGGCTCTGGGTACTACACGATCGAGATTGCCAAAAAGGTAGGTGGCGGGAGAGTTTTTGCTGTCGATGTTCAAAAAGATATTCTAGAGCGCATCAAAAACAATGCAGCGACGATCGGCTTGCACAATATCGAGGTAGTCTGGGCAAATGCCGAAAAGATCGGTGGTACAAAGCTACGTGAGGCATGTGTAGATCGAGTCATTGTTTCAAATGTTTTGTTCCAGATCGAAAAGCCAGAAGATTTTGTTCTCGAGATGCGACGTATTTTGAAACCAAACGGCAAGCTCCTCGTCGTCGACTGGGCTGAGCAAGGTGTAGCAAGTCCAAAAAAGATCGTGAGCAAAGAAGCAGCACAGCTTTTATTTGAAAAAGGACATTTTTCACTCGAAGAATCATTTGATGCAGGAGATCATCACTACGGTTTAGTCTTTAAAAAACAATAACATGGCAAAGCTCACCAAATTTCAAATCATCATTCTCTCAATATTTAGTGCCGGCATATTGATCGGCCTTGGTTCGCTCGCATTGGTCAAAAACAATGGCGGTGCCGCTACAGCAGACCCTGTTGTCGTCTGGGGAGTATGGTCAAAAGGTACTTTCGATGGCTTTCTTGCAGCAGTAAACAACGATAGAAGCACTCCGCTCTCGATCACCTATGTTCAAAAAGAACAGTCATCATTTGAAAAGGAACTTACCGAGGAGCTTGCTTTAGGCAAGGGTCCTGACGCCATCCTCGTGCCACAGGAAATGCTTCTGACTTTTGAAAACAAGCTGGTTACGATACCGTATACTTCGTTTACCGCACGAGATTTCAAAGATTCTTTTATAGAACAAGCAGAGCTGTATTTGCGAAATGACGGCATTGTCGGTATTCCTTTTGCGATCGATCCGATGGTCATGTACTGGAATCGAGACACCTTTACAAATGCCGGCCTCGCTACATATCCAAAGATCTGGGATGACTATGTCGACCTCACCAAAAAGCTCAATCAAAAAGACGTAAATGCAAATATACGAAAGAGTGCCGTAGCGCTTGGTGAGTTTGCAAACATTTCAAATGCACGAGATATATTTAGTCTCATTTTGCTTCAGTCTGGAAACCCGATCACTTCAAACAAAGAAAGCATCCTCGGTGGTCCTGGTCTCGAGATGACTACACGATCTCTCTCATTCTTTAATACATTCTCAAATCCATCGTCACCAGCGTACTCATGGAACCGCTCACTACCTCTATCTCGAAATTTCTTTTTGTCAGGAAACTTGGCTACCTATTTTGGGTACGCTTCTGAGATCAGAGACCTCCGAGAGAAAAATCCAAATCTAAACTACGACGTTGCACCGATGCCGCAGCCAAAAGATGCAAAGATAAAAGTAAACTACGGTCGTATGTACGGATTTTCTATTGTAAAAAGTACAAAAAATCCTGGAAATACATTGGCAACTATTTTCGAGCTGACCACTCCGACTTCTCAAAATATTCTAGTTAGCCAGACGTATTTGCCGCCTATACGTCGAGATTTGATCGCGCAGGGTAGCAATGACCCATACTTGGCGATATTTTACAATGCAGCCCTTATTTCAAAAGGATGGCTCGATCCAGATCCATATGTTACTGCACAACTATTCCAGATTTTATCCGAGTCAGTCACAAGCGGGCGATCAACGATGGTGCAAGCGATCAACGATGCACACACCGAGCTTGATATGTTATTACAAAAACGATGAAAAAAATAATTGCACCATTGCTAGCGTTTACTATCCTCATCGCCCCTGCGGTGGGTATTGCCCAGTACACTGGATTGGTAAAGTGTGATGGAGTGGTTTTGCCTGGAGAGACTGACAAAACAGTTTGTAACTTTGTATCCTTGATCAACCAGATCAAGTTCCTGATCAACTGGGGCATCGGCATGCTTATGATCATTGCTGTGGTAGTTGCGGCGTATGTCGGTGCCATGTACATGTACGCAGGCTTTACGGGGGATGTGGGGAAGGCAAACAAAGCACGAGAGTATTTTGGAAATATATTTGTCGGTGTGCTCATCGTCCTATTTGCGTGGCTCATCGTCCGTACCATCCTCAACTGGTTGGTAAAGCCGGGCTTTGGACTAGATTTAATTAAGTAATAAATTTTATGAAGAAACTTTTGATCCTAGGGCTCATCATATTTGCAACAACAAGCTTTGCATTGGCACAGAGTGGAGGTGTAAACCCGCCTGGTCCAGCTGGCGGAGTAGATCCGACTCCTGAAACTCAGACTAAAGTCCTCCCAAAGATATCAAACCCACTCAAAGCAGAGTTTAGTGACATCCCCTCACTTGTAAACGGACTCGTAAAGATCGCTTTGCAGTTGGGGACTATCGTCGCAGTCCTCGCTCTCGTGTGGGTCGGGTTCAAATTTATCATCGCTCAAGGCAACCCAACTGAGATCGCAAATGCTCGCAAAGCTTTGGGATGGGTTATAATAGGGATAGCAATATTGTTTGGAGCACAGATAATTGTTGAGATTATAAAAGGCACCCTCAGCGATTTCGTGGACCCAACAAAAATTAAATTTTAATTTATGAAAAAAATATTTATCACAAGCCTCATATTACTGGCTACAAGTGGAGTAGCATTTGCACAGACGCCAGCAGATTTTGGACCTGCAAACTACTATCCTGGGTCAGTCAATCCACTTTCTACATCAAACTCATCTGTGTCAGCAGGTAGTAAGTCTAGGGGAGTCACAGATCTAAAATCTCTCGTCGACTTTATTATCGACTATATCAATGAAGGTATATACCTACTTATGGCGCTCGCAACTATCGCTTTTGTATATAACGTAATTCAGTACTACGTCGTAAAAAAAGATGCAGATCGTACAGAAGCAGCTTCATACCTTCTGTATAGCATCATTGGGCTTGCAGTTATCGTTTCATTCTGGGGCCTCGTAAACGTAGTTCTAGCTACATTCTCACTAAAAAACACCCAGCCTGATGTAAAGAACATTTACTTTAAACGGTAGATGTGAATAATGTGGATGCGTAAAAATGAGGTTCTGATACAATATATACACGTTATAAATTTATAAAATTATGAAAAAATTATTTGGAAGTATCGTAGCGTTCGGTTTGCCAGTTTTTGCTTTGGCTCAGGTGCAGACAAGAGTGGGCGATATAAATGATGCGATTAGAATCTTCTACCAGTATGGTAACGTAGCAATCTCAATCCTCATCTCAGTCGCTGTCATCTTTATCATTTACGGTATTGTGAAGTATGCAGTCATGGGCGCAGATGACGAAGAAAAGCGAGGCGCTGCAAAGCAGCAAATCATCTGGGGAGTTATCGGTCTCGCAGCTATCCTCTCTATCTGGGGACTTGTACGATTTGTGACTACCACTATAAACACAGGACCAAACCAGGCACCGACAAGCAACTTTCCAAAGGTTCAGCCATATAACTTCTAGTATTTTACTGTGGTCGATGCTCTTATCAACAAGGTTATCAGTGTCATCGTCACACCGCTTCTCACATTAGTATTTGCGGTAGCGTTTATCGTATTTATGTGGGGAGTGTTCCAGTATCTCATCGCTACAAATGATCCGGGCGCTCGCTCGGAAGGTACTCAACACATACTGTGGGGAGTGATCGGTATGGCAATCATGCTTTCTGCCTACGGTATTATAAACTTTGTTATCGCCACGCTGCAGTCAATATAAAAAATAAAAAAGGAAAAGGCGGAGTCCGGAGACGCCGCCTTTTTTGACCGAATGCAGAGCTTGCGCTCCACTAATCGTACCAATATCTCAAATGATCGAGATTTGGATTTTCTTTGACACTCGAGAGTATCCGGACCCCGACTTTCTCGTAGGGACCACTTATGATACCGAGGTTTCGCTTGTCTCCAGCTGGGAAGATGGGGATGGTTACCTCTTTCTTCCCAAAGACCCTTTTCATTTCGATCACCAGGGTGTCTGGGTTATCGATGGACTCGAACCGGAGCTTCTGCCGGGGTCCGAGAGGGTTCTGAATCCACAGCCACTCACCGTGGCATATGGTGTTCGTGGCCGGGACATCAATGCTGGGCACGTACCGCTCCACAAGCCGGTCGTAAGGACCGGGCTTCGGCTGCGCTTCAACGAGCCTCCGAACGGTGTCAGTCACCCAGATGACCCCGAAAAGTCCGATGAGGACCAGGATCACTGATCCGATCATTCGGCCTGTTTTTGCGACTTTCGCCGCTCTTTCTTGTGCTGTCATGGCTGCTGTCCTTGTTGTTGATTGTTTTGGTTGCCACCCTGTTGGTTGCCACCATTATTCTGCTTGTTCTTATTTCCTTGACCGCCTCCGAAGAGGCCGGTGCCAATGGTGGCGAGGAATGCGAGGCCCGTATCCATCTTGCCGAGGGCGACGCACACAAATAGCAGCGCTTTCTCCCAGGAAATACGGTTTTTGGAGAGTGTAATTAATTTATCGGTTTGTTCTCCGACTGACCCCATGATCACTCCAAGCTCATTGGAGGCAATAACGTGGTCGGGGAGTATGATGTCTCCGATACGCATTTCGTCACCGATGATTCCCCCGTACTTGCGTTCGAGGGGATCGTTTGTGCCGGGTTTGAATTCATCGACATAAGCAGCCTCCAACGCTTTTCTTTGCGAAGGTAGGTCTACGTGCGAGATTTTTCTGATCTCTGTGGTAAGCCACCCGGTCATCCTTGTCCGGAATGCCTGTATTATCTCCTGCATCCCGTGAGTGTTTGCGATCTTAAGTTTCCCGTGGGGAACTTTGATCCTCAGGTACGTTTCACCTAAACCCACTTCAACGCCGTCACTTGTTTGTGCACGGAAGTCGTTGGGCACTAGAATCTGAATCCATTTCGTACTGATTGGATCTCCGACTATCGATTCAATACCGGGGATGATTGGGTTAAAACCAGGGCGAAGTTCCCGTTGAGATTTTAAGGGGTCAATTTTCTTTAGCACATCGTTATTCACGAGGCCGCCAGTGTTGGTTTCCGTATAGGTCAGGAACCAAGGCCACATCTTCCAAAAGTAGATGCGAGTCCAGGTCACAAGGCCGATGACAAAACAGAAGCCCTTGGGGAGGAACCATCCGAAAATTCGGAAGCTCATCCACTCGGCCAGGAGGAACGCTGCAATGGCAACTGTTACAAACACGCCGCCAGCTACGTTCCAGTACCGCTCGAGCTTGTCGTACCACAGTACATGTTTCTTCAGGAGACTATGGTGCTCCTCCCGACTCGTTGAGTCGGTGAAACACCAGTAGAGAAAGGGGGTGGCGATAATTCCCGCCACCAAGCAGATCACCCACAATGGGCTGATGCTACTGAAGAATACATGGGAGGCAAAGTAGGCCACCCCAAGTAGTGCAATTGCGATTATTACTCGCCCAATGTTTATCTTCATAATATATGAAATTGTCGAATAGCTTATTACATACAATACTAGCACAAAAATAAGGTAAAGTCAAGGGTATAAAAAAGAGTTAGGGGAGCCCAAAATGGACTCCCCGAACGTTGTACGTGCTACTTCAACTGCTCATTCCCACGTAAAGAATGCATTGGCCTCACCGTCTCCCGCCGCTAGCAGGACTCGCCGGGTGGCCTTGAGGCCGCCGTCACGGTTTGCCTTTTCCGTGGCAGTGAGACCGTCGTAGGTGATCTCGACAGGGCCTGACGTGCCCTTGATCCGGAAGTTTCCGGTGTCATTGGGAAAGTCGATCATCGCGTATTGGTGCGGCCTCAGCGCGACGCCGGGTTGCCCAGGCTTCACGAACTGAACGGTATCTGAGGTCTGAACCACCGGAACCGGTGAGACGCCCTGGGCCAGAGCTTTCTGCTCAAAGTATCCAGGAGGATATCCGATGATCGCATCGCGGCCGGCGATCGCCACAAAGGCACCTGTCTCGATGATCAGTCCCGGAGGGAGGCTGATGTTCATGTTCGTCGGCGAGCTCTGCGCGATGGGTGCCACAACTGGAGCCGGGAGGTATGTCGTTTCCCGGATGGTCCGGTTATTCGTGTGGTACCTGTCCACAAAGACCGTTGGGCCGGGGACATGAAGCAGATTCGTCACCGTCAACGTGTTGGTGATGACCAGCGGAAGCGCCTGAGGCGCTTGGGCCGGCAGCGATGCCGTGGTCAGCTTGGCCGAGGGCGGGGGGACTTGCGGTGGAGTCACGTCTCCAATCGGAGGCGGAACGGGCGAGCCCATGTTGTTCGGATCGGTGGGATCCGACCAGTTGTCGGTCGCGGTGACCTCGACTCGCGGCTTTTGGCCGTCGAGCTTGCTGACCAGGTTGCTGGCAGCAGCTTTTTCGGCCAGACGCAGGTTGGCGTATTCGGGCAGACTGAGGCTGTTGCCGGTCTTTTTGCAGATGGTGCAGCCGCCAATGAGGCCGACCACTGCGACGCATGCGATCACGATCGCGTTCAATTTGGAACCAGTTGGTTTGGTCATGATGTGAGTGGAAATGAGTTTTGGAGATCAAGCTAACACCTCTTTTTTCGCTACCACACACGTGGCAGTTACAAAGAGGAACTAGAAAATATCCTATCACTAAAATTCATAAAAGTCAATACCCCCTAAAATATAGAAAAATGTGCCGGGGAGAGGACTTGAACCTCCATGAGTTACCTCGCTTGCTCCTAAGGCAAGTGCGTCTGCCAATTTCGCCACCCCGGCATAGTACAAATATGTTGTACGTGTGCGCCCAGTAGGGATCGAACCTACGACCTTATCCTTAAGAGGGATCTGCTCTACCAGCTGAGCTATGGGCGCATGTATTTAATTTTCAAAAACTAGTAAGTTAAAATCTACCAGATTTTTGAGCTATTAGCAATAAAGTGCTAATATACACAGCAGTTCGACAAATGCCCGAGTGACGTAATTGGTAGCCGTAGTCGACTTAAAATCGGCGGCCGTAAGGCATGTGGGTTCGATTCCCACCTCGGGCACAGGTATGATAAAATTACACATATGACACTAAATCAACATACGGCAGAAAGACAGAAATTAGAGGCTGAGATACACCATCTCGAAAGCGAGCTACATAGACTGGAGCCAGATGCAAGAAAAGCCCAAAGAGAAGTTATAGACGACAAAGAAGATCTCATTAAGGATGAAGCTGAGGTCAGAAAGCTCGAGGCTGAGCTTGCCCATGTAAGAGGTGACTTGGAAAGAAAGAGAGCAGAAAGGGAGGCTGTCCTAAGACTAGAAAGAGAAGCTGATAAAAAATAATTTGGAGGCGTAGACCGGGATCGAACCGGTGCATAGCAGTTTTGCAGACTGCCGCGTTGACCATCTTCGCCACTACGCCGTTTTGTTTTCGTCCGCTTCGTTTGAAAGCTCGTCGATTCTCTGTCGATTCTTTTCTCCACCGTCAATTTCGAAATCGAAAAAAGGAACTCGTCCGATTCTGGATTTTTTCATAACATGATCACGGAACTCTCCGCGCATGCGCTTCATAAAGTCGAGTGCAGCTTTTTCTTTTTGGATAGGGAGGACAGTAAAGAAAATAGTCGCATGCGTACCTTTGTCAGCAACGGTGACACCTGTAACAGTGATGAGTGAAAGATGATTTGACTCGCGCTCGATAAACTCGGCAGCAAGCCGGTGTATCTCATCACGTAATCGATCATCTTTTTGACTCATAGGGATACTATACTGTGTTTAGGCTACCTTTTCAACGACACGTACACATTCTAATTTGTCTCCCTGAGCGATTTCAATCTTTGATTCGATCATCATGCCGAATTCATATCCTTCACGGACTTCCTGAGCTTTTACTTTTTGTTGCTGTAGTTCTCGGATCTTGCCGACACCGATCTCTGCGTCACGACGGATGATTTTGACTTCGCTACCGAGGAGGATGCTGCCTTCTTGGACCTTTCCACCGACAATCTGTTTGTCTTTGTTTTTGCTAAATACAGCGAGGATCTTTGCGCGGCCAGTAGTCTCTTCGATATATTCTTTTGGAATCTTTGCAGTCAGTGTCTGTCTGAGGAATTCTACCAACTCGTATATGATCGAATACTCTTTGTAGTTGAGAGGATTGCGCTCGAGGAGGGCTTTTGCTTTTGCATCTGGCTTTACATGGAAGGCGATGAGGATAGTGTCGGCAAAGCTCTGTGCTCGCTTGATATCGCTTTCAGAGATATCTCCGATGCCCTGATCGACGATCTTTATACCCACCTTGTCGTGAGTAATTTTCTTTAGTTCGTGGAGGATACCTTCGAGGCTACCCATCGCATCTGCTTTGATGATGATTGGAATAATCGCTTTGTTTTCAAAGCTTTCTTCTGTTTTTGCCACTTTCTTTGCAGCGAGTGCATATGTGCGAGCGAGCTCCTCAGCATCGCGCTTGTTTTCTACAGTAGAAAACTCTGCTCCGACTGGTGGAAGCTTGTTCCAACCGAGGATTTTGACTGGGGTAGAGAAGGTCGCTTCTTTGATGCTCACTCCTGCAGTGCTTTCAAAGATACGGACTGGTGAGTATGCGTCTTCTGCTACGACAAATGCACCGCTTTTTACTGTTCCGTCTTTTATGATAAGGGTTGCTGATATTCCTTTTTTTGTATCGAGGCGATTTTCGATGACTACACCTGTACCTGGTAGTGCATGATCTCCCTTTAGCTCCTGAAGCTCTGAAACGAGGATGATCATATCGAGTAATTCGGGGATACCTTGCCCCTGGAGTGCTGATATCGGTACTGCGGGAACATCACCTCCGTATCCTTCGATATAGACTTCGTGCTCTGCGAGATTTTGTTTTGTACGATCTACATTTGATCCTGGTTTGTCGATCTTGTTGATAGCAACAATAAAAGGGAGGTTAGCATCTCGAATACATTTGAGTGCTTCGAGAGTCTGAGGTTTTACACCGTCATCTCCTGCGACTACGAGGATCGCGATGTCTGCTACTTTTGCTCCACGAGCGCGGATGCCACCAAAAGCTTCGTGTCCTGGGGTGTCGAGAAAAGTAATTTTGCCTTTTTTCCCTTCGGCAGTAGTGTGTTCTACTTCGTATGCACCGAGATGCTGAGTGATACCTCCTGCTTCACCAGCAACAATGTTTGTTTTGCGGATATAGTCCAAAAGGGTCGACTTTCCATGGTCGATGTGTCCCATAATGACGACGACTGGTGGTCGCGATGCGTGAGGCTTTGACATTCCGGTATCATACCAGAAAAATGCTTATTTGCCAAGGTTTTTGCGCGCTTCAGTGAGTGACTTATCTTCTTCTTCAGAAAGTTCAAACTCTGATTGAAATTTTTTGATTGGTTTTGAAAAGATGCTGATGTGCTCACGAGAGTACATACTAGAGATGACAACACCATTTCCTTCTTCGTTTATAAATGAAGTTGCAAAACTTTGGTTGCCACCGCCTCCAGTTCCTTTGAATGGATTGAAACGTAGGGTATGCACAGCCTGGATGCTTTTGCGGAGGCGGGTTTCGACTGTTTTTAAATATGCTTCAAGCTCGATGCGGAAACTCTCGAGGTCACGAGCACGATTGTCGAGGTTTTCGAGGCTGTCGTCGATGTTCTTTGATGATTTTGAAACAAGAAATTTTTTCATCTTGTATTCGAGACGAATAATGAGAAGTGCAAGCACGACGATAAGTAGAATCAGAACAAAAAATGTTATTGTTTGAATATCCCAAGTCATGATTTGAGTATACGGCACAATCGTCGTATACTCAAATGGTGAAAAGAATATACCTAGATTATGCAGCTCTCACTCCGATCGACAAGGAGGTTTTGGCCTTGGTTCAGGCGTCTTATACTCATGCCAATCCAAACTCATTGCACAAAGATGGCGTAGCTGCACAAAAGGTCATCGATCAAGCCAAAAAAGATGTCGCTGACTTTATCGGCGCTCATCCTGATGAAATACATTTTACTAGCTCTGCTACTGAAGCAAATAGAATTGCGATGAGTGTTGGCAAGGCTTTGATTTCTCCTATAGAACATTCTTCAGTAATGGAAAGTGCAATCGAACCAGAATATTTAAAAATAAATAACGGCGGCGTGGTAGAGATTGAAACAATAAAAGATGAAATAAAAATAGTTTCAGTCCAATGGGTCAACAATGAAATAGGTACGATCCAGCCAGTCTACGAAATCGCTAAAAAAGTAAAAGATGCAGGAAAACTATTTCATGTCGATGCGAGCCAGGCACCACTCACTCAGGTGATCGATGTGAAAAAGGTAAAAGCAGATCTCCTTGTACTCGATGGAAATAAGATATATGGACCACGCGGTGTAGGTGTTCTCTTTGTGCGACGGGGCACTGATATAAAGATTCCACGGGGCGCTACTCCCAATGTGCCTGCAATCGCTGGATTTGCTTTAGCTTTGAAAAAAATAAATGTAGAAAAGAATGTAGCTCACTTTGAAAAGCTAAACAAATTCTTTGATTTTAAAAATATAAACGGCTCACCTCGATCACCTCATATCCTAAACATTTCATTTCCAGGAAAAGATGCAGAGTTTCTTTTATTCCAACTCGATGCAGCCGGTATATCGGTTTCTACAAAAAGCTCATGTATGCGTGACGAAGACGAGTCATACGTGCTCAAAGCAATCGGTGCCGATTCAAAAAGTTCATTACGATTTTCGTTTGGAACGATGACGACGGAGGGGGAGGTAAAAAAGGCTGTGGAAATACTGCATAAAATTATTGACTAAACTGTATATTTTTGAGACGATTAGGTCATGGAAGACCTTACTAAACAACAAATTGTTCTCGTCACACTCCTCGTTAGTTTTGTCACATCGATTGCAACGGGTATTATCACCGTGTCTATGATGAATCAAGCGCCGCAAACATTTACTCAGACAGTAAACAGAGTAGTGGAACGTACGATCGAACGAGTAGTGCCTGATGCGAGCCTTATAAAAACAATAGAGCCAAAAGTCATCACGCTCGACGACCAGGTAGCAGAGGTAAGTGATATCGGACTAAGCAGCGTGGTCAAAGTGCTCGATGATGAAAATACTGTAGTTGCTTTGGGACCGATCATTTCTAAAAATGGAAAAGTGATTACACATATCGTTCCAGGTACGTACAAACTGCAGTACCCAGATGGGCAACGATACCCAGCGACTATCGCAAGCTCGACCGATACTTTTTCTATCTTGGTTCCGACTACAGAAAAGAGATTTATCCCTCTCACTCCAGCAAGAAACGTAAAAGCAGGAAAAACAGTAGTGCTCATAGCTGGGGACAACGTCTTTCAAGGAATCATCCAAAACGCTTCGACAACCGTAACTAGCATCGAGCAGTCAAAATCTACTAACGGCTCATTTCTCCTCGACTTGACTGGAAGTCTCATCGGTGTCAATATAAACAACACTTTCGTGCCCGCAAGTATAATCACTCCATACATATAATATGCCTCCACTAAGAAACTTCACTACAAAAGCAAAAGAAGCGATCAAACGAGCTCATGAGCTCGCTATCGAGCGTGGTCAGAACCATGTAAACCCAGTGCACTTGCTCTGCGCTTTGATTTTGCAGGACGAGTCTATGGTTACTTCTATCCTCGATCGAATGGAGATCGATACAGGCGTTTTGACTGATCTCATCCTCGAAGCGATTGAAGCCCCAGAAGGTGGACAGGTTCTTTCTCCTTCATATCAGATATATCTCACCCCAGAGCTTGCTCAGATCCTAGAGACAGCAGGGAAAGTAGCCGCAGATCTAAAAGACGAGTTTATTTCTACTGAACACCTCTTTATCGCTACTATCGACGTGAGCTCACCAGCAAAAGATATACTCGCTCGATTTAAAATCACTCGAGAGAGCGTGGTCTCTATCATCGAAGATATCAAAACATCTGGAGAAAAAGATGGATCACAACCAAAAAAGTTCCGAACATTGGCAAAGTTTACTCGAAGCCTTACAAAGCTCGCAAAAGAAAACAAGCTCGACCCAGTCATCGGTCGTGATTCTGAAATCTTGCGTGTTATCCAGATCCTTTCTCGACGCACAAAAAACAATCCGATTCTCATCGGAGAAGCTGGAGTAGGAAAGACTGCTATCGCAGAAGGTTTGGCGATCCGTATTGCTCAAGGCGATGTCCCAGAGTCACTCAAAGACAAAGAATTGGTGTCACTTGATATCGGGTCTTTGATTGCAGGTACAAAGTACCGCGGAGAGTTCGAAGAGCGTTTAAAAAATATTTTGAAAGAAATCGAACGTTCAGAAGGCAAGATCATCCTCTTTATTGATGAGATCCATACACTGGTAGGTGCAGGTGCTTCAGAGGGCTCGATGGATGCTTCAAACATGCTAAAACCAGCACTCGCTCGTGGTGAGCTCCGTGCAATCGGTGCAACAACACTCAAAGAATTCCAGAAACATATCGAAAAAGACCCAGCGCTCACACGACGGTTCCAGCCAGTACATGTAGTAGAACCAAGCGAAGAAGATGCTATCGCTATATTGCGTGGGCTCAAAGAAAAATATGAGTTGTATCACGGCGTGCGCATCACTGACGATGCGATCGTTGCAGCAGTCAACCTATCTAGCCGATATATCTCTGATCGATTTTTACCAGATAAAACTGTCGACCTCATCGACGAGGCGGCTTCTGCTCTAAAAATCTCTTTGGAAAATATGCCACCACAGCTCGAAGAGACTCGACGTAAGGTGATGCGACTCGAAATCGAACGCGAAGCATTGAAAAAAGAAAGCTCAAAAGAAGCAAAGCAGCGCATCGCTGATATCGAAGAGAATATCGCAAACTTAAAAGAAACAACAAGTGAGCTTGAGCTAAAGTGGAAAAATGAAAAAGAAACTATCACTGATATAAAGCGAATCAAAAAAGAACTCGAGGTCCTCCGTATCGAAGCGGATGCAGCTGAGGCTCGTGCTGATCTCGTAAAAGCTGCAGAGATGCGATATGCAAAGATCCCCGCACTTGAAAAAGATCTCGACACAAAATCAAAGCGCTTGAAAAAGCTACAGATGTCACGACGCATCTTGAAAGAGGAAATCACTGAGCAAGACATTGCTGATGTTGTTTCTCGATGGACTGGTATCCCTGTGTATCGCATGCTCGAGGAAGAAGCTTCAAAACTCAGCCGTATGGAAGAGGTGCTTCACAAGCGTATCGTCGGTCAGGCAGAGGCAGTAAAGAAAATATCAGACACGATCAAACGATCACGCGCTGGTATCGCTGATCCAAATCGACCAATCGGCTCATTTATATTCCTTGGTCCAACTGGAGTGGGAAAGACTGAGCTCACAAAAGCGCTCGCAGAGTTCCTTTTTAACGATGACAAAGCGCTCATCCGAGTGGATATGTCAGAGTTTATGGAAAAGCATTCAGTAGCAAAACTAATCGGTGCACCTCCGGGCTATGTTGGGTTTGATGATGCCGGTGGACTCACCGAAGCGGTGCGACACCGACCTTACTCTGTGATCTTGTTTGATGAGATTGAAAAGGCGCATCCTGATGTCTTTAACATCCTTCTTCAAGTACTCGACAATGGTCGCCTCACTGACTCAAAGGGACGTGTTGTAAACTTCAAAAATACAGTCATTATCATGACTTCAAACATCGGTGCTCAGTACATCGAGAAGATGGAAAAACTCGGCTTCAAATCGAGCGAGACAGCAGAAAAAACAAATTATACTGAGATGAAGGATCGTGTAATGGGCAGTCTAAAGGATTATTTCCGCCCAGAATTCTTGAACCGCATCGATGACATCATCCTCTTTGATATCCTTTCTCCAGAAAGTATCACTGAGATTGTTAAACTTCAAGTCGAGATCGTCCGCGCACGTCTAAAGACAAAAGATATCAACCTTGAAGTGTCTGACGATGTTCTAAAATATCTTGCTAAAGAAGGATACAATCCGCAGTTCGGAGCTCGACCACTCAAGCGTCTGATCCAAAACAAGATTCTGACCCCGATCGCTTCAATGATGATTTCAAAAGGAGTCACCAAAGATGGCTATGTCTATGTGACTATGAAAGGAGACGAAGGTGTGCTTGATGTAAAGAAAAAGAAGAGGGAAGTAAAGATGCAGCTTAATCAAAATGTTGTAAGCAGATAGAAGTTGTTGTATGATGGCTCTACGCGCAGGTGGTAGAGCGGTCAATTACAACAGACTGTAAATCTGTCGCCTTCGGGCTTCGGGGGTTCAAATCCCTCCCTGCGCACAGAATGTATAAAGGCCGGTCCCCTGGGACCGGCCTTTGCGCTCACTGATTTGAGCTATTTCTCACTCTGACCCCGAGGACACTTTCTGCTTGGGAGCAGGAGTCCAATCGGGCGAGGATTTCTCCGGCGGCACCTCTTTTTAGAGAGATATTTGTCCGGAAGGGAAAGGAAAAGATCGTCGTTCATTAAAGTAGTTATACCCTATGTATTGATATAAGTCAAATAGGGTATTTGACAAAAACACTACCATGTGCTAGAAATACGCGAGCTCTTTTATTGCTGTTCACATGTGTGCGCAGCGGAGCTCTTCGTAAACTGCAGTGTTTGCAAACTCATGAACTACCTTCGTCTCCTGGTGGTCGCGTGTGCGATCGCCCTCGGCATCAGCAATATCAATGCGCAGCTCGTCAAGGTCGCGCTGGCCTGGAACACCGATTTGGATGGCAACGGGCTGCTGAGCCTGGGCGGCAAGAATCAGTGTGTCAGCTTGGCCCCGACCCGGGACAAGTGCACCCTGGTCAAGTACCAGACGGAGCCTGACGGGTTCCACTATGCGGAGAGGAAAATCTACGGGAACTTCTTCGAGTACCATATTTACGTGGTGGCCGGCCAGTATTACTTCAAGCTGACTTCAGTTCATCCGGAGCCACCGTACGACCGAACTGGAGCTCCGGAAGAAGTCTTTCCTTTGTTTCTCTACTACGCGCGTGGAGCGGCAATTTCGCTTCGAAACTTGTCGACCCCGGTGACAAGGCCACCCAATTACGGGTTCTTCACCTACGAGGACTTCAACACGTTCAGCGATCTGAATAACGGCGTGGGCACCGCCATGGTGCTGATGTCGGACTCCCCATATTCGATTCGCGGGAAGTGCTATGTGAGTGGCTACATGGATGGTTTGTGCTCGATCCAGGTCAGGCCGATCATCCTCTCGAGCAAGGGGCAGACCTGGTTTGAAGAATACTGGGCCAATTTGATTTTGTAGGCCCGAATCGACTGCAGTGATCAGAGGCCCTGTTCGCAGAATGCGACAGGGCCTTTCTCTTTGCATTGTATTTACATTGTATATTTGACAGGTCCACCACGATATGTTATAAGATCTAGGGCTCTTAATCTGCTGTCACGGACGTGTACAGCTGAGCTCCTTGCAATAAACCGTTAGTTTGTTTCTCAACCATGAACTACCTTCGTTTCCTGGTGCTCGCGTGTGCGATCGCCTTCGGCCTCAATGTCAGTGCGACTGCCATCAACCCGCCACCCGTTATCACGAAGGTGACGGCAGCGAGCAGCTCCAGTATTTGCTACCGCGCCGAGTACAACGGATTCAATCGGTGTGTGAGCGCCAAGTACGTGCTCGCCAACGACCTGCGTGTCCGGCATTGGTATTCCTACAACGTCGCCGCCAACATGGATCAGTTCACGGATACGGTGGTGCCGGCCGGGACCTACAAGTTTTGGCTCGACGGGGCCGACCATCTCATCATGCAAGGGGCGGGGAATATCGCGTTCCCCAAACACACCTACAACCTGAACCGTTACGGAACAACCGGCGCCGACTGCTACTTGTTACAATTCCTGGATCCCTCGGTCAGTGTCAAAATGGACTTTGTTCTCCCCGGAACCTACAGCGGGGCCGGTACGACGATCGTGATCCCAGTCTTTGCTGTCGTTTCGGGAACGGTCACGTTCTCCAGCCCGACGTCGATCGAATCGTTCAGGGTTCGCCCGGTTCGGATTTCGAGGCCTGTGACCCCGTTGCCGTAGTCTTCTTCGGAAGTAAACGGCCCTCAAACAGACCCTGCGCGCGTATGCGGCGGGGTTTTTTCTTACCTAAATTTATCTATTGACGTTTTATACAAAATATGTTAGTGTATCGCAACGTGCCAAATGTACGGCATGTGAACATTGTCATCAACCATGAGAATCCTCTGCGGAATTATCGGTCTGGCCATCTTGGCCGGAGTCTTCTACATCGTCATTCAGAATCGCCCCGTTCAACAGACGGCGGCGCCGGTGGAGGCCCAACAGGCTCCCACCACGAACAACACGCTCCACATCAAGGGACTCGTTCGGGTCAACTAACCCAAAACATCAACAACAAACAAGCAATAATCGTGAACAGATTCCTCATTTCCATTTGTGCCAGCATTCTGCTGGCGTTTGGTCTCTTTGGCGCCAGCATGCCGAATGAGCTTCCTACCACATCGGCGGCCCTCATTGCGTACGCCAATTTTCAGGCGGCGCATGTGTCCATCGGCATCTCCGGGCGCCTCGTTGCAGACCCAAAGGAGGGCGACAGCTATGTCAGCCTCAATACCACCGAGGGCTCCGCCGAGGCCATCAATCAGGCGATTGGGTCGGCTGAACTCGACTTCGGAGTTGTCAACCCAGCAGTGAAGCTCTATCTTTCGATCGCTGTGTATGACAAGAGCTGGAAACAGCTCTACACCTTCGGCGACTATCGAGGTGTGGTGAGTGCCAAAGGCGGCGGCTACAATCTCGATGACTACACGTACAAGCTGTACGCCTCCAAGGTTCCCGTCAACATCGGGCAAAAGATTCACGTGGCGGAGTTGGTGTATGTCGACGACCAAGGCTACATCAGCGACACAGTGAGTTTGAAGGTCGATGAAAACGGCTCCTGCTTCTACGTGAGTGAAGAAGATCTGGCTCGCCCCGGCGCGTTCATCCGGATTTATGCCGGCGAGAAGAACTGGGAAGAATACTTCTATGGGCCCGACGGCGTTCTCATCGCACCCGAAGACACCCAAGTGCAGTCGCTGAATGGCGAAATCGATGGTGTCAGGATCCTCAAGGGAGCCTGGCAGCATCTGGTCATTCCGACCAGTGAAGGTCACGGCAAGAACATCGTCACCGAGTTTCATCCCACGAGTACGGGGTTGCAGGTGATGACTGCGGTCACGAGCGAAGGCAAGGTGCCCATCTCGGTCGTGGTGGAATCGTCGGATGGTCAGTATGAAGTCATCCCGACCATCACGGAGAAAAACGGGTATGTCACCCACAACTTCGTTCAGGGTCTCGTCTACCAGGTGTACTACAAATGGAGCGAGGGCGACCTCATCGAAGATGGTGCTGAAGGCAGCAGCGGCTTCCCCAAGGGCATCGCCGCACCGTAAGTCGGACAGCAAAGCATGTGCTGAAGCAGGGCCCCACGCGTAGCAATACGGCGGGGCCTTTTTTCTTGCTTTTTATATAAACATAGGGTATATTGTGGAAACAAATTTTATGTCACAGGTTCAACTCATACAACTAAAAAACAAGGAGACAGGGGAGGTTTACTGGTCTCGAAAGAACAAGCGAAAGGTTGAGCGAAAGATCGAGCTTCGAAAATATAGCAAAACTTTGAAGAAGCATGTTACTTTCAAGGAAGCAAAGAAATAAGCGCCAAGCGTGATTCTGCTGAATCAAGAAACCGCTAATCGCGGTTTTTTGTTTTCTGTGATATATTGTTGGGCACCAAGGGCGATTAGTTAAGTGGTATAACTACGGTCTCCAAAACCGTTGTCGGAAGTTCGATTCTTCCATCGCCCGCAATCCAAGTGATATTTTGATATCGCCGAAACCAGGTTTTTTGTCGTCGAGCGTATTGCCAGATTTTTGTCGGAAGGATTTTTAACAATTCATCCTTTGTAATTTCTTTTTTCAAATACTGGGCGAGGTAGCGGTACTCTAGGCCAAGCTCATCCATCCGTTCATATGAAAGACCGTTTGTGTGTAATAGTCGTGCTTCATTGATCATACCTGCTTCCATACGAGCGAGGAGTCTTTTTTCAATCCGTTCTCGGAGATCTGGTCGGTCGATACCAATCAATACAAAATTGTATTTTGATTCGTTTTGTATCACAGGAGGGATATGTCCGTAGTGGGTGATGAGCTCTATCGCACGGATCACTTTTCTTTTATTTTTATAATCCAGATCTAAATTTGCCGGTATTTTTTTAACTAGATCTTCTAGAGGCATGTCTTCTAGCTCTGGCAGCTCTGGAGCATCAGGGTACACTTTGTCGTATACAAGCGCATCGATATAGTAGCCAGTTCCTCCGCAAATGATAGGGAGCTTTTTTCTAGCGAGAATTTCTTTTATTTTATCTTCTGCGTCTGTTTTCCATTCGGTCGCTGAGTATATTTCATCTGGATTTTTTATATCCAAAAGGTGGTGCGGAATGCCTTGCATTTCTTCTTTGGTAACTTTTCCAGTTCCGATGTCGAGTCCTTTGTATATCTGTCTTGAGTCAGCGGAAACAATCTCGCCATTATACTTTTTGGCAAGCTCTATTGCGTATGCACTTTTTCCTGAGGCTGTTGGGCCAAGGATGACTATTACGGTAGGTTTCATTGTGCCGAGGGAGGGACTCGAACCCTCATGGATTTAACTCCGATCGATTTTGAGTCGATTGCGTCTGCCATTCCGCCACCTCGGCAATGTGCACAGTCTATCAAATAGAGGCTGAAAATCAATGTGATATAATACGAATATATGACATCGCAATTTTTCGGAGATTCAGTTTTCTGGATAGAAGTAGATAAAGTAAAGCCAAACCCTTACCAGCCACGAAAGGAATTTGATGATGCAAAACTAAAAGACCTGTCAGAATCGATCCGTATGTACGGTATCTTGCAGCCACTTGTTGTGACTCGCAAAGAAGTATTTAAAGAAGACGGAGGTCTTGCTGTTGAGTACGAGCTCATCTCTGGTGAGCGACGTTTGCGTGCAAGTAAGCTCGCTGGCCTCACTGCTGTCCCAGCACTCATTCGAAGCGGCGAAGAAGATGCACGAGTAAAACTAGAACTAGCAATTATCGAGAACCTCCAGCGTGAAGATCTAAACTCTGTTGATCGTGCGCGATCTTTTGCACGACTTTCTGAAGAGTTTGGTTTGAAGCATAGCCAGATCGCAGAAAAAGTAGGAAAGAGCCGAGAGTACGTAACAAACACATTGCGTATCCTTTCTCTCCCAGAAGAGATCTTGAACGGTCTCGCTGAAGGTCGTGTCTCTGAGGGACACACTCGACCACTTTTGATGCTCGCTGATCGACCAGAGGAGCAGCTCACTTTGTTTAAAGAAATCGTATACAAAAAACTAACCGTGCGAGAAGCCGAAGCAATCGCTCGAAAGGTGGCAGTTGATCGTGTTCGAAAGAAAGAATTGAAATTTGATCCAGCGATTATCGAAATGGAACAAAAGTTCAAAGAGTCATTGGGTACTCGTGTGCATATCGAACAAAATGAAAAGGGAGGAAAGCTCACGATCGATTTCTTTTCTACTGATGATCTAAAAACGCTTCTCAGCCTGGTCTCTGCAAAAGGAAAAGCAGAAAATGATCTACTCGAGCAGCATATTACAAAGACAGGTGATACTCCAAAATCAGAACCAGAGGGGATGACTGTGGCCGAAGCGATCGATGATCGAAGCAAGGAAGAAATAGTCAAAGAAGAAAACACAGAGGAGCTCTACTCGATGAAGAATTTCAGCCTATAGACAGTATAGGCCTTTTGTGCTATAAATATTATCTGAAGGAGACCAAGGATATGAAGTTCCAAGAATTCAGAGAACAATTGCTTAAGACAGGGCGGCCGATGCATGTGCTCGTTAGTGAGTTGGACAAACTACAACTCGAAGAGTTGCACCGAGATCTGAACCTGAGAGAGCTCGGAGAAGGCTTCTCCGGATTGCCAGCTCTCGTCACGAAGGAGCTCGGAAAGTATTGTGAGCCTTTCGCGGCCGAGCTCGTTGCGGCGTAGTCGCTCTTCACGAGTTGAACCGGTGTCACCATGGGGTGACCCGGTTCTTTCTTTTTTATATATCGGGTGTAGAATTATATTGGAAGTGGAATTTTATGAACCTGAAAGCAATCTTTGAGCGGACTGAAATCGACGACGATTCTTCCGATGTTAAACCAGAGGATCCACAAGTTGTCGGTGCGGCTAAGGGGCTCGACAAACCACCTGACGACGACGATCTCCCGGCCGAAAATCTCGGACCGTGGTGCGTGATGGAGTGAATCCATCAAAAGAAGAAGGCCGAGGCACATAGGTGTCCTCGGCTTCTCCATTTGTATTTTATTCTGCCTTTTTCTTTGCAAAGCCTCGTTTCTTTTTTGGTTCAGCTAGAATCTCGAGTGCTCGCGGGAGTTCGATGGTGTACACATCATCAGTTTTTAATGAACGGAAGTCTTTGTCGTGGACGATGTATGGACCGAAACGACCGATAGAAGCAGTGATAGTTTTGCCAGTTTCTGGATGCTCACCAAGCTTGCGGGGCACACTCAGGTACTTCATCGCATCAGCGACAGTCACCGCCCCGAGGTCAGCTCCTTTTGGGATGCTAGCCATACGAGGTTTTTCTCCCTTTTTCTTTTTTTCTGGACGTATGCCGAGCTGAACGTATGGACCGTATTTCCCAACAAGGACGAAAATAGGAAGACCGGTTTCTGGATCGGTACCGATAGGCTCGTCTTTTTTTATCTCTACTCCCTCGAGAGTGAGTGCTCCATCACACTCTGGATATGTCGAGCAAGAAAGGAATTTTCCATTTTTGCCGAGTTTGATATCCATTTTCTTTCCACATTTTGGACATTTATATTTTGGATCAGCGTCGCCAAGAGTGGTGAGTTTGTCTATCTTTTCTTTTGACTTTACATCTTTCAAGAAAGGTTTGTAGAACTTTTCTAGAGTTTCGAGATATTCTCGTTTTCCATCGGCGATCTCATCTAGTTTGTCTTCCATCTCTGCGGTAAAGGTGTCGCTGATATAGTCTTTGAAGTATTCCTCGAGAAATGTTGAGACAACATCGCCAGTATCTGTAGGCATCAGCGTTTTGTTTTCTTTGGTGACATAGCCGCGCTCCTCGATGGTGCGGATGATCGATGCATAAGTAGAAGGACGTCCGATACCTCGTTTTTCGAGTTCTTTGACGAGTCCTGCTTCGGTGTATCGGCTCGGTGGCTCGGTAAACTTTTCCAAGGGCTCGATAGAGAGTAGGTCGAGAGGATCCTTTTCAACTACCTTTGGGAGAGTTACTTCTTCGCCCTGACCCTCGGTGTCTACAGTGAGCCAGCCTGGGAAAAGGATGCGATTTCCGTTTGCAGCAAAGTCAGGGATAGAGTGCGAGACAACATTTGCGGTAACACGAGTACGTAGCGTGATCGCATCTGCCATCTGTGAAGAAAGTGCACGCTGCCAGATCAAACGGTAAAGCTTTTTTTGTTCATCATTTGCTCCTGCATTTTGCTCTGAGAGATCAGTTGGGCGGATCGCTTCGTGTGCTTCTTGAGCATTTTTACTTTTGGTTGCGTAGGTTCGGTGCTGGTAGTATTTGTCCCCGTATTCTTTTTTGATAACAACAGCAGCCTGATCAAGCGCTTGTTTTGAAAGGTTGGTGCTGTCAGTTCGCATGTAGGTGATGAGACCGGCTTCGTAGAGTCGTTGAGCGATCATCATGGTGCGAGATGGAGCAAAACCGAGGCGAGTGCTCGCTGCTTGCTGTAGAGTAGATGTAGTAAACGGAGCTCGAGGACTGCGTTTTACTTCTGATTCTTCTACCTTTGCTATGACCCAGTCCTCGTTCTCAGCTTTTTTGACGATTTCTTCCATCTTGCTTTTTTCTGTCGGTTCTTCGCTGCAGGTAAAGATGATTTCTTCGCCTTTTTTGGTCTTTGTATTTGCTTTGATCACCCAGTACGCATGAGGAATAAAGGCACGGATCTCTCTTTCTCTTTCCATTATTATTCGGAGGGCGGGAGACTGTACTCGTCCAGCAGAAAGGCCGTAGCGGACTTTTTTCCAGATCAAACCAGACAGGTCATATCCTACGAGTCGGTCGAGGACACGGCGCGCTTCTTGTGCCTTGCGGAGGTTTTGGTCGATTTCTCGAGGATGTTCGATCGCTTCTTTTACTGCGTCTTTCGTGATTTCATGAAAAACAACACGTTGAGGTTTTTTGAGACCAGCAGCCTCTGCAATGTGCCATGCGATCGCTTCTCCTTCGCGGTCGGGGTCAGTTGCAAGGAGGACCTCGTCTGCCTTTTTGGCCAAGCTTTTTATCTCGGAAATAACTTTTTCTTTTCCTGGAGAGATCTCATAGTGGGGTACAAATCCGGCTTCGATATCGATCGCCTTTTTTTGACTCTTTGGAATATCGCGCACATGACCAACACTGGCACGGACTGTATATCCGTCACCCAAATATTTTGAAATTGTTTTCGCTTTTGCTGGCGACTCCACTATGACAAGTTTCATATGTTGTAACAGTATTACATGATATACAAAGTATTGGCAACTCTGGATAAAAGAATGGCCGCCTGGGCAGGCGGCCAAAACTTGTGGGGTCTCACGCGGCGAGTAGCTCGCGGCGGAGGCGATCCGACCAATCTTGGTCGATGAAGAGAAAGAACTCGGGACCGGCCTTTTTGAGGCAGACGATCAAAGGGAAGCTGATGTTGGACTCGGGGAAAGGGTTTTCCTTGAGTTCGCAACTCCACCCATCATCGGCGGTTCCGGCGAACGATCCCTGGACTGTGCGTTGCATCTGCAAAGCTGAGTGACCAAGGTCTGGTGTGCTGAACGATAGTGTGTCGCCAACCCGAGTGAATTCAGCGCGGTTGACGTGCATCCCCGATTCGAGGACGACAACAGAAAGAGCTTTTTGGGACATATATAAAATATTACTGATCAAAGAGTTAAAGTCAATTATGGTACTATACTCCCATGACCCAAGCGCAGGCGCTCGATATTCTCAAGATGGGACACAATGTCTACCTCACTGGTCCTGCAGGATCAGGGAAAACTCACGTACTTAATCTATATATAGACTATTTAAAATCTCACGATGTTTCTGTTGGTATTACCGCAAGCACAGGGATAGCAGCGACACATATGGGCGGCATGACGATCCATGCATGGTCAGGTATGGGTATAAAAAGTGAGCTCGATAGCAGCGATATAAAAGATATTTTAAAAAAGTCTCATATAAAAAGGAGGATGGAGCATGTAAAAGTACTCATCATCGATGAGGTGTCGATGCTCCACCACTTTCGCTTGGACCTCGTAGACGAAATCTTACGTGCAGGGAAAAAGAAGGACGAGCCTTTTGGTGGCATCCAAGTAGTTTTGTGTGGAGATTTCTTTCAGCTGCCTCCAGTCTCAAGGATGGGTGAGCCCGAAGCTTTTTTTGTGTACGAATCAAATGCATGGAAAGAAGCGGATTTTAAAGTTTGCTATCTCGAGGAGCAATATCGACAGACCGATGACCAAGCAACTGCAGTGCTCAATGATATCCGAGCAAATCGTGTGAGCGACGACACGCATACTTTTTTACGCGCTTGTTTTTTAGAAAATAAAAAAGAGATCTCGGTTACTGAGCCGACACGACTGTTTACTCACAATGTCGATGTTGATGTCGTAAACTCAAAAGAATTGTTGAAAATAAAAGGGAAAGAAGCAGCTTTTACCATGCATACTCGCGGCAATGAAACCCTCGTCGCTATTTTAAAGAAAAGCTGTTTGGCTCCCGAAGTCTTGAACCTCAAAGTCGGCGCTCGAGTAATGTTTGTAAAAAACAATATGGAAGAAGGTTATGCAAATGGAAGTCTCGGAGTGGTGACGTCGCTCGACGGTCCAGAGGTCCGGCTAGCAAACAATAAAGTTATTAAAGTAAAACCAGAGTCGTGGCGTATCGAAGAAGAAGGCCGCATTCTTGCAGAGATCACACAAGTGCCGCTTCGACTGGCCTGGGCAATCACCGTACACAAAAGTCAGGGAATGAGCCTGGATGCGGTAGAGGTAGATCTTTCTAAATCGTTTGAGAAAGGGATGGGGTATGTCGCATTGTCACGAGTGCGTACGCTTGCGGGGCTTACTATATTAGGTATAAATGAGTTAGCACTTGAAGTGCATCCTGCAGTCTTGGAATTTGACGAGCAGCTCAAGATAGATTCGTACACTGTGGCAGAGACACTCGATCGTGTAGATATAGAAAAGGCACAAAAGGCATATTTAAAATCGATCGCACCAGAAGTCAAAAAGAAAAAGACTCAGTCTACTTGCGACATGACTCGCGAGTTACTAAGTGATGAACTTTCGCTTGTCGATATTGCAGCACGGCGCGGTATGACCCAAGAAACTATTTTGACCCATATCGAAGCACTCATAGAGCAGGATTTGATCGAAGTAAAAGATGTTGAGTACTTAAAAAAGGGAATTCAAAAAGCCAGATTCGACAAGATCATGGAAGCCCTCGTTGAGGCTCACGAAGAATACGGCGACTGGAGACTGTCACCAGCCAAAACAATTTTGGAAAAGAAAAAGATCCGTCCAAATGTCTCGTTTCGAGAAATACAGTTGGTCAGACTTTTTGCAAAATATCAATAGGGGTGTACTATATAGGAATGAAGATACAATTTAATGCTGTAACCTGGTACTCTCAGATCGCTGCGATCGTGCTTTTTCTCGTTGTATTTGCAGTTGGATTTTATGTAGGACTTCGTTATGAAAATTCAAAAATCCCAGATGTGGTTGAGTATGCTTGTGCAGACAAAAAAACTGTTGGTGCTCAGTATTACAAAGACAAAGTTCATGTAGGTTTGAGCGACGGTAGAGAATACACTTTGCCACAAGCAATGTCTGCATCTGGTGCTCGATATGCAAATGCTTCAGAAAGTATTGTCTTTTGGAACAAAGGTGACGGAGTCTTTTTTCAAGAAGGAGCGCTCATTACCTACAGTAATTGTCTCGAAGCCGGCAAATAAAAGTTATCCACATTGACGGTAAACGCTCGTTCACCTATACTATTAGGTATGAGCAAAACAATATTAATTAAAGAATTAAAAAAAGAAATTAATAGTTTAAATGCAGTCATTGATATGAGGATTATCCGTGGCCTACCTTACAAGAGTGAAGCAAAGCGACACAAGTTTTTAAAAAAGCAGTTGCAGTCATTGAGCTGGAAGTCTAGTTTCAATCAGTTTATATCTTATTTCGCAATATGAGTATTGAAGTTTACAAAAACAAAATTACGTCATTTTACCAAAGCAAACGGAGAATGCCGTCATATACAGAGATTATGGATTTGCTCGGCTTCAAATCAAAGAATGCTGTATTCAAGCTTGTAAACAAGTTAGTTGAGCAGGGTATTTTATCGAAAGATTCTCAGGGGAGACTCTCTCCGATGCGTCTCGATAGCGAAGTACCTATTCTTGGTCTTGTCGAAGCAGGTATCCCTACCACTCTTGATGGGATGACCCTCGATACGATCAGTATGGATCAGTACTTGATAAAAGATAGTGAGAAA
This sequence comes from uncultured Candidatus Saccharibacteria bacterium, assembly GCA_964481175.1. Lineage (GTDB taxonomy): Bacteria > Patescibacteriota > Minisyncoccia > Phycocordibacterales > PALSA-1337 > JAGOVB01. Next base: position 30,268 of record CAYZSZ010000010.1, read on the forward strand.
ACTTTTTTGCTCGAAGTAAAAGGTGATTCGAGGAGAGAAGAAGGGATCATGGAAGGGGGTCTAGTACTGGTCGGAAGAAAGAGGGATGCAGAAGAGGGTGAGATCGTAATTGC
>CAYZSZ010000011.1:0-28048 GCA_964481175.1 uncultured Candidatus Saccharibacteria bacterium
ACTCGAACCCGTAACCTCTCCCGTGACAGGGGAGTGCTCTAACCAGTTGAGCTACGCCTGCATGAGGCAAAATATAGCATAAACGACAGGCGGCGGCAAGGAAATCCTCGCCGCCGCATCGCTATTTACGAAACTGACCGATACTCCATCTGAGCGAAAAACCGATGCCGATGGAAGTGTCGATCGGCAGACTGTAATTGTCTGCAGGACCTAGCGAGATGAGCTCGGGGAAACAGATCTGGAACCCTTCCAAACCTCGAACAGTCCAGACAGGACCATAACGAAGTTTGTTTTCTTTATGGAAGTCCCTCCCCCACAATTCTGGCCAAAATTCGCAGCCACGGAACTTTACCAGTTCATACTGCACTCCCGGGAACCAATACGGGACATCCTCATCTGTTGGGATAAGATTCCATAGCCCAGGACGATCTTCCGGAGGAGTGTACTCGACACCCTGCTCCGCGCGTACGGGAATACCGTACAGTAACATGACCAACAGGGTTATTGTCTTCATGCAAAACCGCACTAATTATATCATTTGTGTCGGCGGAAGGGATCGAACCTTCGACCTTGGGCTTATGAGTCCCACGCTCTAGCCAACTGAGCTACGCCGACATTCGACCAATATAGCAAAAAGTGGCATTATTTGCCACTTTTTCACCCAGAAAAATAGACCCTATCTTTTTGTAATATCAGCAGGGATATCAATAGAAGGATTTATAGTTTTGATAGTTTCAATAAGTTCATTTAGATCATTGGGTTTAAGCATCTCAATACTTGTAAGTCCTCTATCAGAAATCGTACCATCAGGCTTTTTATAAAGCATGTAGATTTCATTTATCAACCCGCCAAATGTTGCTCTTTTTTTCAGAGAAACAATATCTTTGATTTCACTCACACGACTTGGAATAAAAAATACCGTACCGCGTACGCTCTTGTTCTTGATCGTTATATACAATCCATATATTGCACCCACCCAAAATATTATTAAAAGTGGTAACGCTACTCCAAAAAAGACGATAACTTTATGCCACACACCATTGAAGATTGCAGGCGACGCAATGAGTAAAAGTCCTACGGCGAAGCATAAGAGACCTGCATTTGCTAATTCTGGCGTTGCGTAAAATACTTTTTTCATTTCAATTTATTTTAAACTTCTTGAGGCTCTCTTAAGCGCACTGATCGCTCCGCTAAAATTACCCCTGCTAAGTGCCCTACTTGCTTGCGACAACGCACTCTTAGCATTCTGGTATTTGCTAGACACACTCCCGCTTGCTGACCCACTTCCTGCGGAGAGGTAGGTACTTGCATTTTGACCGAGTGACTGCATACTCACAGTCACAAACTCTTCTGCTGATTGTCTCAAAGTGTGTCTTCCCGTGTAGAATGCTTGTGTGCCTATATTTGGCATTCGACCACGCACTTGCGGCAAACTACGTAATGTACCCGCCGACACTGCAGAGATTGATGAGTTGAGTATAATATCGCCAGGATTACTTTCGCGGCCAAGCATGTAGTCACCGCTATATTCGGTAGCAGCGGTTAACGTTCCTGCTGTTGCGCCCGTGATTAATAGTGTAGCCACAGTACCCACCGCACCTGCCGCTGCAGCAGCACCTGCTATTACCACACCACCACCTACCACAGCGCCTTGACCTGCAGATACTGCATAGGAACTAAAACCACTAAAATCGCCAGATAAGTAATCACTCAGTGCCTGACTTCCGATACCACCAATTGCACCGACCCCTGCACCTATTGCCACAGCACACATTGGACACCTTCCACCGGGATCCTTGTTTGTAATAGGATTACCACCCGCATACGAATACGAATTCGCCGCTTGAGGATTTGAGAGGACTGCTTTACCATCACTAGTCTGCCCCACCTCCCAAAACACCGGATCTTGTGAAAGAAACTGCCCTCTGTCACCATTATAATACCTCGCATTCAAATAGTTCAATCCGGTACTTGTATCATATAGCTCTCCTAATTGTCGTATGTTGAATTTAGATACAAGAGCTACTTACTCACACCATACTCCTCTCGGAATTTCACAGCATTAGTTAAAGAAGTATTTCACTTTTATGGCTTTTTAAGATAATTAATTATTACCATAAGGAACGCTAATGCTGCTAAAATAAAAAATGGAAAATATGATATTGTTTTGCTCGCCCAAAGTATAGACGAAACCCCAATTGATAACGACAAGATGCCTGCAGAATATCTTTCAACCGAACTTTTCTTAGCTATTTCAAACCTAGTTTTTTCTTTTTGTTGCTCTGTTAGTCTTTCAAAGAAATATGATTTTGTGAGTAAGGAATAGTATTTTTCTGAAAAAATTATTACAAGACCGACTAGAATCATTATTGATCCAATTAAACTAACTAGCGTTACGTAAATGTCTATATTTTGCATAGAAGTAGGCGTTTGTTGTTTTTATAGGATAGAGTGCTTGGGGTAGCAAACATTATTTCTTAAGGATTGATGAATTTGTAGATTACAATACCTATCAGAGTTAAACCTGTAAGGATAAAATTGATTTGTCTTATATACCTATCATAGATATATCCATCTTGTTTTGAAAACGGCCAAAACTTATCATCCCATGTCGATTTATGAAATTTTTCATAATATTCTCGCGACACAATAGGAAGTATACCTAGAAGAAACATCATAATACCCGCAACAAGCACGAGTGACTTCCAGTGATCAAGAATAAATCTTTGTATATCCATAATTATATTTACTTACGATTGATTAACTTCTTGGCTTGATTAATGTATCTTTCTGCTGTCTTTGTATCACCTCGATTGAGTGCTCTCTGCGCGGAATTAAGGTAGGTTGTAGCTGTATTATAACTCGAAGAAGAGTTTGACGAAGACCTACCTCCGCTCGATGCACTAATGTAGGTTTGCGTACTTGTTTGAGTCAGACCGACGTCTGTAGGCAGCTTTGAAAAACTTTGATCGTTTTTTACACCTCCCTGTGTAGGCGTGCCTTTTGTTGTATCCGTTGCATTTCGAGCCTTTCCTCCTACATAAATCACGCTGTCACGCACTGCGTCAACTGTATTCATTCCGGCGTTTACAGCTTTTCCACCAAGATAACCCAGACCCCCAGAAACAAGATCCTTGACCACTCTATTCCCTGCATCATTGACGTCAGATAAAGAATAACCATCCGGGTATCTCAATACGTTGGTGTAATTATAAACATCGACAGCGGCATTTGCATAACTATAAGCCTCGAACACCGCAAAGATCACAGCAATGAGTGGAGCTATTTTTCCATTTGGATCCTTTTGAGTTATGGGATTGTTTCCTGCGTATGAATAGCTATTTGCCAGCTGAGGCTCTCTAAGGATACGCACGCCATCCTGCGTCTGCCCCACCTCCCAAAACACCGGATCCTGACTCACAAACTGCCCTCTATCCCCATTATAATACCTCGCATTCAAATAGTTCAATCCGGTACTTGCGTCATATATCTCTCCTATATAGTGACGTTTGGTGAGGTTGTTTCCTGAACTGATTCGTTCTTGTCCATATGGGTAGTAGTCGAGTGTTTGTTGGACTGCTGCAGTTGCATTGGTTACTACATTTGTTGCACTGAGGTGGTCAGTGTGGATGTATGAAGTAGTTGTTGCGACTTGTCCTCCTTCTATGCTTGCAAGGAGCATACCGCCTCCATATATGTTCTTGGTGGTGGTAGCTCCCATCTTTACATACAAGTCGTTTGGATAGTAGGTGGTTATTCCGTTTTCGACCGTCTTTACTCGTTCGTATTTATCATCATATGTATAGGTGCTTGTTGCTCCGGCTAGATTTGTCGATGTTAATCTGTCTCTATAGTCCCACATCAGAGATTTTCCTGCACTGTTGTTCATATTTCCATTATTGTCATACCCGTACGTTGCTGAACCGATACCTGTTACCGCATGCGGGTTGATCATACCAGATCCTGAGTATGTATATGTTGTAGTCGAAGTCGTCGTCGCCACTCCAGTGATATTTCCTATAGAGTTATATGCAAAAGAATATCTGTACGGAGTACTTGTTGCAGCTGTAGTCGAAGCGAGTGTCAGTCGATCGAGATGATCGTACGTGTAGTTCACTATTTTTCCTGTTCCGTATCCTCCTATGTCTTTCAGGTTAGTTATATTCCCCACCTTGTCATATGTATAGTTTAGATTCTGAATACTTCGAGCTGAAGAAGTAGCTGTAGTTATATTTGTAAGTCGATACAACTTTGTGGAATCAAAAGTATTTACTGTACTTGCTCCATTTCCGAATAGTTTGTAACTTATTTGACCCGTAGGAGAGTAATCTAGATTTCTAATGATATTTGTAAATACCCCCGCGCTTTCTTTTTGTGCGACGCTATCGAGCTGACCAGCTGAGTTGTGTGCATACTTTACTTGTGAATTATCCGGATACGTTATTGTCACTTGATTTCCTAATCGATCATACGTGTATGTGGTCGTGTAGTCTGCGCCGTCAATTCTTTTACTTTCTGTTGCAACTCCACCATTTGAGTTGTATGTATAGGTAGTTGTAGCGCTGTTGGCCATCGCTGCGGTACATACTTTTAGCTTTCCATAGGTACATGAGTCGTATGTGTATGTCACTTCTGTTCCACCCGTGCCAGTATAGTCCTCTGTAAGAACTCTGTTTATACTGTCATATGTCATATTTCTGGTTTGTGATTTTGGATCGAGCACGGTGGTTATGTTTCCAGAGGCATCATAGGTATACGTCCAAGTCCCAAAAGTACCATCGGCACTTGCGTGCAGATCCTGTGCCGTGAGTCTCCTACCAAGTCCATCATAGGTAAAGTTTCTGATATTACCTTGTGAGTCCGTGATCTTTGTAAGATTGTTGTTACCATTGTACGTGTACGTTGTTGTGTACGTACTTCCACTATTATGCTCATCGACTTGCACAAGATTTCCTCTCGAATCATTTGTTAAATCTTTAAATCTTCCCTCAGGATCAGTGACCGTTGTGATCCACTGATCATATGTATTTGTTGTCGTTCCTATATTATTTCCTACTGCCGTCACTCTGTTTTTAGCATCATACACATATACTTGGTACAAAGAGTTTGTGAGCGTTGAGGATGCATATGCTGTACTCGAAGCAAAGTATTGAAGTGATTCTTTTTGCTTTTGTCCTGATGCATTATAGACTATATCTGAAACTGAAAATGTGTTCGTTGGCTCAGCCTCCACTCTAGTCTGGATTACCCTACCGAGACCATCGAGATATGTATACGTGTCGGTACTAGTAGAACTACTTAAACTGTCGGTTCTTTGGATTATATTTGGCACCGAACTGGTATTGTAAGTGTATGTGGTCTTGGTGACTTGTGTTGAGGGTGTTGTTAAGTCTGGTTGAGTTACTGATGTGACCCTATCCAAACCATCGTAAACGGTTTTAAATACAAGTCCATTTGGATCTATTGTCTGTTTTGGTTTACCGAGCGAATAATCATAATAGAAACTAGTAGTTTGGCTTAATGGATTTGTTGATGATGCAATATAAATATTATATGGATCATAAACATACGTGGTAGTTTTACTTCTTGGGTCAGTCTCTGAAGTGACGGTTCCGTAAGTTGCATTGTATGTTTTAGTGCTACTTGCATACGTTGTACTTGAAATCCAATCCTCCTTCTTTGTGAGATTTCCTTTGGAAACACTGCCCAATCCTAGATTGTCATAATAAAATCTGGATTCCCATACCTTATTTGAACTTTGATCAGTAGTAGAAGCACTATAAGGAGCATTTACTCTGGCTGTTGTCGAAGCGAAGAGAGTTTTGGTTGTAAATTTATCACTTCCGGTGTCACCAAATGACCCGTCCGCACTCGCAGTGACTTCTCCCCAATCGATACTTTGTGTCACATTTCCAAAACTATCATAGGTGAATTCTACAACTTTATCTTTATGATCTGAATCGCCGTCATACGCAAGATCTGTTGTTCTTGAAAGAAAGACATAGTAAGCTCCATTACCTAAGGAGGTTTTGTCCCATTTATTGACCTTTACATCATATTTATTATCAGAACCATCGAGCACCTCTACTCTGTATGGTCTCCCTGCCTTAGCGATATGGTCATCATATTGCCCTAGAGCAGTTGTGGTGACCGTACTTGTGGCGTTGTGGAAATATGTCTTTACTTTTGTTCCATCAGGAGCAATTTTAGTAACAATCCCGAATCCAGGAAATCTTCTATTCAAGATATCAGTTGAGGTCGCGTAAAAGATTCCGTTTTCATAGGTGTAGTTCCACTCAGACGGACTGGTCATTGCGTCATTATTTATAATCTTTGACAGAGTAAATATCGGATATGGGACATTGTTTAGCTGTGCACCCGTACCACTTTTATACTGTTGAGCGGTCTTATACTCCAATTGAGTGTTGCCACCTGTTGGGTACACGATTGTTTTTAATAAGTCTATCTTTTTACTATTGTTAATATATGCATTGTGACCTACGACATCAGTCATACCGTCTCCATTTATTTCTCCTAACCGTATACCTTGATCACCCTGGGCATATAGTCCGATCGGATACCAGTTAGTACTATCATCAAACCATTTCATCCCTGCATTTAGTTCTGTAAATCTGACTTCGGTCGATAAGTCTTTGTAAGATCGTAAAATATCTGACTGACCATCAGCGTCGACATCGGGAAAACGATAACCTTTATCACTATTACTTTGGATAAAGTAGTCTGTATCACTTAATCCAGGGATTTTGGCAAATGAGCCCCATCCCCCAGCGGCTCCATTATTTATATACATTCTAGGATTTGCACTCTCTGTATCACTGCCTGAGAGAAAATCTAATAGTCCGTCCCCATTAGCATCCACCAATACTAATCCCTTATCAAAACGCGACGCATCGATAAATTTAATTGGTGGGACCCACAAAGTACTAGTTGCCCAGCCATTTCCAGTATTTACATATGTCCAGGAAGTTGTGGCGGTGTCAGCCCACAAAATATCAGGTAGCCCATCTCCATTTGTATCGACTATTCTTGATCCATTATCTGCCCCCGTAGAAGTAACAAAGTCCACTGGAGGCTTCCATGAAGAATTTTCTACCCACTGGCTCCCATCATTTAAATATGTTTTTCTGTCAGTTCCTTGCGCCCCGTACAAAATATCATCCAGTCCATCCCCATTTACATCAGCCATTCTAAATCCATTATCGATACCCGCACTCACAAAATATGTTGCGGGCAATGTCCACTTACCACTGGTCACCAAATCCCAATTGCTTCCGCTATTTACATACACTCCCTTATTTGGATCATGTGATCTCACAATGTCACTCAACCCATCTCCATTTACATCAGCTAGATTTGTATATGTAAGACCGTCACCAGGAGCTTCCTCAGGTACAGTCCAGGCCATATCCACCGTCCACCCCGGACTTGTAGTGTCTTGATAACTAAACTGATATGGTTGGAGTGATATACCTGTGCCAGACTCATCATACCCAGTCTCGGTAACTGTTGAGAGTAAAGCTCTATTCCTATTTGTTGGAGATGTATACGCCAAATCGTACTTTCTTGTCTGGCTTCCGTTAATCTTTACTTGTATTTCACTTATTCTTTCTTTGGTTAAAACCTGGAATCCTACAGAAGAACTTGTTGCAAAATCTTGATTTGAAGTCCTAACAAAATCTATTTTGAATACTCCGTCCGTACTGCCATTTCCGGTATATATAATTCGAGTAGGATAGACTGCACCAGTACTAGTAGCATCGCTATAATACTCATATTTTATATAGTTATTATTTGTATCTCGCACCTCCTCGAGCATCCATTTTGCTATTTTTGTATTATCGCTAGGTTGTGCTTGTCTAGAAAGCGTACTTGTTCCAAAGGTGTATACCGTGCCATTTTTATCAGTCGCTTTCCACACATTACCGACAAACTCATACTTTATAAAAGATCCGTCCTCGAACTTTGACATATACAATGTCGAGCTTGCTGTAGAGCTAGCTAACTCTCCACTCAAAGAAGAAGAAAAATATGTATCAGTAAATATTTTATCCAATCCTCGCTTATTGATTCGTTCGATATATGGAATATTCAAAGACCAGCCATATCCCACAACACTTCCTTCATATTGAGGCCTAGACGTGTATTTCAAAGATAAATTGGGTTGCAATCCGTTTCTTCCTGGTGGAACGTTAATTGGTATATCAAATTGATAGGTACCACTCGATTCGTCTATTTGGGCAAACTTATTAATTTCAAAATTATTTCTGTAGTGATCTACATCTTCTCCACCGGCAAGTAAACTATTTTCGTCAGGGACTACAAGATTATCGAGATCACCGAGCCCATCAAGAAGTATTTGATTTGCATCTAAAGTCGATTCTGCAGATTGTTCTGGCTGCACAGAAGAAGTTGCTTCTTGAGCAAAAACAAAACCAGCTGGTTGAATAAGTATAGAAACTAGCAGGATGAAAGCGAGTACACTTTTATATGTATATTTCACAAAATTAATTTGGATCTAATAATAGGAGCCTCGTTTGCTACAATAAGCGTAACACCTCCACGCAGATTACTCTAGTGTCCTATTTATCCACATATTCTGTTGTATCCTTGTTGCGGGGGCCGGAGTTGAACCGGCAGTTTTCAGGTTATGAGCCTGACGGGTTACCGTTACCCTACCCCGCTATGTGCGAGAATAGTACCACAGGAATAAGTCACTCTGCAAGTTTTATATGTAGAAAAATTCTTCGAAGACTTGCTTGTAAAGTCCGATGACTCGCTTTGCTTCATACTGACTGAGCTCATAACTTGCGCCTTCGTGAGCAATAATATTTCTAATTTTGTGTGCTTCCCATGCTTCATTCAGAGTCTGAAAATCAGCTTTCTCGACTCGGCGCAATTTTTCACCGATACCGTCTCCCTGGTAGCCCATTTTTTCCAAAATTTCTCCCAAAATAATATCTGCCTCGATGATTGCCTGTTTCCAATCATTTTGATTACTCGATTCGATGTGTTCGGTGATCTTTTTCCAACGCTCGGTGAGAGCTGGATCTCCCTGCACTGTTTCGTTGTACGCTGGTTCTACTTTTGGAAAATATAGTTCTTTTTCTTTTTTACGAATAACTCGCAACTTTTCTAGAGAATAAAAAATACCGATAACCATGATGAGACATGCGGGTATCGCAAACACCAAAGCGATCGAAAGAAATCCTTCGATAAAAGGTAGAAAATGATCGATGATCCATATCAAAGCTGCTTTGATCCAGCTGACCGTATCGTACGACGGAACATATACAACATCCATGTATTTATTATACCTTATCTTCTCCCAAAAACTTTTTCCCAACAGCAAATAGTGTTGCCTCTTCCCCATGTCGAGCGGTCATCTGGATACCGAGCGGTAGCTTTCCAGAAAATCCTGACGGGATAGACATAGCTGGATTACCAGTGAGGTTTGCGGTCACGGTAAAGATATCCTCGAGGTACATCTGCAATGGGTCTGAGGTCTTTTCCCCTATCTTAAAAGCGGGCGTTGGAGCTGTTGGTGTAAGGATAACGTCAACACTTTCAAACGCTTTTCTAAAATCTTCACGGATGAGCTCTCGAACGATGTTTGCTTTGTTATAGTATGCATCGTAGTACCCCGAAGAAAGCACGTACGTTCCCAAGAGGATTCGGCGTCGTACTTCTTTTCCGAGACCTTTCGCTCGAGTGACAAAATAGTCATCGATGCCGTCTTTTCCATCGACATGGAGGCCGTATTTTACTCCATCAAAGCGTGCCATATCTGAGCTTACTTCTGCTGGCATAACAACATAGTACACAGCTAATGCATACTTAATGTGCGGCAAACTTATATCTTTTATTTCGTATCCCAATTTCTTGAATCTTTCAATGGATTCATCAAAATTCTTCAGCACATCAGACTGCACTCCATTTCGTTCAAAATCAGGAACACCAACTACTATTTTTTTAGGCAGTTGAACCTCAGTTAGATCGATGCTGACACTATCTTTTGGATCTTTCCCTTTTATAGCATTAAAAAATATTTCAGTATCAGTTACAGTGGGTGCGATGGTGCCGATCTGGTTTAAAGATGCAGCCATAGCCATCATTCCATATCGAGAGATCGCACCATAGGTCGGTTTGAGTCCGACCACTCCACAGAAGCTCGCGGGCTGACGTACTGATCCTCCGGTATCAGTTCCCAAAGCGATCAGCGCTCCATCCATCGCAACCGCTGCAGCAGAACCTCCAGAGGATCCACCAGAAACGCGTGTGGGGTCGATCGGGTTTTTGGTCACTCCATATGCAGAATTCTCAGTACTTCCTCCCATGGCAAACTCATCCATGTTTACACGACCCAAAAACACTACTCCTTCTTTTTTTAATTTCTCTATTGCAGTAGCGTCGTAGGTTGCGACATAGTTTTCCAAAATCTTTGAAGCGGCGCCTACCTTTTTTCCTTTTATTAAAATATTGTCCTTTACTGCACAAGGGATCCCGGTCAAAAGTGTTGCTGTACCGTCCTTAAAACGAGCGGCTGCGGCTTCACACTGTTCTTTTATGTCAGAAAAAACTTCGAGATATGCATTTATTTCCTTATTTTTTGCTTCAATATTTTTCAAATATTTTTGCGCCAAATCCCACGGAGTGTACTCTCCTTTTTTCATTGCTTCATGTGCTTGGTGGATCGTAATCATGACAGTATTTTCTTTACCGCAATAAAGTCACCCTCAGTGTGTGGCGCTTCTTCGAGAATATTCTTTGGATCAGTGTCCACTGCGACATCTTCACGCATTATGTTTTTTATAGAAATAGTTTGTTTGCCTTCTCTGGCCACTTCCTGGATTTCGCTAACGTAGCCCAAAATAGACTCGATTTCTTTCCCAAATTGAGCTTTTTCCTCGTCGGTTATAGCGATTCGAGCCAGTTTTGCCAGCTTTTCTACATCAGCATTGCTTATCATAGGCCGATTCTAGCACGAAATTCACTTTCGGATAAGATAGGTACGCCAAGCTCGATTGCCTTATCTAGTTTCGAGCCAGCATTTTCTCCAGCGACCACAAATGATGTTTTCGAAGACACCGAGCTCGACACATCGCCTCCGAGAGCGCGGATCCTTGCTTGAGCCTCATCACGCGGCATAGACATAGTTCCGGTGAGGACAAATGTCTTCCCCGAGAGAACCGAACTAGTTGTCTCTTTGACGATTGTGACCTGCTTTAAAAGCCGATGAAATAGATCTCTATTTTTCTTTTCAGAAAACCAGTCTACGACTGACCGTGCGACGACGTCACCCACACCGTATATCGATTGCAGCTGTTCAAATTTTGCTTTTTCGATGTCTGGGATATGTTTTGCTATATCGATTGCAGTTTCTTCTCCAACCTGGGGGATCGAGAGTGCAGCGATGAGTCGCGCCATGGTCACTTTTCTACCTTTTTCGATAGATTCCAAAAGATTGTCGACTGATTTTTCTGCAAAGCGAGGCAGAGCGAGTAGATCACCCTTTTTCAAAGTAAAAATATCGTCAAAAGTCGCGATGAGTCCATTGTCCATGAGTGCGTCGATTATTTTTGGACCCAATCCGTCTATGTTAAAGCATTTCTTTGAAACAAAGTGATAGAATTTTCTTTTTTGTAATTCTTGAGAATCCAAAACTACACATTTGTACGCTGCTTGGCCAGGGACGCGCTCGATCCGACCATCTCCACCGCACCCTTCGACAAATTCGGGGAATTTAAAGACTTTTTCTTTTCCTGTACGCATCTCTTTTACTACCGACACAATGTCTGGGATCACGTCACCAGCTTTTTGGAGGATCACGGTGTCACCGATACGGACATCGAGGCGTTGGATCTCGTCTTCATTATGCAGTGTTGCTCGCGACACGACAGAACCTGCTACTGAAACGGGTCGCAAATGCGCTACGGGGGTCACCACGCCGGTGCGACCGACTTGGAGGATGATATCCTCGACTACCGTCGTCACTTGCTCTGCAGCGAATTTAAAAGCGATTCCGAAGCGTGGTGCTTTGCCTGTATATCCCAAGATCTCTTGGTATTTTCTTTCATCTACCTTTACCACGATTCCGTCTGCTTGATAATCTTGTTTGTCCATTTTCTTCCCCCACTCTTTCCAGTATGAAATAACCTCTTCGATATCTTTGCAGTGTTTAAAATATGGATTTGTTTTAAAACCAAGCTTTTTTATAAGCTCAAGTTCTTTGTACTGTGACTCAGGGTTTTTGTCATAGTAAGCGATATCGTATATGTATGACTGCAGTCGTCGACTTGCAGCGATCTTTGGATCGAGCTGACGGATAGATCCTGCTGCGACATTACGGGGATTTGCAAAAGGCTCTTCACCATTCTTTACACGTTCTTTGTTCAGCTCCTGTAGTGTGCTTTTTGCCATCCAGATCTCTCCTTCGACAATGATATCTACCGGTTCTGATAGCTTGAGCGGAACTGACTCTATCGTCCGGACATTGTGAGTAACATCCTCTCCAACCTTTCCATCTCCACGAGTGGCGGCTGTTTTCAAAATTCCTTTTTCATACTCCAAAACAACCTTTAATCCATCGATTTTATGTTCACAGGTGTATGTAGGTTGTGCGTCGATTATCTTTTTGACACGAGTATCAAAGGCCATCATCTCTTCTGGAGTAAATGCATCATTAAAAGACCACTGTGCTACTTTGTGCTGTACTTTTGAAAATTCCGGTAGCGGCTTTCCGCCGATTCTCTGACTTGGAGAGTCGGCAGTGACAAGATCTTGGTACTGTTCTTCGAGACTTACGAGCTCATGTTTGAGCGAGTCTAAAGCAGCTTCAGAAATCTCTGGAGTATCCAGTACATGGTATTGATAGCGATGATGGTCTATCGTCTTTCGGAGATAAGCAATACGCTGTGCAGCCTCTTTTTTATCCATTTACATAGTATACGAGTATCGGAATGCTCTTTCAACTTTTCGAGGGTGAGCACCGCCGCACGTACCTGACTGGTAGCCGACATTGTACCCACGAGCTTCGATGATGGTTTTGGCAGGATTTGATCCAGCTGCAGGATATCGATCCACAGTAACTGTTGCGCACGGCGAAGAGATACTTACTCCATCGCTTACATAAAATGTGTAGCGAGTATACGTACTCTGAGAAGTGATCGTTACAGGTCTACTCACACCTCCACAAGACACTGGGTCTTGTTGGGTCGGATCATTGAACTGCTGGTTGTTGTCCTGGAGCACTGCACAATCAAGTGCACCGTCAGCAATATATATAGCAGTCGAAGACTCTCGCGCACTGCTTGAGAGGATGACTTCTTTTCGAGCGATATTCAAAACAGACACAGCGATAGAGAGAACCATCGAGCTCAAGAGTACTGCAAACAATAGTGTGTATCCTTTTTTTAATGACATATTATTTAGCTATATTATATATGGTTGATCGAAATGTTGTACTCGCTGTGGCGTATGATCCCGTCGTCCAAATCACATCAACTATGAGCTCCGCTGACTCTTCTTCTGAATTTGCTTGGATATTTTGCACATACATAGTTCGATAAAAAGGAGTAGCAAAGGACCCACTAGCTGAGACATGGTTATATTTACCCGTCTGATCTTTGTATAGATTACATCGACCACCTGTAAATTTGAGACACTCAGGTCGTATTATATTTGTGGTGGTATCGACTGAGCATTTATTTTTAATCGTACACTCTCCGATTGTTTGTAGCCAACCTTCAGGTGCGCCGTCACTAATGTTGTTATCCTTTAGATTTCGTGCGTACTCCATCGCATCCTGCGCCAAAAATGATGCGATCATCTGATCACGCGAAGCTACAGCAGCATTGAGCGCACGAAAAGATACCGTGAGCGGCCCAGAAATAGCGATCATGAGGACCGTGATTGCAACCAATGTTTCGACTATAGTAAATCCTTTTTTCATATATTAATCTTTTAGTCTTTGTGAGACTGTTGTCTGTACATCAAATGTTGTTTTTAAACGATCGATCGTACCCGCTTCACCTCCAATCTGAATAGTGACCCGTGGATAATCATCCGATGTGAGTGTAAAACGCAATGTTTTTATATCGACGTTTGAAGCAGTTGCGTCCGCAAAGGCGTTTGATGGAATCGATGACGTCGTGCCGATTCCCTTTTGAATACTTCCCCTTCCACTTGCGTTTTGAGCTATTTTGTATGAGTAGTACTGGTTTACTCCAGAGCTATTTACTCCAGCTAAAAATGTAATCTGACCAGGACCATTTAGCGTATACTCTTTGCCAGTTCGTAGCTCTCTTGATATGGCTTCGAGTGTAAAGTTGACGTTGTTTACCGCATTTTTTACATTTTGAGCACGCTTGTTGACCTCGGTTATTTTCAAAAAAGCACCCATAGCCACGACCATCACAATAGAAAAAATACCCAAAGAGACAACCATCTCGACCAGTGTAAACCCTTTTTTGTGTGTATGAATGATCATAAATCTTCTATTGATATTTGGCCCGTTGAGCGCACTACGACTTTTTTCATTATTGTAGAATCCTCATTTGAAATACGAATTTCTAAATATTGAGCGTTTGGTACTGCCTGAGAATATATCATCGGCGCTGGACTTGGGCGTTTAAAAAGTACGCTTGCATCCTGTCTTACGGTACTTGCAGCAAATGTACCGACACCCCCTGCTACCTGCCCTGAGCTACAAGTACTGTTATGGCACAATTGCTTTATGTAGTTTCCTCTACCGATAACATATTTTCTAATAACAGTATCAGCTACAGTGTAACGATTATCGTTGTTTGTATCAGCATACAAGATAAATGACTGATTATTTTTCACACCACCGGTGACTGTGTTTGCTCCATCAAAGTGAACGCCGTATGTCGTATTGAAATTTCCAGTAGAAGCAACGTCTGAGACGCTGACTCCGTAAGACTGCGCCTCTCGGATTGTGAGTGCGATATCGTATGCCAAATTGTTAACGAGCATGCTCTGACTAAAGCCTCCGTATTTTACTGCCACGAAACCTGTCATCAATACAAAGATCACAATACAGACGAGTAGCTCGACTAGTGTGAACCCTTTATTAAAAGAAGGACGTAACATATATGATATCGATACCACTGAACAACACGATGTACATGCCGAGGATGAGAAATGGTGCGAATGGTAATTCGAGTCTCTTTATTGTACCGCCTTTCCGATGCATAAACAATAAAACAATCCCCACCAGAGCGCCGATCCAAGATGCGATAAACAATGCAGAGATACCTTTGGTGACCCCGAGCAAAAGACCTATTCCCATTGCCAGTTTTGCATCACCTCCTCCCATCCACGTTTCTTTTGAGATGAGAACAATCAGCCAAAAAGGAATTGCGATCAAAATCCCTACAGCATTTCCACCTGTCACAAGCAATGTGATTGAAGCACACAAGATGAAAAGATACGACAAAATATCTGGAATGATTTTATGTTTAATATCATAAATCAAAGCGACCACAAGAATGCAGGCAATGACGAGATGTATCCCAAGTAAAATAGGACTCGACGAAAACAAATTAAATAATAAAACAAAATGAATTCCTGTTAGTATTTTAATCGAAATGTATTTGGTTTAAATAGTGCTCTTACACTTTATACACTTTGCACCATGAGCTAAATAACTGAGGACCGGAATCAAATCAAACCAGGCTAGCGTATATCCACAAGAAAAACACTGCGACCGACCAGACAGACCGAACCCAGTGTTAAAGCGCAACGCGACCACATTGAGAAAACTCCCAATGATAGTACCGAAAATAAATACTGGAAAAAATATGTACAAATCCATCTATCGAGATCGAACAGCGTATAGGTAACTATCTGCAGTATCATTTGCATTGATAGTGCTAAATGTACCTGTGAGCGACCAACCTCTCCATCCTGAAGTACTTGCTGGGATGGTGCCGTCTATATCATCGTCTAGAGCCTTGTTGAGCTGCTCCAGTCGGGCAACAAGATAATAATCATCGTTTATACCCGCTGCATTGCTATGCACGATGTATCGATATGTATATGGATTTGTTCCTGAAGTATCAGTGATACCGCTTGGTGGCGTCGGAAGCTGATTCAAGAAGTTTGCCATGGTGACTCCAGTAGGACAACTAGAGCTCGTCGAATTTATATCGAGCACTCTATCCGGTCCGGTACCACTTGGAGTTGCATTTGGGTACTGATTACATCGATCAAAGTATTGCTGGATAGCGAGCTGTAACTGTGCAATATCTGAAACTCTTTTTGCATCACGTGCTCTTGCACGAACAGTACCGAACTGAGTCAAAACCACAGCAGTCAGCACAGAAATAATAGCGACAACAACCAATAATTCAATGAGGGTAAATGCTTTTTTCATATACACAAAGTATAGCATACAAAAAGCCCACCGAAGTGGGCTTTTTGTATACATTTTATTAATTATTATTCACAAGCCTCACCTACAAATCCTAGATCACCAGAATTTGTTACTTCTTTTGCCATACCTAGACTATCTACACACCAGCTGATAGTAGGATCGCTCTTTAGAGGAACAGAGACTGCCCATGCTGCCGCTGAAGAGACACAGCTTGCTACCACACCTTGACCAGAAGCCTCTGCGGCTGCTGTATATTGTCCAACGATAGTTTCATCAGCAAACAAAGTACCAGCAGTAGCTGCACAGTCACCTACTGAAAACGCTGAACCGTATGTACCGTTCCCTTTTGTCTCGTCGTCAAAGTACACATCAGCCTGTGGTCGGATACCGGATAGGTTTTGTTTGATAGCTGCATCTGCTCCTTTTGTTCGTGCAGTGTTTAGTGATGCCAGTACCACAGAAGCGAGAATACCGATGATAGCGATCACTACGAGTAGTTCGATCAATGTAAAGCCTTGTTTATGTGATATGGTCATTCTGATTATTTACAAGCTACACCGTTAAATCCACGATCAACACCTACTGGAGTCACCTGCTTTGCAATACCTCGTGAGTCTACACACCAGCTATTTGTTCCTACTGATTTTAGAGGAACAGAGACTGCCCATGCTCCTGCTGCACCCGCAGATGATACACAGCTTGCTGCTGTCATATCGTTACCGTTAGCAAGTACCTTTGCGGCCGCGGTCAACTGGTTCGCAACAGTTGCGTCAGCAAACAAAGTACCAGCACCAGCAGAACCTCCTACAGCTGCTACAAGTGGACATGCTCCAACTGGCTGAGCTGTTCCATAGCTCCCAGCAGTATCGTAGAAGATCTCAGCCTGTGGTCGAATACCTGCCAAGTTTTGCTTGATAGCTGCATCTGCACCCTTGTTTCGAGCGGTGTTCAATGAAGCGAGCACAACTGATGATAGAAGACCAATGATAGCGATAACTACGAGTAGTTCGATCAGAGTGAATCCTCTTTTAAGTGAATAAGTCATACTAGATTATTTATATTAAGACTATTTACAAGCTACACCGTTAAATCCACGATCGGTACCAGCTGGAGTTACTTCCTTTGCAATACCTCGTGAGTCTACACACCACAAGTTAGCATTAGACTTTAGAGGAGCTGACACTGCCCATGCACCTCCAGAACCTGCAGATGATACACAGTTTGCATTTGCCATTGTGTTAGCTGGAGCGACTGACTGAGCTGCAGCAGTAATTTGGTTCGCAACAGTTGCGTCAGCAAACAAAGTACCAGCACCAGCAGAACCTCCTACAGCTGCTACAAGTGGACATGCTCCAACTGGCTGAGCTGTTCCATAGCTCCCAGCAGTATCGTAGAAGATCTCAGCCTGTGGTCGAATACCTGCCAAGTTTTGCTTGATAGCTGCATCTGCACCCTTGTTTCGAGCGGTGTTCAATGAAGCGAGCACAACTGATGATAGAAGACCAATGATAGCGATAACTACGAGTAGTTCGATCAATGTAAAACCTTTTTTGAAATTCATATTTGAATAATAATTATTAATAAAATGTAAGCATTAAGACTTACCTTTAAGGATAATTATACCTTAGTAAACCACTTTACTGTGTGGATAACTATTGGGCAGCAGAGAGATTGTATATAGGAACTAGCACTGAAGCGAGGAGGATAGCTACACCGAGACCTAGCATCACGATCATCAACGGTTCGATCAGGTCGACAAGCGCATCGACAGCATTTCTAACTTCACGAGAATAGAAGTTTGCTAGCGTCTTTAGGATGTTTCCCAACTCTCCTGTTTCTTCTCCCACTTTCATCATTTGAATCATGATTTTTGGGATGATATCTGGGTGTCCACCCAATGCCTCAGAGACTGGCTTACCTGCTTTTACGGCCTCAACAGCTGCAGCAAGGATTTTCTTATAAATTGTATTATCAATAACGCTCGAAGTGAGCTCGATTGCGCGCACCATTGATATACCTGACATCAACATTGTATTCATGTTATCTGCCAATCGAGACAGGTACAATTTTTTATACAAACTACTGAGATACGGCACAGCGAGCTTGAAACGATCAAAGAGATCTCTTCCTGCTGGTGTTTGTACATATCGGAAACCTAGAAAACCTATAACAACGATACCTCCTGCTGCAAAAAAGCCGTAACGTACTAGGAAATCGCTAATACCCATAACGATCTTTGTATATATAGGTAGCTCCTGTCCTGAATCTTTTAAAATCCCGCTGATTTTAGGAATAACGACGGTAAACATGACCACCATCACTGAAACGAATGTGAATACTACGAATGCTGGGTACACGAGAGCTCCCTTTGCTTTGGTAATAAGTTCGTATGTTCGATCGAGATAGTCAGCGAGGAAGTTAAATGTCTCATCTAGTTTTCCTGATTCTTCACCTGCTTTAACCATGCTGATATAAAAATCAGAAAAAACTTCTTTATGCTTTTCTAGTGCTGCAGAAATAGAGCTACCGCCCTGAATATCGTCAGCGATGATGATAAGTTTTTTGCGAAGGACCTTATTATCAGCTTCTTCACCGAGCAATCGGAATATTCGAAGTGCGGAGACTTGAGCCTGGAACAAGGTTGCCATCTGTCGTGAAAGAATCACGATGTCTTTGTTTGAAACTCGATCGAGAAATGAGATGTTTATATTCAAAACTCCGCCTTTTTCGCCGACTGGGACGATTTTGCTCACGACAAATCCTCGGCGCTGCAATGATGCAAGCGCAATGTCCATATTCAATGCGTCGATTGAACCTTGTTTCTGTTGCCCTTGTTGATCTACAGCTGAGTAATTAAATAACATATATTATATGAGTCGTTCGAGACCTTTTGGATTAAGCGAATACTGATACGCACTCTCGACACTGATCTGTCCTGAGCGTACGAGCTCGACCAAGCACCGGTTCATGTCTACCATACCTTCCTGTGAGCCAGTTTCGATAACCGTATTTATTTCGTGGACTCTTTTTTCACGAATGAGGTTTGCTACTGCTGAGTTTGCAATCAAAAGCTCATATGCTGGCACGCGTCCTCCAGATACTCGTGGGATCAAGCGTTGAGAAAATATACCCGTCAAACTACCCGCAAGCTGCATTCGGATTTGGTCCTGTTGTCCAGGTGGAAATGAGTCGATGATACGGTTGATCGTCTGAGCCGCATTGTTTGTATGCAAGGTAGAAAAGATCAAGTGACCGGTTTCAGCAGCAGTTACTGCTGTAGCGATCGTGTCGATATCGCGCATTTCTCCGATGAGTGCAACGTTTACATCTTGTCGAAGCATGTTTACGAGTCCAGCATGGAAACTAACGGTGTCTACACGAACCTCACGTTGATCGATAATAGACTTTTTTGATTCGTATACATACTCGATCGGGTCTTCGATGGTTACGATATGTTCCGCTCGTGTTTGATTGATCATTTCAACCATAGAAGCGAGCGTGGTTGACTTTCCCTGACCGATCGGCCCCACCACCATAAAGAATCCCTGCTTCTTTCGAGTAAAAGTCTCAAGGATGGTTGGTAGATTGAGATCAGCGAATGTGGGAATCTTTTTTGGGATCAGTCGAAGTGCAATCGAGATCTCTTCTTGGCGGCTAAATGCATTTCCACGAAAACGTGCGAGGTTTGTGAGGCTGTATGAAAAGTCTACTTCCTTTTCTTTATCAAATATTTCCTTGTTTGCTGGAGTGACAAGCTCTTTTACAAATCCCTCCATATCAATCTTGGTGAGTTGTGACTTTTTGATGAGGGGGATGAGCGCTCCATTTACACGGACGATCGGATGGCGACCCTGAGCAAGGTGCAAATCAGAAGCTCCTTCTTTGAGAACAAGTGACACTAACTCTTCTAATTCTTTTTTATAGTCCATGTTATTTTTTTGAAGCTTTTACTCGCTTATAAATCTCATCGACGTGGGACAGTACTTCCGAAGGAATCGTCGCAGCTTTTGTGATGTATCCATCGACACTATATTTTTGAGCTCGTTCGATGTCTTGAGGTGCACTCTGATTTGTAAGCATGATGATCACAGCGTTCGGGATGAGCTTTTCTTTGCGGATGAGACCGAGGAGCTCTATACCATCCATGCCTGGCATCACTACGTCGAGCAATAAAATATCTGGAGTAAAACCTTCGCGCAATCGTTTGATTGCATCGTCTGGACTGGTGCTCACTTTTACATCGTATCCACTCTTTGAGAATTTGAGTGAATACATATCAAGCAAGAATGTATCGTCGTCTACAAAAAATACGGTAGGATTCATGGGTATATTATATAGTATACTAGAGACGAGTAACCTCCTCAAAGGGGACAAGTCCCTTATATGCTTTCAAAATACCGTCTTCTCGCATAGTGAGCATACCCTTTTTACGCAAAACTTTTGATATTTCGAGCTCAGTTGGATTCTTGAGGAGAACATTTTCAACCTCTTTGTCCATCCTAAATACTTCAAATACCGCCATTCGACCTTTGGTTCCTTTTGGAGCTTCTGGAGTTGGATCAATCACATATACTGTATCCGATTTTGGAACTGCAGCTTTAAACTCCTCTGGCAAATCTTCAAACTGGCGATCGATAAATGCTTTTATACTTCCCTCGACTGGAACTTTTTTACCTCCAGCCAAAACTCCGACGAGACGCTGACCCACTGCCATGATGAGTGTCGGCGCGATGAGGTACGGATCCACACCCATGTCGATCAAACGCGGGATAACTCCAGCCGCATTGTTGGTGTGCAAGGTAGAAAATACCAAGTGACCAGTCAAAGCCGCCTGCACTGCAAGCTGTGCTGTTTCTTTGTCTCGGATCTCTCCCACAAGGATGATGTCAGGGTCCTGACGCAAAGTCGTACGCAAACCGGAAGCAAATGTATAGCCGATTTCTGGTCGCACTTGTGACTGGCTCACGCCTTCCATGTTGTATTCTACTGGGTCTTCGAGTGAGAGCACGTTTTGAGTGTCGCGGTCGACCTCATTCAACATCGAGTAGAGTGTGGTTGATTTTCCGGAACCTGTAGGCCCTGTGATCAAGATCAAACCGTATGGTCGCTGGATCGCTTCTTTTACGATCTTGTAATCATTTTCAGAAAAGCCGATAGAATCGAGTTTTTTCACTCCTTTATCCGGATCCAAAATACGCATCACGACCTTTTCTCCATAGTACGAAGGAAATGTCGAAACACGGAAATCGATCTTTCTTCCTTCAATACGTGCCGAAAAACGTCCATCTTGCGGCTTTCGCTTCTCATCGAGCTTCATATTTGAAAGCACTTTGATACGCGCCACTACCGCATCATGCACTTTGTTTGGCAAAACTAGACTGGTATAGAGAGATCCGTCCACACGGAAACGGACACGGACATTGTCACGCATCGCTTCGATGTGCACATCGGATGCATTTCCTTCTACTGCATATCGCACACAGGTAGCTACGATTTTTACCACCGGAGCATCCTCGATGATGAGCGTATCTGCTTTTTGATTTGGCGTTTGAGCTTTTCCAGTAGCTTTTTTTACTGGGGCATCCTTTTCTTTATCTACTGAGAGAACATCTTCGAGCTCAGAAAGAGCTTTGGTCACTTCTCCAGTGATACCTTTATACATCTCGATTACCTTTTCAAAATCCTGCTGGCTGATGATAAAGATTTTGTATGGGACACCACGCTTTGTAGCAATAAAGTTGAGCGCATCGCGAGCCTCTATGTTGTCTGGGTCGACGAGACCGACCTCGAGTGCTCCATCTACTACTCCGATCGGAGCAAAGCGATAGTGAGATGCTGAATCTTCGGGAATGTACTCGAGTACTTCAAACGGAATAGAGATATCACCGAGTGCTCTGACTGGTATATTTAGATACTCTCCTTTTGCTGCCAATATTTCCTCGTCACTAACTCCTTTTTCGATTAGGACTTTTTCAAGTACAGCTCCAGACGCCACTTCCTTTTTGATCGAAAGTGCTTCGTCCTCGCTCACGACTTTCTTTTTGACCAATATATCAAGTACACTCATGGGTTAACGTGCCTTTGGGGCAGGCTTTGTTGGAGTAGGGTTTGTAAATGGAGCAAATGGATTCTTTTTTCCTTGTGGCAATGCTGGAACTTCATTTCTCAAATCAGTGAGACTCTGGTATGCAGGATTTGTAAATATTTCTGAATCGATTTTGACACTATTGATCTGAGTGAGTAGTGCCTGGATATCAGCACCGACAGCGGAGAGATTTTGCTCGCCAACAGTTATAGGCTGACCATTCGCATCAGTAGCAGTGAGGGTGTTTGTTTCGCTTCCTGAAAATTGTTGGTATAGGAAAAAGCCAAGGACAGCGATGATGATAACTACGGCTATTGTTTTTGCATTTGTTGAATCCATATTATTGTTTTAACCAAAATGTTTTTAGCTTAACCGTATACTCATATTGAGCTGAATCTCCTGGCTCAAATGAGATCGACGATACCTCGACAAGTCGCAAACTAGATTCTATATCTTTCAAAATATTGAGAAAATCTTCGTACGTAGCGGTAAACTTGAGAGTGATAGAAGTGGGTTTTACTCCTTTATCATCCTCGACTGGTACCGATCCGTCTGCCAAAACCTGCTCAGCACCTGTATTCTTTTTTGCCGCATCAGCAGTTCCGACTTTGATCTGTTCGGTGCCAATATTTACATCCTTAAATTTTCCTCCACGACGCTCAATCACTGAACGGATATCGATAACGAGGCGGATGATATCGACACGCTCTGGTAGCAACTGCTCAAGTCGAGTTCTATCTGCTTCAGATATGCTGTTGTATGCATTCACCACCTGATCTCTCTTGCGGATAAGCTCAACAGAATCATCGATTGCTTTTTGATAGACCTGATTGACTGACTTTAGGGCCTGAACTTTGGCATACTGACCTTTGGTATAGGTGAGGAATATACCGAGAGCGATTATAAATAAGACTGATGGAAAAATAATTTTATTCATTGGTTTGAGGTGTAACTTCTGGTGCCACTTCTGTTTCAAACTGCTTTTTGTAGACAATCTCCTCGAATGGGATCACTGCATTGAACTTGAATCTGACGTTTCCTTTGTCTGTAGTTGATAGATCAGATATAGAAGACTCTCTTATTTGGGTATTTTCAGAAAATACATCTGCTTGATATGCCAATCCAGCAAACGACTGAGCCTCGCCGCCCATGATCACTTCTATTTTATCCTTGAGGGGATTCTCTGGGATGTCCAAGCTAAAGCTGGTAAATCTGACTTTATCCACAGTCGCGTCAGCCAAAATCGAGAATATATTTGAAACAGCAAGGTGGTTGTCGACGAGCTGCTTGCTCAGATTGATACGATCATTAAACTTTTTTAGGACCTCAATATCAGAACCGAATTTCTTTCGATTTGTCTCGAGAGCGACTTTATTTTCTTCGATTTTCTTTGCTTCTATTTTTTCCCATGCAAAAACACCGATAGCTGAGGCCACAGAAAGGAGAAGCAGGATGACACCGATAAAAACAAGGATGCTCGTAGAACCACCGCCACTAGAAGCAACGGGAGCCGCAGCAGAGTTTGGAACGAGGGGCTTGCGGGGTATAAATGATGTTTGAAATTTAGTTTCCATGAGCTGTAACCCCTAAATTATACCAAGCTATTCCAACTCGGACAACCGACGGAGAGCTGCTCCGATCGCAATTGCAAACTCAGGACCAGCAACTTTAAATTGTTCCGCTAGAAATGCAGGAGCTTCTAGTTTTGAGAAAGGATCTGCGTAGACAACTTCGTTTTGGAAACTCGCTTTTGCGACTTCTGGGAAGCCTTTGAGAAGTACGCCACCTCCAGTCATGATGACTTTAGTGATCGTATGATTGTATTTCTTTTGATAATTGAAAAGTACTCGGTTTGCTTCATAGAAAATGTAGTCGAGCGTGACGGTGATGAGCTCAGTGAGCTCTTTGTGCTCTGGACCACCAGAGAGTCCGAGAACGCGCTTCATATTTTCTGCTTCTGCAACTGAAATAGAAAGGGACTGTGAGATAGCGAGAGTAATATCTTGTGATCCTTTATTGATGACATGCGAAGTACGCAAAATACCACGCTCGATGATGTAGAGCTTGGTCGTGCTTGCACCCATATCGACGATCATCTGAGCAGATATGCCTTGCTCAAGCACTGCACGCACCGCGCTAAAGAGCTCGATCTCTAGAAATGTCGGCTGGAGCCCAGTTTTTGAAGCGAGACCCTGGTAATTTGCGAGTACCTCGTTGTGGATAGCCACCATGAGGACATCGGTCGCGCCTTTTTGCTCTGGAGTCTGCGGAGCGTTTGGATCTTCGGGGACATTGTCCTTTGGGATGATCGACCAGTCGAGCATGACTTCGGTGATCGGTACGGGGATGTATTTGCGAGCCTCCAATGTGACCATACCTCCGATCTGTTTTGGATCGATTGTCGGCACTGACATAAAAGTAATGAGGCTCGATGCGAGTGGTAGGGTGATACCACATTGTTTTGTGGTTGTGTTTGATTCGCGGAGCACATCAGTGAGTGCTTCAGCTATCTTTTCCATCGGGAGATTGGTTGCGCGGCCGATTTCGATCCCTGCATATGGGCCCAGAGCGAGCTCTCCATAGGTTTCGAGAACTGCCTTACCTTTTTTCTTTTTTATTTGGACTATTTTAATAGCAGAAGAGCCGATATCGATACCGAGTACACTTTCATTCTTTTTACCGAGTAATTTATCCAGGAAACTCATCAATCTAGTATATCATATAGGCATGCATATCTGGGATATTATTTTTGGTGAAGAAAAGTTTGAAGAGGGTTTCACAAAAGGGGAGAGCCCTGCTCTTTTTTCCTATGCTGATCCAAAGGTAAAGAGGGTAGTCTTT
This sequence comes from uncultured Candidatus Saccharibacteria bacterium, assembly GCA_964481175.1. GTDB lineage: Bacteria > Patescibacteriota > Minisyncoccia > Phycocordibacterales > PALSA-1337 > JAGOVB01. The sequence continues at coordinate 25,341 of CAYZSZ010000011.1, forward strand.
GCTTTAAAGAGGGGGAGCCGCACTGCTGCAAAAATAATTGCAAAACATATGGAACCTTGTATACCCAAAGATTCGGTAATTGTTCCCATACCCAGCTCAAAGAAACGTGGATTTAACCAGTGCGTTCTCATAGCGAAGCACCTCCCCTACCCTTACCAAGAAGTTATCCACAGGTTATCCACAGATACACAGAAATCGCTCAATAGAGCCTCTAGACTCGAGAAACGGCTGTGGACAGACGTGCCCGATCACCTAAAACAGCAGAATTTCGTCATAATCGATGACGTCACCACAACTGGCGCTACCCTGCGCGAAGCAAAAAGAGTTTTGCATGAAGCTGGAGCAAAAAACGTGACTATCCTAGCATTTGCGCACTGACAGCCTCTAGGTGTTGCTCGAGGATGACATCGCCCTCAGCAAAGCTAAAACCTCCTTTTATATATTCTCCTCCGATCACCCTAGGTAACCAGAACGTATCGTCGGGCCACATTTTATCAAATGGAATCGCGTCGACTGGAAACCACTGTGGCTGCATTTCTTCGCTTTCAGTCGGCACTCCCTCCCACTTTGTACAGAAAAAAGTGTGCACCTGCTGATTCCACTCCGGCTTATGTGGAAATGTGAAATCAAGGACCGCCACTTTGTGCATTTCTGTTGCTATGACGTCGATTTCTTCTTTCGTCTCTCGCACGGCAGCTTGTTCGATACTTTCTCCTTCTTTGAGCTTGCCTCCTGTGCCATTGAAGCGCCCAGCGCCGAAGCCACGCTTTTTCATCGCGAGACAGATTTCACTCACCTTTTCCCCATTCTTTTTTACTAAAAACAAAAGGGTTGTATTTTTCATATACTATGAGTATATAACAAAAACAAAGATGGTGTGCTAGAATCATGCAAGCCTCATGCATAAAAGCTCCCTGTCTCGTCCACAAGGGTACCGCCGTGACCCTCGCCCACAAAAAAATCAACCCCAAACCAAACCAAAAGATGGCAAAAAGCCTCAACAATCACTCGACCTAGGCCTCGGACAACCCCAAGGACCGCTGGCCTGAAGCTCTCCACCCATACGAAAAGCCCCGGAATGCTCCGGGGACTTTTTTATTTATGTTTATTTCTCCTTGGCACGATTATGTAATACCAAACATATATGAGTACGAGCAAAACAACATTCGGGATAAATATAGCTGGATGTGACCACGGTATGCCAGAAAATCTGACGTCAACAAAAGGCCACAGTATCGGTGTTGGGAAAAATCTTGCTGTATGAGTCGGAAAATCGAGTGCAATATGCAAAAACCATGCGGTCATCGGCCAAAATGGTCGCTTACGAACAGCCCAAACCAAAAGAAAAAAGAATGCGAACACGACCGCACTGTGCGTAAAATCATATAGATGATGCACATACTGCGGAATATCGCTCTCGAGCGGTACACCCGCTCCCCAATCAGGTCCAGAAGCTAATCCCAATATCGTCATACTAGTAAAAATCCCAAAAGAAAATAGATCGGGCGCAATACCAAAAAGAAATGCCCAAATAAAATTCTTTTTATTTCTCCTCCCCGCTATTACTCCGCCCCATAAACCATGTGAAAGAATGTCCATGTCTACATTTTAGCATGACGAGCCAAAACCTTGATACCGTAAGTTCAATCTGCTATTGTGGGATAAACAACCTGCACACGCCGTTTATGACACAAGAAAAGCTTCGCAAAGTAATCGCCCAGTACCGAAAACGCTTCGAGGAAATGGGTGTGGAGCCTGCTCCATACCTCTATGACCGAGTTGTCGTAAATCGAGACCGGGCACTCGCTCATGCCGCCGACATGCTTCCCAAGATGGAGAAGATGCTCGATGAAGGTGAAATCGAGAAACTCATGCGCTGGCTCGGCTTCATCCAAGGGGTGCTCTGGGCACTGAGCATCGATACCATCGAGGAGCTCAAGGATGTCAACCGTCCCGACACAGCCCCCGAAGCAGCTCCGGTCTAAACCGCCTCGCTTCAGTTCTTTCACAAGCCGCCCCAGAAAGGCGGCTTTTTATTTCATCATCCCCGACTGCCACTCATGGATAAAATCAAACTGATATATAAAGTTCAGAACATTGAGTATTAGATTATCTCGAATCACTGCACCAACTGCAAATTCAAACAATACCGCCATAAATACAGTGAGCCAAACTGGCATCCGTAGAGCAAAAAAGAAACCGAATATCATCGAGAGGAGATCAAAGAAAGAGTTGATGATGCTGTCCCCTGTATATCCCTGCGCAAGCGCTTGTTCACGATATACATTGATCACATACGGAGTATTTTCTGCAATCTCCCAACCCACCTCTATCCCCATCGCGATAAGGAGTCGTGTAAGTACATGCATTTTTGGAAACAACAATTTCAAAATCCCATAGAAAATAAATCCATGGATAATATGTGAAAAGGTATACCAATCAAAAAGATGTTGTGACATACCAGATGAAAGGACATCCCCTTCCCACAACTTTATGATCCCTGATTCAGCGATCCATGGCTGTCCAAGTAAAAAAAGTGTGCCGACATGAACAATGACGATACCTAAACCGATCCAAAGAAATTTCTTATTCATACACTAAGTATAGCCTATTTTTCTGCGGAGACGGAGGGATTCGAACCCTCGGAGCCGTTTAAAGGGCTCACCTCTTTAGCAAAGAGGTACGTTAGACGACTCTGACACGTCTCC
>CAYZSZ010000012.1:0-24829 GCA_964481175.1 uncultured Candidatus Saccharibacteria bacterium
TGACTACTGATGAAGAAATCGGAGGTTTTGAAGGGGCAAAATACTTGGCGAATGAATATGGTCTATCACCGAAACTCTTTATTGTTCCTGATGGAGGAGATGACTTTGTGTTTGTAAATAAATCAAAGGGAGTTTGCGCACTGCAAATCAATTCTGTAGGAAAACCCGCTCACGCATCTAGGATTTGGGATGGAGAGAATGCGATTGAGCCTCTCGTAGAACTATGCACTGAAATACTCAAGCGATACAAACAGAATAACAAAAAAGAAAGCTGGAAAACAACAGTTAATATTGGAAAAATTAGCGGAGGAGTCTCTGTTAATCAGGTATGTCCTGAGGCATATGTGACATTAGACTTTCGATTCCCAGAAACAACAACATTTGAAAATATTTACAACGAAGTAGAATCACTAGCAAAAAGTATTAGTCCAAATTTAGTGCTTGGAATCTGTTCAAAGGGCAGTCCGACATTTACTGATAAAAATAATGAGATAGTTAAGTTATTCATTAATACTATTGAACAAAAGTTAAGACGGAAAATAGAAATAAAAGGCGCTTACGGCGCTTCTGATGCACGACACTTTAGCCATTCAAATGTCCCCGTTCTTATGATCAAACCAAATGGCGGCGACATCCACGGTGATATGGAGCACGTGGATATTACATCATGTCTTGAGTTGTATGATGGGATACGTTTATTCCTCCAAAAACTAGAAAATAAATGACTTAGTTCTTTCGTATGAAAACTTCTATTATTCCCGTCGATGCTGGTGTTCTTAACTCAAACCTCATTGATTCATGGGCTCAGCTATATTGTAAGATTTGGCTCGAAGCCCCTTGGTTTGAAGATTTTTGGAAACCTGAAGAGGTGATTCGAGATTTTCGATCTGAAATGTCTCAACAAGATGCAGTGGGGTATATTGCAGTTGATGGTGATGAAGTAGTTGGTTTCACACATGGATATTCTGTCGACAAGGTGGAGCTGCGAGCGATCACTGGAAATGATCTCCTCGATCCATTTGTGACTGACCGAGTATTTTACGTGGACGAGTTAGGAGTCGATCTAAAGTATAGAGGGGCTGGTATTTCACGTCAGCTTACTATGCACTTATTAAGCGCGGTTAGCATTTCGACTGTTCTTTTGAGAACAGATAAAAATGCACATGTTGCTCGGGCTTTGTATCAAAAACTTGGTTTTAAAGAATTGCCAGTTCATGATTCAAAGTATCCAGATCGTACATACTGGCTGCTCGCCAGGTAAAACAAAGGAGGGTCGCGAGATCCTCCTTTTGTGCTAAAATCTAGCCATGGCCCACGAAATAGAAGCTACAGTTTTGGATATAAACAAAGAAGATATAATTAATAAATTAAAATCTTTTGGAGCCAAAGAAATCCAAGATACACGATTGATTGTGGACTGGTATCGTATCAAAGGAATAAAAGAAGGAGAGGATCCTTGGTTTTTGCGTATTCGTTCAAAGAAAGAAGGAACTCATGAAGTGACCTGGAAAGCAAAATCAAGCACCGAGGGAGTGGCGCGAAAACATAAAGAGATAAATTTTGCTATTGCAGAACCAGCAAAACTGGCGGAACTATTTGAAGAGCTCGATTTGGAGCGATATGCGCATCAGGAGAAAGACAGAGTTTCATTTGATTATAAAGATTGGAAGTTTGATATCGATACCTATCCTGGTATGCCTCCGTATTTAGAAATAGAAGGGAAAAGCGACGCTCATATCCAGGAAGCTATGAAATTGCTCGGTGTGGAAAACAATAAAACATGGAATAGAGGTGAGCGGATTTTGATCCAGACTGTTTACGGACTCGATTGGTACAACATGAAATTTTAGGCTACTATATAGCTATGATTAAACAAATTATCACGGTCATCATTTTAATAATCGTTGCGTTCGGTGTATTTACTTTGGCTAAAACTGTTACCCCTCAAAAGGTCCGAGAAAATCCACAAGGCAAGCTCCCAGCAGGCAGCACTCCTGTCGGTGCACCTTCTGATATAGAAGGGACTTGGGTTTGGTCAGAAACGATTGTAAACGGTGATACTAGTGTTACTCCAAAAAAGTCTGGTGCATTTTCTATCACCCTGACTGGCGAACAAGTTACAGGAACCACTGATTGCAATAGTTTCTTTGCTTCATACAAAGTCGGTAGCGATGGAGTAATCTCTTTTGGTCCAATTGGCAGTACAAAGATGGCGTGTGAAGGTTCACAAGAAGGAGTGTTCACTGATCTTATTGCCCAGACTAGCAACTATACATTCGACAATGGGAATCTCGTTTTGTTCCAAAAAGATGCATCAGTCACAATATTCAAGAAAAGCCAGTCAAAAGATATTACTTTAGGAGTAGGAGACAAAGCGACAGTCGACACACTTGCGATCACTCTCAACAAATTTGTTCAGGATAGCCGTTGTCCAATCGATGTGACGTGTATCCAAGCAGGAGCAGTTACAGTAAATGTTACCTTGTCACAAGGATCGACAACTCTCACAAAGAATTTTCCTTCAGACGAAGTTCCACAAGTATTCGGTGATTACAAGATTTCTATAAAAGAAATAGCACCAGCTCGCGAAAGCAAAAAAGAAATCAATCCGAAAGATTATAAGATTACATTTCACGTAGAAAAATAATGCAAAAAAAGATCGCTATAGGTGTCGCAGTCGTGCTTGTTGTCATTATCGGTGCACTACTTCTCAATAAAAAACAATCAGTATTCGGAAATGGAGTAGAGTATGACTTTGATGGAGATGGCACAAAAGATAGTGCACAAATAGTTGTTGAAAACAGTCAGGGCAGCGGTGTGTTTTACTATTTTGTTGCTGAACTCAAAGGCGGGCAGTCGCAAAAGTTCTTTATCGGAGACCGGATCGCTCCACAGTCGACGAGTATCGATAAAAAAGGAATCGTGACCGTCGCATATGCTGATCGAAAGCCAGAAGACAGTTTTGCTACCGCTCCTTCTGTCGGTAAGTCGGTCCGTCTCTTCTACAATAAAAAAGATAATGAGTTTATAAATATCGGTAGCTTGGAGCTGTATTCAAATAAAACGCTCGGCATATCAATGTTTTATCCAAAGCAGTTTACAGTGTCAGAGACACCTGATATGGCAAAGTTTACTATCCCTGAAGTTCTCTCTACAAATACCAACCTCAGCTCAGACAGCTATCTTTCGGTAGAAAAGAGTACAGAGTGTAAGGATAAAAGTACAGCAGAGGCGGGAGCTGGCAATCGTTACGAAGAAAAAGTATTTGTTATTGCTAATACCAATCCATGTCTCGTCGTGCACTATTTCATCCACTATACAGCTTTTGAAAATTATCCAAAAGGTGCAATAAAAGAATTCGATAAAGTGGCTGTACTCGGACTATTCGACTCAATCAAAAAGACTCTATGGCTATCCACAAAGATGTGACCATCGGTCATGTCCATCTTACCGTTGCTGACCTCGACCGCTCGCTCGCTTTTTATCGAGACTTGCTGGGGTTTGAGGTGACTACTCGATACGGCGCCTCAGCTGTCTTTTTATCAGCTGGAGGATACCATCATCACATCGGTCTAAATACCTGGGCAGGGAAAGGAGTCACTCCGCCACCACCTGGTCACTCAGGGTTATTTCATTTCGCTATTTTATTTCCGACTCGCAAAGAGTTGGCAACTATCTTAAAACGGCTGATGGACGCAGGTTATCCGCTCACTGGCACTGCAGACCATGGAGTCTCAGAAGCACTTTACCTTAACGATCCAGATGGAATTGGTGTAGAGCTCTACGCAGATCGACCACGCTCAGAATGGAAAGTAAAAAACGACGGCGAAGTAGAGATGGTGACAAAGGCGTTGGATATTGAAAGTCTTTTGGGTGAGATATGAGGCTGAACTTGACCGAAGCCCAAACATTAAGTATTATGTTTATCGAACAGCAACAGCAACAACAAACAAAGGAGATCCCTTGCAAATACCGACGCGAAGAGTTTTTATCAGTCACCCGGTCAGTGGAAATGTGGAAGAAAATCTGGCAGCAATTGCCAGGATTTGTCGGGAGATACATTCGAAAGATGTTCTTCCGATCTTTCCCAGTTTTACCACCCGTCGATATCTTACCGCACATCCTGCTGATCGTGAGCTCGCTGAGGCTCAGATCTACACGTACCTTTCATCGGGTCTTGTGAATGAGATCTGGTTCTACGGCGATGAACTGACTGCGGGCATGGAGCGCGAGCTCAAAATCGCTCTGCTTTTCAATGTGAGGATTGTCGGCATGAGTCAACGAATGCAGGAAGTTCTGAACTCGAAAATGGCTGAGCCAGATTTCTATCCGGGCATGCCGCAGGAAGCGCTCAGCACAGCGTACAAAAGGCTCAACGGCGCCTTGTCCTGGGTTGAACGGCGGCGTGAAAAAGCAGGTATTCTCTGCAGGCAGCTCAGTGCCGATATATCCAGACTTCGGGGGGTTTGTCCTCACAGCGAAACCAGACCTGACCTTGTAATGGATGTCGCTGTGATGAAGAGTGTGCGTATCTGCGTTGTTTGTGGTGAGCAGCTCTGACAAATCGGCGAATACAGCTCGCATCCTTACTGCGAAGACCACCTTGCAACGGTGGTTTTTTAATGTACTATAAAACTATGGACACTACAGAAAAACTAACTCGAGAAAATCTCTATACAGGACTCAAAGTACTACTCAAATACATCGGACAATACAGAAAAGAGATCACTATCCTGAGTATTATGGGTGTTTTTTCTGCTATCGGAAACGGAGCGATCCCTTATATCGTCGGACTATTTTTTGATAGCATTGCGGGGACAGGCTATCTTTCACTTTTGATTTTGTGGGGAGTGATTCAGCTGGTGACCTATCTTTTGGACTGGAAGATCAATATTTTGAGTGAAAAGTTTTCTAACGTTATTTGGCTCGACTATCTGAGCAAAGGATTCGGCTACTTGCTGTTACTACCAGTTTCTTTTCATAAAACAAACAAAATCGGGGAAGTGAGCAACAAAATAAACGTGGCAGCAAGTGCACTTGAAACTATTGCAGGCCGTATCGTGATCGATCTTTCTCCTCAGATTTTGAGCATTGTGATCGCATTCGGCATCACTTTGTATTTGCAGCCATTGCTTGCTGGGGTTTTGGTTGTGGGTGTGCTCGTATACATTTTTATCTTTTCAACAAAAATCCAAAATACCAGCGTCTACCAAAAAGAATATTGGGATGCGCTGAATTTTGTTTTTGGAGAATCATTTGATGTTGTCGGGAACACGCTCGCCATCAAGCAGGCAAGCGCCGAGGACTATGAGATCGAAAAGCTTTCAACAAAGATGAAAAGCGCAGTACCACTTTGGATGCGACTTACCAATGTCTGGGGAGCACTGACTCTCTTTCAGCGTATGACAATACTCGTGACACAGATAATTATCTTTATTATCTCTGTCTATTATATCCAGCATGGCACCATGACGATCGGTGAGCTCATTGCGTTCAATACCTATGCAGCGATGGTCTTCGGTCCGTTTACCGTGATCGCCCGAAACTGGCAGACCATTCAAAACGGTATCGTAAACATCCAGACTACAGAAAAGATCCTAGAGATACCGACTGAGCCATATGAGCCAGAAGGCAGTATAAAGCTCGACCTCAAGGGAGATATAGAATTTAAAAATGTATTTTTCAAGTATGAAGAAGGAAAACAAGTTCTTGAAGATATTTCATTTAAAGTAAAATCTGGTCAGGTCATCGCACTTGTCGGAGAATCTGGAGTAGGTAAAAGCACACTTATCGATTTGGTTTCTGGATACAACTTTGCCACAAAAGGCCAGGTCATGATCGACGGACATGATATCTCTACGGTAAACCTAAAAAAACTTCGTCAGCAGATCGCAGTGGTTCCACAGGAGGTAGTGTTGTTTAACGATACTATCGGAGTAAATATAAAATATGGAAACTTTGCTGCAACTGAAGAAGAAGTGAAGGTGGCGGCCAAAAAAGCGCACGCTATCGATTTTATCGAGAAATTCCCTGAGAAATGGAAACAAATGGTAGGCGAGCGAGGTGTAAAGCTCTCAGTGGGTCAAAAGCAGCGAGTTGCAATCGCACGCGCTATTTTGCGCAACCCTCGTATCCTCATCCTCGATGAGCCGACATCTGCACTCGACGCAGGATCTGAAAAGATTATCACTGAGTCACTCGACGAGCTCATGCAGGGCAAAACAACCTTTATCATCGCTCACCGTTTGAGCACGGTCCGAAAGGCAGATCAGATTTTGGTTTTCAAGGAAGGAAAGATTTTGGAATCGGGAACACATGATGAACTATTGAAACTAGAAGGTGGGGAGTATCGACGATTGTATGAGTTGCAAATTGGGTTGCATGCATAATATATGAAACAACAAATAATTCTAATTGGAGGGGGTACAGCATTTCACACGTATGCAGACTACATTAAATACCTTCAGACAAAAGAAGTCAGTTTAGACAGTTTCAGAAAAAAGAAGTGGAAAAAAGAATTTCAAAAAGACATTGGAGATGATTTTGATGTTATCTATTTAGATATGCCATGTGGAATAAATGCTAAATATACTGAGTGGAAGATATATTTTGAAAGATACATACCACTATTCGAAGCTGAAGTAATCCTCATAGGGCACTCGATGGGAGGAATATTTTTGGCGAAATATTTAGCTGAGAATAGCTTTACTAAGAAAATAAAAGCATTGTATCTCATCGCCGCTCCGTCTGCAGATACCGCAGACGAAACAATGGGTGACTTTACGTTTCCAGAAAAGCTGAGAACAGATATTAGAACTTTTTTACTGCAAAGCGAGGATGATCCTGTGGTCCCAGCATCACACGTACTTAAGTATAAAGAGTTGCTACCCAATGCAGAGCTAATTATGTTTAAAGATAAGGGACATTTTAATAGTGCAGAGTTTCCAGAGCTCGTAGCGCATATAAAGGCTTTATAGTTGCATTTGGGCATAAAAAAGGTAATATGTCTACTGGTAACAATTTGAACCCCGAACCCCAGGAGCAGACATGTCTATTCAGTTCGTCAAAGTCACGCGAGAAAACTTTCGCCAGATTGGTCATGAGATGCACAGCTTGAGACGGAGAGGAACAGTCCTTTTCGTGACTGAGAGCGAAAAACCGCAAGGCAGCTTCCAGCTGCAAGTCCTCGAGGCTCCGTTTTTTCTCAAAAACTTTGAGGGAATCAGTGTGAACCGCACTGATTGCCAAAAACCAGACCCTTTTCTGTCGAAGGAAAGAACTCACGGTCGTCAGTACTGGCTCGACAGGCGTCAGGATACGGCAGATCGACTGTGGTGGACTTTAATTCAGCAGTACTGCCACCTAGAAGTGGGTGGACACTTTGTACTGCGGTCTCTTCCGCACATCAAAGCTGATTTCCCGCTGGGAGACAATCCTGAGCTCATCTTTGTCCCACGTGACGGCTCGCTCAGAGCCGCCGTTACTCACCTTGTCCGGTGGCATGCTACGTCCTGGAACTTGAGGGTAGAGAGGCAGGACTGGGACGATGAGCTCAAGCTCCTCCGGGGTGATCAGGACAAAATCATCCGTTTTGTAATGGATGACCTGAAAAGCAATCGAGCTTTGCTACAGAGTATTGAAGTGAGCCAAAGAGTAGATGTCATGATGGGGCTCACGAGGAAAAGGAGAGAGTTTAAGCTGGGCTAATCGCTCAGTTCACCAGCCCCGGCACGCGTTGCCGGGGTTTTGTTATATAATGAGTTCATGAACAACATCGAGATCGAGTGCCGTTTTCTAGAAATAGATAAAGAAGCGATTATAAAAAAGCTACACGAAATCGGTGCTGTCGATGAGGGCGAGGTGATGCTAGAAGAAGCTATCATATATAATCCAGATGACTCATGGAGAAAAGATAATCGTTTTGTACGAGTCAGAAAGTCAGGTGACACAATATCACTTTCATATAAAGAGCATCGAACGCATACGATCGATGGAACCTTTGAAATTGAGCTGCATGTCGATGACTACGACAAAGCAGTTCAGTTTCTTGAAGCGACCGGACTAAAGACTTACCGACGACAGCAGAAAAAGCGACATACATTTACGCTAGACGGAGTGACATTTGATATCGATACTTGGCCTCGTATCCCAGCGTATATAGAAATAGAAGGTGACTCCGAAGAGAAAGTTAAAAAAGCAGCAATAGCCATCGGTCTCGACTATTCAAAAGCAGTTTTTGAAAATGCGAGTGTGGTCATCGAGGAAGTCTACAAAATTCCAGTAAAATCAATGAAGTGGTTTACCTTTGATCGTTTTGAATAGTGTATAATTGAAATATGAAAATTCAACAACTACTTACACTCATCGTATTGCTCGCCGTCATCGGTGCAGTCATATACATTGGAAAAAATAAACCTGAACCTGTACCCGAAGCAACTGTCTATTCAGTTGAATAAAAGCTAAAAGGGGAGTATATTCAGAATATGAAATCTGGAAAGGTACTCCAAGTGGCTCAGCTTGGCCATAAAGTAATACGGCAAAAGGCTAAGCCCGTTAAAAATATAAAAGATCAAAAGATCCAAGATCTGATCGACAATCTCATTGCTACCTGCAGGGATTTTGACGGTCTCGGTATTGCAGCTCCGCAAGTCTATGAATCGTTGCGACTATTCATTATTTGGTCTCGGCCCAGCGCCCGCTATCCTAAGGCTCCAAAATTTGGTCCTGAGGTCGTGATCAATCCTAAAATCATTTCGCAGTCAAAAGAAACAAAGAAAGATTGGGAAGGTTGTCTCAGTATCCCTGGTGTGAGAGCTCCTATCGAGCGCTCAACAAAGATAGAAGTCGAGTATTTTGATCGAAAGGGAAAAATAAAAAGAAAAAAGTTTTCAGATTTTACCGCGAGAGTGTTTTTGCATGAGTTCGACCATATCAACGGTATCGTTTTTCTCGATCGAGCTTTGTCTCTCGACATAGTCACAGAAAAAGAGTATCAAAAGATGATTAAAAAAGGATATACCCACAAGAGATAAGGGGAATCAAATAGGTGTGGTATAATTTCACAAAACTCCCATGCAAAAACGGATTATACTCATCTCGCTCTTTATACTCATCGTGGCCGGTGTGTCTGGCTTTGTTTGGTACGAGAAAAAGCATCCGCTTGCAGATAAAAACGTAATATTTCGAGTCGAAGAGGGCGACAGTTTGGCACGTATATCTCAGAACTTGGTTTCAGAAGGAGTGATCAAATATCGCCTTCCTTTTTATATTGCTCATTTCATATACGGCAAAGGGGCGACACAGCTCGGTGCGTATGAGCTACGGTCGACAATGAGTGCTCGTGATATCGTCGAAAAACTGAATGCTACTCCGTATGCAGTGTATGTCACGCTTGACCCGGGCATGACCAAAAAAGAAATAGGTGAAAGAATCGGCCAAGCACTCAACTGGGGCTTGCTCGATCGAGAGTATTTCAGTCATACCTATGCTGGCATGCAGTGGCAACACTACCAAGAGTACGTTCAAAATATTTTCCCGTCGACATACAAGTGGAATACGATAAAGACTCAAACATTCCTTTCGCTCTCAGCACTGTACAATGATGAGGACCGAGATTTCTTTAAAAACATGTATGTACCAGGTACATACGAAGTTAGACTCAACTCTACTCGAGCACAAGTGGCAGGTTTTTTGATCGATCAATTTGCTGCTCAGTACCCAGATCCAAACGATGCACTCTCTGAGTTTATGGATAAAACTGCGATGGAAACAGTAGCAAAACTCATCGACAAAGAAATGGTTTTGATGCCAGACATCGTGGCGATGCCGCCGCTCGACGTGACTTTGAAAAAAGAAGGTAATATAACAAATCTTTTGTTTACTACTTCGTACTGGAACAAAGGACGTGGACCGCTCGAGCTCGTCGCTGACCCAAAGACAAAAGGTCTAAAAACAGATATCACACGAAATGTATATCAGCGTATATATAGTTTGGATGGTGACTATACAGAGCGTCTCTCTGGTCGTTTCCTCTGGCATCAGCCACATCTCCATTATCACTTTGAGGATTTTGCAGTGTATACCTTTGAGCCGGTAGAAGTCGATGGGCCAGCAATAAAAGAAAAGCAGCAGTTCAAATCTACATTCTGTGTTCGAGATAGTGAGCCGATCGACCTTTCACATCCGGGTGCAAATCGTGATGCGTCATACAAGGTCTGCGGAAAAGAACGACAAGGGATATCGCCAGGGTGGGCTGATAGCTATTACTATACATATGTCGATCAAAAGTTTAACGTTTCAAATCTTCCTGCTGGAAAATACAGTCTAAAGATATTGATCAATCCAAAAGATCGTTTTGATGAAGTGACAAAAGACAACAATGTTGGTGAAGCTATCATATATCTCGATGTTAAAAACAATATTGTGAAAGTGCTGGAGGAAAAGCAATATGGTCTATAAAATCTTATTTGGAATAGTAGTGATCGGCGCTTTGGTTTTTTACTTTTATCCTGAACCAAAAAAAGTCGAGCAAGTGATCGAAGAGCCAGTTGTGGCGACTTCGACTGCACCGATTCCTGATCTTACTGTGCTTGAAACCAATTTAAATATTCCTTGGGATATTGCAATTATTGGTGAAAACAATTTCTTGATCACTGAACGAGTGGGCAATCTTTTACATATCAAAAATGGTGAAAAGAAAGTGATTAAGCTACCTCATCCAGTACCAAAAGGTGAGGGAGGTCTGCTCGGTCTCACGCTCCATCCGCATTTTGAACATAACAATATTCTCTATCTATACATGACTACAAGTGAGAGTAAAGCTGGAACGATGAATGCCGTCTACCGCTACGAGCTGGTAAATGATGAGCTCATAAACGAAGTCACGATTATAAAAAATATTCCCGGAGCCCTGTATCATGATGGCGGGCGGATGGAGTTTGATGTTGATGGGTTTTTGTATATCACAACAGGAGATGCGACTCGCTCAGAGATCGCTCAAAACTTGAAATCATTGGGAGGAAAAATATTGCGGTTACATGATGATGGTGCGATACCTGCGGATAATCCATTTGACACTGCTGTCTGGAGTTATGGCCACCGAAATCCACAAGGACTAGCGTGGGACTCAGAGGGCAATCTCTGGGAGACTGAGCATGGACGTTCGGGAATTGTGACTGGCTATGATGAGATAAATAAAATCGAAAAAGGAAAAAATTATGGTTGGCCCGTGATCGAGGGACCTGCTACTAAAAATGGAATGTTGGCACCAGTTCTCGACTCAGGTCCAAAATATGCTTGGGCACCTGCAAGTCTACTTTACTACCGTGGGTCATTGTTTTTTGGAGGACTAAAGGGTGAGGCGTTGTATGAGTATGTTATCGATACAAAAGAGCTAAAAGAGCATTTCAAGAACAAATTTGGTAGAATTAGAACTATTCGAAAAGGCCCAGATGGTATGTTCTATTTGCTCACGAGCAATAGAGATGGCCGAGGTAAGCCTATAGCTGAAGACGATCGCTTAGTACGGATAAACCCAGACCAATTTACTAAATAACATGATCGCACTAATCAAAGGAATTATTTTGGGTTTTGCTGTTGCGGCTCCGGTCGGTCCAGTAAATCTTTTGTGCATGCGAAGAACGCTTGTTTTTGGTAAAAAAGCGGGACTTGTTTCGGGACTCGGCTCTGCTCTCGCTGACACTTTCTTTGCAATTGTCGCAGCATTTGGTTTTACTGCTATATCACATTTTCTTGCACATTATAAAACACATATCCATGTTTTTGGTGGGGTAATTCTTTTTATTATCGCTTGGAGAATATATAAAAGTATTCCAGTAGAGAGTCAGATAAAAGATGCTTCAAAGCTAGTCCTATGGAAACACTTTATTAGCTCTTTTCTTTTGACTCTGACAAACCCAGCGACCGTTTTTTCTTTTATTGCCTTGTTTGCTGGGGCAGGGGTGCGCTATCACTCAACATTTGTTGTAATCGGTATCTTTATCGGGTCTATGGCGTGGTGGATAATTTTGACATACGGTATTGCAAAGCTCAGGATTTCAAACGATAAATTTGTAATTGTAAACAAGGTCGCTGCTATCTTGATCGCTGTGCTGGGTATTATCTCGTTTCTAATGTAGAATACCTTTATGCAAGAAAACGAACAGTTTAGTGTCTGGGGTCTCATGGGTACGTTTGCTATTCTTTTTGCTCTAGCTTTTTTTATCGACCTTTCTGCGGTAAAAGACTGGGTTATGGCCGCTGGTGTCTGGGCTCCTTTACTTTTTATTCTTTTAAAGATACTGACGATAGTGATTCCACCACTAAGCGGCGGGCCGCTGTATCTCTTGGTCGGACTGTTTTTCGGTTTTTGGCCGGGGATTCTCTATGTAGCAATTGCTGATTTTATCGGTTTCAGTACGGCCTTTTCGATCAGCAGATTTCTCGGTCAAAAAGTAGTGATGCGCATCATCAGTCAAAAGGAGGGTGGCACTCTCCATCGCATCGTCAACCATGTGAGTACTCCAAAAGGATTTTTTCATGCCTATCTGACTCTGTTCTCAATGCCAGAACTTTTGGCGTACGGTGCTGGACTTACAAAAATACAGTACAAGTCTTTTATTAGTATTTTGTCACCGCTTTCATTTGTGCTCTCAAGCGTTATCGTACTTTTTGGCTCAGTTCTCGATATATCAAAAAATGCTGGATTCATCACCTTTATTTTCCCAGCACTTGGTATGGTTGTCTTTATGACTGGCGGCTGGTTGTTTATGAAAGCTGTCAACAAAAAGTAGTTGCAAGGTTTTAAGTTTTTGCTATAATCTTGTCAGAGATTTCCGATGTGCGGTACTTGTAGCCTTGGTAGTTACCCAGAACGGACGAGGATAAAACAGGAGAGAAACAAGTACACGCGGCCGCATCCCCCCGGGGGATGCGGCCAAACTCTTTTTATATAGATTTGCAAAGGCAGCTGAATAGGTGTAATTTATCTCTAGGCCTTAGCAACAAAAACCCCCAAAGCATTTGTTTGATGCACAAGAAATCCCGCCCCGCTCGTCATCTCCACATCCACGGCAAACCCCGTACTCGTCACTGGATTGCTGAAGCGGTCGTCCTTTATCAGGATCGAGACTGCATCTTTTTCGAAGAAGAGACCCCTGATTGTTGTGAAATCGAAATTGGAGGAATGAATCCTCAAACTGTTAAGAAAAAGAGGTTCCGGATGGGACGACGCCCCCCGACTCTTTGCTGCTATGATTCCAAGAGAAAAAGACCTGATGTCTATTTCTTGCGGCCGCGGCGGTTCTACCACAGTTGGGATCCTGATTGGCTCAAATCAGGTGCGCGTGTCACAATCCTGGTGAGCAATGTCCGCAATCGCGACCACACCCTCCAGGCTCGTGCATGGACAAACCGCGACGAGTGGAACAGGCGTTACCCAGAAGTCACCAGATCAAAAGTACTCAAGGTCGAAGAACTACTGGCAGCTGGGTAAACCAATACCCACTGTACCGACGCCCTCCCTGTGGAGGGCGTTCCTGTTTTACATTTGCAAAAAGTGACCATAGGGTGTAACTTTTTATCAGGCCTTAGCAACATCAACCAAACCTCGTGCCATCATGGAACACAGTAGAAGGTTTCATTTGTCGTTTCAGCCGACGCGTCGCTCGACTGATCCTTATGTACTCGTCTCGGCCGTGGTCAAGGACATTGGAAAGAAGGAACGAGGGCGTATCCTTCTCATAGAGATGAGGGACGATGCCGAATTTGTCCGCTGGTTCCGCCTGAGGGGTGATAAATACCCGCGTAAGCTCAAGCTTAGCCGAAACTTTGGAAATGTCATTTTTACCCGCAAAGAGCAGTCCAAAAAGACTGAGTGGCGGGTGGGGATGGTCGTCCTACTCCTGGCCTGTCCTACTCCTGAAGTTGACGGTTACTACTTTGCTTCAGCACACACCTCTTATGGCGAGTATCAGAAGTGGCTCGGCCTTGTGAAGAGGCCCAAGATTCCACGCTGATCAGCTCGTCTTACGCACCCCGCCAGTCGCTGGCGGGGTTTGTCTTTTTAGGGTATAGTGTTTGTAACCTATACGTTGGCTGACACCAGCGTGGTGAAGAAAGAACATCCGCCAGCTGGCGGAAAGTAGACTCTTCCGGTCATGCTCCGATATGCATAAATTAAGAGAAAAGGAGGGTGGCACCGCGATATTGCATCGCCCCTCTGTAATTAAAAATTTATGCACAATCGAATATATATAAAAAATCTCAAAGAAAAAGTGGGGAGTGAAGTGGAGGTGAGTGGGTTTGTTCATGCATTGCGTATCCAAAGCAAGATCATTTTCCTCGTACTTCGTGACGTATCAGGAATGGTACAGACCGTGATAGAGGCGAGTGTTCCTGAAGCATTTGAAATCGCAAAAGGACTTTCACTCGAATCAGTAGTTACAATAAAAGGAACTGCAAAAGCATTTGAAAAAGCAATTGGTGGCGTAGAAATCTCTGTAAAAGAAATAGCGGTACTCTCAGCTGCGGCTCCAGAGCTACCGATTCCAGTTGTGGTAAAAGGAAATGATGAAGAGTCAGAGGCTCCGACTCGTTTTGACTATCGCTGGATCGACCTACGGAAACCAGAAAAGACTGCAATATTTAAAACATGGACTGCTTTGGAAAAGGGTTTCAGAAAAGCTTGGGCTGAAAACAATTTTATGCAGATCTATACTCCTTCATTTATGTCGACACCATCTGAAACAGGTGCCGAAGTGTTTGAGGTAAAGTACTTTGATCGAAAGGCATATCTCGCTCAGTCTCCACAGTTCTATAAACAAATGGCGATGGCGGCAGGGTTTGAACGAGTATTTATCACTGGTCCAGTCTTCCGAGCTGAAGAGTCATTCACTACTCGTCACATGACTGAGTTTACTGGCTGGGACTTTGAGATGTCATATATCAATTCTCATCATGACATCATGGATATGGAAGAGAAACTCATCATCGGCGGCTTCAGCGAATTTGGTCTAGAAATTCCTTCGACACCATTCCCACGCATTCCGATGGTTGAAGCAAAGAAGATTCTCAAAGACCTCGGAGTTGCAAGTCCAGAAGAACATGACCTTTCGCCAGAAGAAGAGCGAGCGATTTGTGACTATGTAAAAAAGGAAAAGAACCATGATTTTGTCTTTATCACCGACTATCACAAGTCAAAAGGTGCGTTCTACCATATGCGACACGAAAACGACAATGATCGCACAAAACGAGCCGACCTTTTGTACAAAGGAATCGAGATCACTACACTTGCACAGCGTGAGCATCGAGTAGATATTCTCGAAAAACAGGCATTGGAAAAGGGAATGAGCCTCGAAGCGCTCAAAGATTACTTGAACTTCTTCCGCTACGGTTGTCCTCCACACGGTGGAGCAGGAATCGGTCCAAACCGCCTCGTCATGAAGATCCTCGATCTTCCAAACGTACGTGAGACTGCGTTTACCCCTAGAGACGTAAAGCGGTTGAATCCCTAGCCTATCCGTGCTACTATAAACCCACAAAGGAAACGTCGTCGACTTCTATAACAAAACACAAAAACAAAATGAAAGGAACAATCAAGACACTTACAGATAAAGGATTCGGTTTCATCGCTCGAGAGGGTGAGACAAAGGACCTTTTCTTCCATGCAAAAGATTTGAATGGAGTAGCTTTTGACTCTTTGAAATCAGGTGACACAGTCACTTTTGAAGTCGAAGACGGACCAAAAGGACCATCTGCAAAGAACGTACAGCTTGCGTAATACAAACTGACAAAAAACCACCCTATACAACGGGTGGTTTTTTGTTATACTAGAAATATATGGAAACACGTCAATCAAATACATCAAAAGTGGTGGTGGGCTTGGTTATTGTGCTTATTATCGCCATCGGTATCTGGTATTACCGACAAAATAAAGTACCAGCTGTAGACACTACTCCTGTGGTGATTAATACTTATAAAG
Source organism: uncultured Candidatus Saccharibacteria bacterium (assembly GCA_964481175.1). Lineage (GTDB taxonomy): Bacteria > Patescibacteriota > Minisyncoccia > Phycocordibacterales > PALSA-1337 > JAGOVB01. The sequence continues at coordinate 15,980 of CAYZSZ010000012.1, forward strand.
ACGGAAGCTATTCTGCAACCGGTGTGTACACTGCGCCATCTGGCTCTGAAGATCTCGGCGTCTCACTCACTCTCAAAGGAAACATTATCACCGACGTTACAGTCACAAACAGAGCTAAAAATGAGATCTCTAAAAAACTTCAAGATATGTTTATCGGCGGTTACAAAGTTCTCGTCGTAGGAAAAGATATCAATACTGTAAAACTCGACAAAGTTTCAGGATCTTCACTCACTCCAAAAGGGTTCAATGATGCAATCGAAAAAATCAAACTTCAAGCACAAGCATAGTTTCGAAGCGATCGGCACCTCGTGGACGATCGAGGCAGATGATATTGATATAGAAAAGATAAAAGCTCGCATTGCAGAGTTTGATAAAAACTATTCTCGATTTAGAACTGATTCTTTAGTCTGGACTATGCGCACACCAGGCACATATACACTGCCGGATGACGCAAAACCGATGTTTGATCTATACCAAAAACTATATTTACTTACTGATGGGAAGATGACGCCACTCATCGGTACAGTTATGGAACAGGCTGGGTACGACAAAGACTACTCACTTACAGAAAAGAAACTAGAAACGCCTCCTTTGTGGGACGATGCAATAGAATACGAATTTCCAAGACTGACGATAAAGCAACCAGTTCTTATCGATGTAGGAGCGATCGGCAAAGGATATTTGATAGACATTGTCGGCGATCTCATCGAAGGTAACTATGTCATCGATGCAGGAGGAGATATAAAAGTAAAAGGAGTAGCTCAAACAATCGGATTAGAGAATCCAGACAATACGAACCAGGTTATCAATACACTTGAAATAAAAGATAAAAGTATTGCCGGCTCATCGGGCAACCGCAGAAAATGGGGAAGATTTAACCATATTATCGATCCATTTAGATTAGAATCTCCGGAACATATAAAAGCTACCTGGGCTATTGCCGATACCGCCATGCTTGCCGACGGACTAGCTTCTGCATTGTACTTTGCAGACCCAAAGGAGCTCAAAAAACATTTTGATTTTGAATACTATATAATAAAGACATGAAATACATCGACAACTTCCTAAACTCAATTACTATGTACAAGCTTGTCTTGTACGGACTATTTATAATGGCTCTATACGCCGTTGCTTTTGAAGGTCCAAAGATTTTGATCCCACTCGTAGTTTTATTTTTCGTCTGCTACGGAGTAAACATATTGCTCTCAAAGATCTTCAAGGTTCCGATGAATGCTGAGTCATCGAGTATTACTGCACTGATTTTATTTTTCCTAATCGCTCCATACGCTTCGATATGGGTATTTGTTTTGGCGGGCGTCGTGGCTATGCTTTCAAAGTTTGTTTTGGCGTATAAAAAGAAACACATACTAAACCCAGCGATCGCTGCGGCTTTTATTCTGTCTTACTTTGGTGTTGCTGATTTTACCTGGTGGGTCGGTAGCGCATACATGTTACCGGTAGTTGCTGTTGTGGGTCTCCTCGTCGTGCGCAAGATTCGCAGATTTTATCTATTTTTGTCATTTGTTGTGGTGGCTGTTATTGCAGCTTTCATCCATGGTACTGATATAAAAGAGCTTTTCCTTTCTTGGCCACTTATATTCCTCGGTACGATCATGCTTACAGAGCCTCTTTCTACGCCACCTACACACAAGTTACAGATAGTGTACGGTGCTATTGTCGGTGCCTTGTTTACCTTTGGACCTGTTCCGGCATTGCTCGTAGGAAATATATTCTCATACCTAGTTAGTCCAAAGCAGTTACTGATGCTCAAGCTAAAAGAAAAAAAGGAAATTGCTGAGAATATTTGGGAATTTGTATTTTCTAGCCCAGAAAAATTAAAATTCAAAGCCGGACAGTATGCTGAATGGACATTGCCACTTGAGGCGGCAGACAGCAGAGGGAATCGTCGTTATTTTACTATCGCATCAGCACCTTCAGAAGAAGATATTCGCTTAGGTATCAGAGTAAACCCAAATGGCTCGAGTTACAAAAAAGCATTGCTTGCCCTGAATACAGGTGACTCTATCGCTATCTCACAGATTTCTGGAGATTTTACTCTGCCAGAGGATAAAAATAAAAAGTTAGCGTTTATTGCGGGTGGTATCGGAGTGACTCCGTTTAGAAGTATGATCGCATCAGATCCAACTCGAGATATTGTCTTGTTTTATCTAGCGATGAATCCAAAAGCTTTTGCCTATAAAGATGTATTGGAAAAAGTCAAAATTATATACGCAGATAAAGCCACTCCCGAACAATTGGCAGAATACAAAGATCGAACATTTTATATCTCTGGCCCAAACATGATGGTCGATGTCTATAAAAAGATGTTAAAAGAAATAGGTGTAAAGGAGATTAATACTGATTATTTCCCTGGATACTAATATGAAAAAGATTTATTTTGGCGGAGGATGTTTTTGGTGTACAGAAGCAGTGTTTAAGATGCTCAAAGGTGTTTCAAAAGTCCTTCCAGGCTATATGGGTGGTACCGTTCCAAATCCTACCTACGAACAGGTCTGTGGCGGCAAAACAGGGCATGCTGAAGTTGTTTTGGTTGAATACGATCCTAACATCATAAAGCTTGAGGATCTTCTTACGGTATTTTTCGCTAGTCATGATCCGACAACAAAAGATCGACAAGGGAATGATGTGGGCACTCAGTATCGCTCTGTTATTTTTTATGAAGATCAAAAAGAACTTATCGAGAAATTTGTCGCAGAATTAGGAATTCCGGCAGTTACCGAACTAGAGCCTGCTGCGACATTCTACGAAGCAGAAAACTATCATCACGACTATTTCGCAACCCATCCCGGGAATCCATACTGCGAAATCATTATCAATCCAAAGCTAGAAAAAGTGCAGAAAAAGTTTGCTAATCTACTAAAAACCATATGAAAGAACTAACACCAGAACAAATAAGAGTGATGAAGGAAAAGGGAACTGAGGCACCATTCTCAGGAAAACTTTTGCATGAAACTGCTGATGGCATATATAAGTGTGCTAACTGTGAAAATCCGCTCTACTCCTCAGAAGCAAAATTTGATTCAGGAACAGGGTGGCCAAGCTTCGACCAAGCGCTCCCTGGAGCTGTGGAGTATATAGAAGATGATTCGCACGGCATGCATCGTACTGAAGTAGTTTGTGCAAAATGTAAGTCACACCTAGGGCACGTGTTCGACGATGGACCTACAAAGACAGGAAAGCGATTCTGTATGAATTCGGTGTGTTTGGATTTGGATAAGAAATAATGTTCCTTAAACTACTTTCATTTCTATTTGCCACATCATCCGTCATTACACCGGCTACCTTTTCTGTATACCCAGACCAGATCATCCAGGGTGATCCTATTGCGATCGTTTCGTCGCAGCCTGATATCCAGTTCAATGGCAAAAAGATTGCTTCAAATAAATATAAAGACAAATATGTTGCTTTTGTTGGTACCGACATCAATCAGAAAGTCGGCGATTACGAAGTCATCGCTGGTGATTTGAAAAAGAAAGTAGCTATTTCTCCTAGACCGAAAATACAGGAAAATATGAGCATACCTACAAAGCTCGGAGGTGATACAAAAGAAAGTAAAAAAGTATTAATACAAACCATGGCGGTCGAGGCGGATACATTGAGAAATCTAGTATCAACCACGACACAGCTCTGGAAAGAAAAGTTTATCTTCCCAGTCAAAGATCCAGTCATTACTGATACATATGGCTATTCGCGTATGACCGTCGGCTCAGTGATCACACATAAAGGAACTGACTTTCGCGCGCCTGTTGGTACAAAGGTCTTTGCTATGAATGATGGTATCGTTCGTCTCGTCACAACGTCGAGAAACTATGGAAAGCATATTGTGATTGATCATGGAAATAGCTTGTTTACGATATACATGCATTTGTCATCTTTTAATGTAGTAGAAGGTGAGATGGTTAAAAGAGGTCAGGTAATCGCCCTCTCTGGTGACACCGGCTATGTGCATGGGGCACATTTACACCTCAGCATAAAAATCGGGCCACTATCAGTTGATCCAATGGTATTTTTAGATTTCTTTAAGTAACAGCTGTATTGACAAGTCAAGTAATCTGTAATACAGTTTACCTCCACACAGGATTTTGTGTATGAGTACTTCAAAAAGAGCGTTTACGCTTATTGAGCTTTTGGTGGTGATTTCGGTCATCGCCATCCTCGCAGCGCTCCTTCTGCCCGCTGTGGCGCGAGTCACACACAGGGCAAAGAGTGCTGTTTGTCAGAGCAATCTGAAACAGATGGGCCTGGCCCTACAGATCTCACTTGTCGACGACCCGAGCGGTCGTTGGGCATATGATGGGTATCATGATCAGGATCAGAAGATCCTTCTGTGCCCTGAGGCTACAAAGGTGACTCCCAAGTCACCCGGTCTTCGAGGCAGCATCGAGCATGCTTTTGTGGACGGTCGTCCTTCAAGCCTTGCTCGAAACTTTGCTCTTCTTTACTGGGCAGGGAAACAAGCGGACTTGCTGAGCTACTTTATACGTACCTCAGACACGCCGTTCGTTTTGGATGGTAGCTTTCCGATCGTGAACCCTCAGCCAAACGACCTTCCAGCCACTGATCTGTATTGGGGAGAAAGGTCGGGGGCGCTATCAGGCATTGCATCCGCCACTATTCCGCGGCATGGAAGTCGTCCTATCGTGATCCCTCGGGCTCAGTCTGAAAAGATGCTTTTGCCTGGCGCGGTGAACGTGGGACTTCTGGATGGCAGTGTTGCCATTACGCCTCTCGAGCAGCTTTGGTCCTTTGCTTGGAGCAATGAGTATGTCCCTCCAGCCAAACGCCCCGGTCTGCGCTAAGGCAACTCAGTTCTTTTGCACCCCACCGTACGCCGGTGGGGCTTTCTTTTATCAGAAAATGTGGTACCCTAAAACTTCTAGTATGAATAACACTCCAATTGTTCTGCGATTCGAAGACGTGACTTTTGAGTATGGCGAAAACAAGCCAATTCTCAAAGAAGGAAATTTCTCGATTCGACAGGGCTCAAAAATAACAATCATGGGACAAAATGGTGCTGGTAAAAGCACTATTTTCAAGATGATTACAAAAGAGCTTCATCCCGAAGAAGGTGAGGTACACATCGCTCAAAACCGTACGATCGCTATCGCTCGTCAGGTTATTCCACGTGCTGATATGGAGCTGTCAGTCCGAGACTTCTTTTTGAAAAGTTTTAAAGAGAAGATATATGATATCGATCCCCGTATCGATGAGATCCTCGAAGTAGTAAACTTAAAAGCACCACACGACCGCGCAGTCAAAACCTTTTCTGGTGGTCAGCAAGCTCGACTTCTTTTGGCTTCTGCTCTTATCCAAAAACCAGATATACTGCTTCTCGATGAGCCGACAAACAATCTCGACCATGCTGGTATCGAGCATCTCACTACATTTCTAAAGCAATACCGAGGTACTTGTCTCGTCATTTCTCACGATGCTGACTTTTTGAATTCATTCACTGATGGTGTGTTGTATCTCGATGCACGTACTCAAAAGATCGAACAGTACGTCGGTAACTATTTTGACGTAGTAGAACAGATCCGTGTACGAGTAGAAAAGGAGAATATGAAAAATGCTCAGCTCGCAAAGGAGATCCAGGAGAACAAAGACAAAGCAAACTTCTTTGCAAACAAAGGAGGTCAGATGCGTCTCGTCGCAAAGCGTATGCGTGAAAAAGCAGAGGAGCTCGAAGAAGAAAAAGTAGATGTCCGAAAAGAAGACAAAACAATCAAAGCATTTACCATACCAAACCAGCCAGATTTCACTGGGGTGATCGTCACGATTGCATACAAAAAGAAAAAAATTGAGCTCAAGCGCAACAAGCATCTCCGTATTGCTGGACCAAACGGCATAGGCAAGAGCACTTTGCTCAATGCTTTGGCAAATGGTACTCATACAGGCTCAAGCATTGCTGATGGGATCCGCGTTGGGTACTATCGACAAGATTTTTCTACCCTCAATTTTGATCACACGGTATTTGAAACTTTGGAAGAGGGGATGCGAAAGAGTAATAAGCCACTGATCCAAGAAAAGCTACGCGCAGTTGCGGCGTCATTCCTCATCACTGCTGAATACATGAGTGTAAAAGTAGGGGCGCTGTCAGAAGGTCAAAAGGGACTCGTCGCATTTGCTCGACTAGTTCTAGAAGAACCAGGACTTTTGATTTTGGATGAGCCGACAAACCATATCAACTTTCGACACCTACCAGTTATTGCAAAAGCACTCCATGACTATGAAGGAGTCATGATTATCGTCTCTCACGTACCAGAATTTTTAAACCAAATCAGAATCGACGAAACACTCGATCTGTCGAAGTAATTAGCGCTTGATGTGAGTCTTTGTCTTGAGGATTTCTACCTTATCACCTTCGTTTACCTTGTCTCCAAGTACAGCAAAACGGTCATTTATTTTGACCCATTTGTGCTCAATCATTTTGTCAGCCTCTCGTCGTGAAGCTTTGCCAGTTAGCGCCATATAGCGGTTTAAACGCATAGGGAACTCCGATGCGGGAATGTCTCTCAGCTCTGGCTTTTTAGGGGTTTCTTTCATAAGGCGAGTATAGCACTAAACAGCATTCCCAGCCACAAAACCAGTAGTCCAACAGATCTGTAGACTGTATCCTCCAGAAGGTCGGTTGATATCGAGTACATCTCCAGTGAGGTATATGTTCGGAGCTATTTTTGATTGCATTGTTCTCCAATCTACTTCAGTAAGGGCAACACCACCAGCGCTGACGATCGCACGGTCTTCGACGTTGCCGGTTATTTTTATGCGAGAATCCTTTAGCTTTGCGATGAGCTCCATGCGCTCTTCTCGAGTGACGCTGTGTACACGCACTTCTTTTGGTGCGAGGTACTCGGCTAATTTTTTAGGGACTATTTCAGTGAGACAGTTCGCGAGGAATTTATTTTGATTTTCTTTAAATAGTTCTTGTAGTTTTGCATTCATCGCACCATGATCGAGATCGGGGAAAAAGTCCACTCCGATGTGTACATCGCCATAACGGAGGTACTCTGTCGCGTCGCCACTCATGTTGAGGACTGTGGGACCAGTGATACCAAAGTGAGTAAAAAGAATTTTGCCTTTTTTTGAGTACTCTTTGAGACCGCTTTGGTACAGTGACAATTTCACATCAGGAAACGTGAGGCCTTGTAGTGCTTTTGGCCACGCATCAGAAGTTTTGAGAGGGACGAGTGAGGGTATGGGTTCTTTTATGGTGTGTCCAAGAGCCTTGAGCCACGGATATGACTCGCCGTTACAGCCAGTCGAGACAATGTATGATTTTGCTTTTATGTATTTACCTTTTACTTTTACGCCATTTGCGTCGAGACCTTCTACAGTGGTATTTGTTTTGACCGTGACGTTTTCTATATATTTCAAAAGCACATCGAGCACTGACTGTGCAGAGTTCGAAACAGGAAAGACTCGGCCTTCATTTTCTACTTTAGTTTGCATACCTCGACTATTAAAGAAATCTAAAGTACTTTTTACATCCCATTGTGAAAAAGCAGAATACAAAAAAGGTTCAGCATCTGTATAGCGTGGTAGGAGTGTTCTGTTGTCAGGAGTGTTGTTTGTTACATTACAGCGACCTCCGCCCGTAGTGAGAAGTTTTTTACCAAGAGTCTTATTTTTCTCTATGAGTAGCACTTTTTTACCTCGCTCTGCTGCGCGTCCCGCCGCCATCATGCCAGATGGGCCACCTCCGATTACGATAACGTCAAAGTCTTCCATTATTTTTCAAGCGCCTCTAGTAAAAGCTTGATGTTTGTCATCGCCACTCCAGTCACTGAGTCAGCTCCACCATAGTATATATAGAGTGTTTCGCCGCGGACGATCGCTCCGCAAGGAAAGACTACGTTGTCGACTTGGCCGTGTAGCTCGTATGTAGTCTCAGGTGAAAGGATTGGGTCAGAAAGACGCGAGATCAGTTTTGTCGGATCTTTTGCATCAAAGAGTGCTGCACCGAGTCGATATGTTCCACGAGGAGAGATGCCATGGTACAGCCACAACCACCCACGCTCTGTCTTTATCGGAGGGCCTGCCAGTCCTAGTTTTTTACCATCCCACATACCAGGGCGAGGTCGCATGATTTCAATGCACTTGTTTACTCTATTTTTTGCAAAATCCAAAGAAGGTAAAAAGTCGGCGCACATATTGGTACCTATGCGGTGGATAAACATGTAGTGCTTGTTGTATTCCTCAGGAAGAATCGTACTGTCTTTGTCATCGACACCATCAGGGGTGATGATCACAGGCTCAGACCACGCATCCCAGTTTCTTTTTTCAAAATCAGCGACAGATATGGTGCTGATCGCGACACGTGGGGAATCGATACCGTTGTATGCTGTGTATGTTATGTATAAAGTATCTTTTATTTGTACGATACGCGCATCCTCACAGCCTGAGTTTCCATTTGGGATTCTTTTTTCTTCAAATGAAGCGCGAGGTTTGTATATAGGGATTGGTAGTCGTTCCTCGATGGTCACACCGTCGAGTGATATAGCTAGTCCTACAGTAGAGGTATTGTCTTCACCCATGGCACGGTAAAGAATATAAATCTTTTTATTTATTTCGATAGCAGCAGGGTTGAAAACAGCTTTTGATTCCCAAGGATTGTGGATATTTGGGGCGAGGATCGGGTTGTGTATTGAGCGCTCGACGAGTGGATTGCCGGGGATAATCGTCATAAAGAAATGCTTGAGGTATACACTAGCGCGGGCTCCCACGGTATCGGCAGCTCCGTAATATATATGGAGATAGTCTTTGTCGATATACCCGCCAGTTGGGAACGTGACATTCTGCACGACTCCTGTTTTTTCATAGCTTTCTTCG
>CAYZSZ010000013.1:0-13971 GCA_964481175.1 uncultured Candidatus Saccharibacteria bacterium
TGTCAGGCTTGAACTGACGACCTGCCGTTTACAAAACGGCTGCTCTACCAACTGAGCTAAGGTGGCGTACTCTTTTAGAGTGAATCTACTCTATCATGATCCTTGATTCTTTTCAAAAATACTGAAGCACCTGACGTATTTTTTTCAGTACCTTTTCCAGAGACAACATCCACAATCTTCTTTGAATATGATTTGTTCTGAAGATATATGAAAAGCTTTCGGAGAAGATAAATACTGTAGGCGATGATCCAACCTACAATCTTTGTGATGTTCACCATATTTACTGACTTCACTACTTTTGCACCTTTTGTGACATGCGTATTTGTATAGGTTGAGGCGTGTGAGATGAAAGTCTTTTTGCCTGTAGTCAATTCAAAATACTTGTGACCAAGAAGCGCCACGATACCGAGACCAGAAGCAATAAATATGATGAGGGTAAACATTATTTTTCAAGCACCTTGAAACGGCTCATGCGAGCCACTGCGATCTTTTCTCCAAATTTCTGGACCGCAGCATCAATGAGTGCAGCGATAGTGATATCTGGATTTTTGATGAATGCTTGGTTCATCAAAACTTGTTCGCTGAAATAGGTATCGAGCTTTCCTGCTAGGATCTTTTCCTGCATTTCTTTTGGCTTGTCTTTTACTTCTGCAGCAAATACCTCAGTAGCTGTTGCTCGAGTCTTTTCGTCGATCTCTTCTTTGTTGATGAATGTAGGGTTTGAAGCAGCTACGTGCATAGCGATATCACGAGCAAGCGCTTTGAACTCATCGTTTCCAGATACGAAGTCTGTTTCTGAAACCAATTCAACGAGTGAGCCTACAGTACCATTTGCATGGATGTATGCCTGAACAGTACCTGCTCCAAAAGTTCGGTCACCTTTCTTTGCAGAAATTTCACCGCTCTTTTTTCGAAGAATAACAAGTGCTTTTTCGATATCACCTCCCGCCTCTTCGAGTGCTTTTTTACACTGAATAACAGAGACGCCGGTTCGATCTCGTAGATCTTTTATTTGTTCTGTAGTTATCATGAGAGTATTATACAGTCTTTTTACCTTCTTCGTAAGCCTTTACTACTGTAGAAAGGAAGAACTCGATGCTTGTCTTTGATGAGTCATTTCCAACGATAGGATAGTTTACATCGAGGAGGTTACAATCTGAACCAACAAGTGAGATCACTGGGATGCCCATATCCTGAGCTTCTTTTACCGCGATGTCTTCTCGCTTTGCATCGACAACAAACATAGCCTTTGGAAGCTCTTTCATAGATACAATACCTCCGAACATTGCTTCGAGGTTTTCGATTTCTCGGTCGATCAAAAGTCGCTCTTTCTTTGTGTACTTTGTAAGCTCACCTCGTTCTCGCTCACCTACAAGTCGTTCGTACTTCTCGATTCGCTTTCGGATCTCTTTGAAGTTTGTGAGTGCGCCTCCGATCCATCGTCCGTCTACGTAAGGCATAGCGAGTGCTAGACCTGCGTTTGCAACAGCTTTTCGAGCCTCTGATTTTCCTCCTACAAATAGGATGGTTTTGTTTTCTTTTCCGAGAGTCTTGATGAATTCAAGAGTCTTTGCGAAAAGTTCTGATGTTTTTTCGAGGTCAAAGAGCTCTACTTTGTTTTTTGCTCCAAAGATATATGGAGTAACTGATGGATGTCGTCGTGATCGTGAGTAAGCAAAATGCGCTCCTGCACTAAACATGCTATCTACGAGGGTTGAAGTTGTTTTTTTATCTGTCATATGTGTCTGGGAAATATACCAAAAAAGCCTTAAAAATGCAATTCCTCGAGCATTTTGTCGAGTTTGCCTGCCATAATACCGTCGATTCCATGCCATGATTTGTTTACTCGATGGTCTGTCACGCGGTCCTGTGGAAAGTTGTATGTACGGATTTTTTCTGAGCGATCTGCAGTACCGATCTGGTCTTTGCGGTTTGCGCTGAACTTTTTTGCCTCCTCTTCTTCTTTCAATGCTTGAAGTTTGGCAACGAGGATGCTCATCGCTGTTTCTCGGTTCTTTGCTTGAGAGCGCTCAGCGGTTGCGCGCACGAATATACCAGTCGGTTTATGGATGAGGCGGACGGCAGTCTCCACTTTGTTGACGTTTTGCCCACCTTTTCCGCCGGCACGAGAAAACTCCATCTCAATATCAGTTGGAGGGATTTCGATCTTTGTTTTCTTTCGAATTGGGAGAATGGCCACTGATGCAGTAGAGGTATGAATACGTCCCATCTTTTCAGTTGCTGGAACACGTTGTACACGATGCACTCCAGTCTCGTAGCGGAGCTTTTCGTATACGCCTAGTCCTTTTATTTCCACTGTGAGATCATCCATCGGCTTTACGCTCCAGCCTTGAGACTCTGCATAACGGCTATACATCTCGACAAGCTCTTGGGCAAATATATTTGCTTCATCTCCTCCAGCACCTGCACGTGCTTCGAGGATGACTTCGTTGGGCAATTCTTCTTCTTTGTTTTCAGCATCGATAATGTCCTGCATCTGTTTTTCAAGACCTTTCTTTTGCTCTTCGATAGCTTTCATGTCTGCTTCTGCCATCTCCTTCATGCTTGGATCAGACATCAATGATAAAATCTCCTTTTCTTGGACAAGGAGTTTTTGATACATCTCAACGAGGAATTGAGTTTTGTGGTTTTCCTTAAATGGAGTTAAATCAAACATACTTACGCCTTTTTCTTGGCTTGTCGTGATTTGAATTTTTCTACTCGTCCTGCTGCGTCCATAACCTTTTCGTCTCCTGTGTAGAATGGGTGTGAGCTTGAGCTTACTTCAACGTAGAATACTGGGTACTCTTTTCCGTCTGTAAACTTTGCTGTTTCTTTTGTTTTGATTGTAGAAGAAATGAGAAACTGCTTTCCATTTGAGTTGTCATGGAAAATAACTGGTCGATAGTCTTGTGGGTGAATGTCTTTTTTCATGTGGAAAACTATACCAAAGAAGGCTTAAAAAAGCAAGATTACAGGCCTTGGAGTGGGTTTATCATAGTCTCCTGGATATTTGCTGCTTTAGCCATAACTTGGGTACCGTAGGTGATATTGATTCCTTTTGGATCACATGCCTTACCTGAGTAGTACCTACAAGCTGCATTTCGTTCAGAAGAGTATTGCTGAGTATTTGCTCCCAAATCTGAAAGGTACGTTGCTGAGGCCATAAAAGCATGCTCAGGTTGCCATGGGTTCGGTGTCTTTACCCCAAGCGATGAGGCGATTCTGTCTTTGAACAACATCCAAGTCGAAGCAATAAACTGAGCTGGCCCCATTGCTCCTCCCCAACCTACTGATTGCGGGCATGAGACAAGTGTCTTTGTGTAGTCGAGACCCAGACTCTTTGTAATATCGATGAAAGGCTCCACATCACGTCCCGGTTTCATCACGTTTGGAAATAGTGTACCTGACTTTGTGCTCACTCCAGCTCCTGTCTGCGGATTGGTCAAAAGACAAGTTCCGACATTTTTCCCGAGAGCAGATTCTTGGGTCAAGATAGCTAAAAGAAATGCTGGACGCACTCCAGTCGCTTTGCTTGCTTCGTTTGCAAACTTCAAAGCTTGTTCAAATGGAATAGCTGCAGTATCTCGCAGTGCAAACAATGCCGCACGGATCTGCGCTGCTTTGGCACGCTTGTCGGCTAGCACTTGTTCGTATGCGCGCTCAGTGGTGCGACTGTATCCCAAAAGGACCTGCTTTTCTTTTTCTAGATTCTCGACTTCTCTCTTTGCAGCTTCGATAGCTGCACGCGCATCGAGTTCGCTATCTTTCTTTTTTCCTAAAGTTACCTTTTCTGCTTGCGTCTGGGTTTTGTTGTCTCGAATATCTTCGAAAGTATCTTTGAGTGAAGCTTCGACAGCAGCAAATGAGTCTATGTCTTCATAAAAACCTGTGATCGACTGCTGTGAGAGAAAAATCTCTGGAAGCGAGTAGTTGTCGAGCTGGTATGTCTTTTGGAATATCGCCGCCAAAGACTCTTTTCCTCGTGTAATCCGCTCTTCGAGCGATGAAATCTTTTTATCTTTATTGCCGATATCTTTGGTGAGCTGCTCGATCACAATATTTTTTGCTTGGATATTGAGCTTTGCAGACTTTATCTTTGTATTTAAAATCAAAATATCTCGCTCGATTGACGCAGTCTGGCCTTGGGCATTTCGGAGGACTGCTTCTGTTTCAGCTTGTTCTTTTTCTACTTGTGCCAATTCTTGGCGTAGACGAGCCTCACGTTCGGCAGTTGTTTCTGCAGCAAAAGCGGTAGTCGTGATAGACAATAGGAAAAACAGTACTAAAAAAGCCTTTTTCAACATGCACACATTATAACAGAGATTACTTCTTTTCTGGAGCTGCAGCTTCGCCTTCTTCTCCTTCCTTAGGTTCTTTTCCTTTCTTTTCTACTTCAATAGCGCTCATGTCGATAGTTGTAGGAGCTTCTTCGATAGGTTCGTCTTTTGCAACGTCGATAGCGGCAACTACTTCGTCAGCTGGAGCAATGAGTTCTACACCCTTTGGAAGAACGAGGTCTTTTGCAGTGATAGTGCTGTTAAGCTCTTTGAGAAGTGAGATATCTACCTTGATATCGTGAGGAAGGTCTTTTGGAAGTGCTTCGATCTTTACTTCGTGAAGTACTTTGACCAAGATACCGCCCAAATCCTTTACTGCAGGAGAAACTCCTTCGTATACGAGGTGTACGTTGAGCTGAAGCTTCTTTCCTTTTTCGATTACATAAAAATCAGCATGTCGTGGAGTACCTGTAACTGGATGTACGTCTACTTCGTGGATAAGTGCCTCATGCTCTTCTGTATCAGTCTTGAGAATGATGATAGATGACTCTCCAGCCTTTCTCCAGATCTTTGAAAATTCAACAGCTGAAATAGTTACAGAAGTTGATTCCTGTTTTGGTCCATAGAAAACAGCAGGTATTGTCCCTGGTTTTCCCTTTGTTCGTTTTTCTACAGCAAGTGTATACATGTCGAGGTAGTATATATCTTTTGGTAAAAAAAGCAATACCTAGAGCACAAAAGCGAATACTACGTAGGCAGTGGCGCCGATGATAATGAGTGCCCCAAGAGACATGAGATTGCTCGCTTGTTTTTCGTCTTTTGCTATACCTTTTGCCAAAAGAAAGCCTGCAATACCCTTTGGTTTATTGCTTTCTTCTATCTGGGCATAGAGCATTTCTCTCTGATTGTCTTCAAATTCGACGTTCATATGGATATTATACTACGGGGTTTTTAGCGATACCAGTTTCCAAGACGGCTATTATATTCTCTGCTGCCATAACTGCCATTTCGTGACGTGATTCTTCGGTTGCAGAAGCGATATGTGGAGTAAGCACGACATTTGGGAGTGTTGCCAAATCTTTTGCTAGATTCGGCTCTGATTCAAATACATCGAGCCCTGCACCGCGGATAATTCCGTTTTTTAAGGCCTCAACTAGAGCATTTTCATCGACAACTGGACCTCGAGAGGTGTTTACAAGATACGCTGACTTTTTCATGAGCTTTAGGCGGTCAGCATTTATCAAATGTTGTGTGGTTGGAAGTAACGGAACATGGATAGAAACTACATCTGCAACTTTTAGCACTTCATCGACAGTCGGATAAAATGTAGCGCCGATTTCTTTTTCTAGTCCTTCATTTCTTTTGACATCGTAGTAGGCGACGTTCATCTCAAAACCAAACTTTGCTCGATGAGCAACGTCCGCACCGATACGTCCCGATCCGACGATACCCAAAGTTCCCCCTTTTAGCTGCTTTCCGTGGAGGAGCATAGGATCCCAACCAGTGTATTTGCCTTGGCGAACATAGTTGTCTCCCTCGAGAATGCGGCATGATAGTGCCAAAATGAGTGCCCATGTGTGTTCTGCTACATGGTCAGCACCGCCTCCAGGCGTGTTTGTAAGGATAATATTTCTCTTTTTTGCCTCCTCAACATCAAAGTTATTGAAACCGATCGCATAGTTTGCAAAGACTTTTACTGTAGGTGCCGCGTCGAAAATATCTTTATTAACAGTATCAGTCAAAAGAGTGAGCACTGCATCATATGGTTTTGTTTTGACCGTATCAAAGGGTGCAACATCGACTTCATAGCCTTTGTCTTTTAGCATTTTGATACCGATATCTGGGATTTCGTGTGTGACGAGTACTTTCATTATGAGAGTTTGTTAAATATTTTTAATTTTTCTTCGACAACCGCCTGCATTGCATCTCGAGCAGGTTTCAAATATTTGTATGGTGAAATTTCGTTTGGATTTTCAGCGAGGGCTTTGGTGAGACCATTTTTATATCCGACTCGGAGCTCGGTGTTTACGTGCACCACCGCGACGCCGTTGTCGATTGCAGCGGTGATGTCTTCTTTTGAATTACCTGATGCACCGTGGAGCACGAGTGGTACATTTGTCGCAGCAGAGATCGCTGCCACTGTTTTGATACTAAGGGCGGGGTCTGAGCCACCTTTGAGCATACCGTGGATATTTCCAACTGCAGGAGCGAGCATGTCTACTCCGGTAGCATCGAGAAACTTTTTTGCGTCTTCTGGTGTAGTGAGGAACTCTTCTGAGATTTTTACACCCTCTGGAATACCTTCTAGTACCTTTGAAGATTTTCCGATAAAGCCGAGCTCAGCCTCGAGGATCATACCTGGATTGTTTTGCTGCATGTAGTCTCGGCACTTTTTGGTCTCCTCTACATTTTTATCAAAAGGAAGCTCAGTTCCGTCGAAAATAGCTGCATCGTACTTTGCATCGACGACTTCTTTTACCTTTTCAAAAGAATAGGTGTGATCTGCATTTAAAAATACTGGTTGACCAGTACTCTCTCTATATGTATGTACGATAGCAGCGAGCTCTTTTACTCCGATAAACTCTCGCTCACCCTCTGATGCACCGATGATTACTGGTACATTTAGCTTTTTTGCTGCGCCGACGACCGCCCAGAACCCTTCTATGTTTGAAATATTAAAATGTCCTACTGCGATTTTCTTCTCTCTAGCCTCCTGTATATATTCTCGTAAGGTTTTCATGCTAGAATTATAGCATGTTTATTTTTGACAAACCCCTAGATTTTTTAGCAATCGGTGATATCACCACGGATGCATTTATAAAATTAAAAGAAGCTCACATCCACTGCGACGTCGATACAAATGCATGCGAAATCAGCATGAAGTTTGCCGACAAGATCCCATACGAAGATGTATTTATCGTAAAAGGTGTCGGAAACAGCCCAAACGCTGCAGTTTCTGCTTCACGACTCGGCCTATCTTCTGGTCTCATCGCAAATATCGGGAGTGATCAAAATGGTGCTGAGTGTCTCGCCGAACTCAAGAAAAATAAAGTAAATACTCAATACATCACAAAACATTCTGGAAAGCAGACCAACTATCACTACGTACTTTGGTACGGTGCTGAGCGCACTATTTTGGTAAAACACCAAGAGTATCAGTATTTATTACCTACAATCAAAGCTCCAAAATGGATCTACCTAAGCTCGCTTGGCAGCAATACAGAAAACTACCACCATGCACTTGTCGCTTGGCTCAAAGACCATCCGGACACAAGACTCGCATTTCAACCTGGAACATTTCAGATGAAGCTTGGTATCGATCGTCTTCGTGAACTATACAAAAGAACTGAAGTTTACATCGTAAACGTCGAAGAAGCGCAAAAGATTCTTGGCACTACTGAGTCAGATAAAAAAGTTTTATTAAAAAAGATTGCTGAGCTAGGACCAAAAATAGTTTGTATCACCGACGGACCAAAAGGCTCATATATGTACGATGGGATCAACTCATATTTCATGCCAAACTACCCTGATCAAAAAGAACCATTTGAGCGAACTGGTTGCGGTGATGCATTTGCTTCTACATTTGTCTCAGCACTCATACTCGGCAAAACTCCACTCGAAGCACTCGAATGGGCACCGATAAACCCAATGTCAGTAGTACAGTACGTCGGTGCGCAACACGGTCTCCTCACTCGCCACGAGCTCGAAGAATTTTTGAAACGAAAACCAGAGAACTATAAACCGGTATTGCTCTAACTAATCCTTATAATTCTTAAGAAACTCAGCCTTAAACTCCTCATATCGATCCTCCAGCATCGCCTTTCGTATATCTGCCACGAGCCCGACGATAAACCGAATATTGTGTAGTGATGCGAGGGTGAGTCCAAGCATTTCTTTTGCACGGAATAGATGTGCGACGTATGCGACTGGATAGCCTTCGATCATCAAATCAAAGTTTTCTCGATACTGTTTATTTAAAATATTTACCTTTCCATTTTTCGTAAAGATATTTCCATGTCGTCCGATACGGGTTGGGATAACGCAATCAAAGGTATCGATCCCCTGCTCTACACCCAAAAATATATCGAGCGGTTCTCCGATGCCTAAAAGATGTCGTGGTTTATTTTCTGGTAATTCATCAGTCACCCAGCCGACCGCAGTACCTATATCTTCTTTATCAAATGATCCGCCTATTCCAAATCCAGCAAAATCCATAGCAGCCAAAGTTCGCGCACTCTCTCGTCGTAGATCTTCGAAACGTCCTCCCTGCACAACTGCAAAAAGCGCCTGACCTTTTTTATTATTTGCATTGTGATATTTTACACAGCGCTCTGCCCAACGATGTGTACGATCCATCGCTTCTCGCTGATACTGATATGACGCAGAGGGAGATGTACATTCATCGAATGCAAAAAATATATCTGCGCCCAGTGCATGCTGTATCTCCATACTTTTTTCTGGGGTAAAGCGATGGAGCGATCCGTCGAGGATAGATTTGAAAGTCACTCCTTCCTCATCGATGTTTGCCAACGGTTTTTTATCGGTCTTTTTTTCTGGTCCAGCTATTTTTGATATACCTTTACCATATGCCACTCCAAGAGAAAACACTTGGAATCCACCGGAGTCAGTGAGCGTCGGTCCATGCCAGTTCATAAACTTGCCAAAGCCACCCGCCTTGTCGACAAGTCCTGGTCCTGGTTGCAAATAGAGGTGATACGTGTTCGCGAGGACAGCTTGAGTGCCGATTTCTTTTAACATTTCTGGAGTGATCCCTTTTACTGTCGCTTTTGTGCCAACCACAGTAAAAGCCGGAGTCTGTATATCTCCGTGCGATGTGTGAATGGTGCCAACGCGTGCTTTATTCCCCACTTTTTTGTGTACCGTAAAGTCCATGGATGATATACTAACACACATGGATGAAAGACAAATAAAACTAGACGAAGTCCAAAGCCTCGCTCGGATCTTCCAAGAATTTAAAAATGGATTTGATTTTCTTAAAAAATACCCAAAAACCGTCAGCATTTTCGGTTCTGCACGATTTTCTCAAGAAGATCCTCATTGCAAAGATGCAGAACAACTCGCAAAACGTATTGTAACTGAATTAGGGTATGCGGTGATGACTGGTGGTGGTCCTGGGATCATGCTTGCAGCAAATAAAGGAGCCCATGATGCCGGTGGACTATCACTCGGTGTAACCATCCGACTTCCAAAAGAGCAAAAAACAAATACATACGTTATAGAGGATTTCGAATGTACATTTTTCTTTACCCGACGAACACTTTTGAACTTTGCTGCAGAAGCATATGTAGCTTTCCCGGGCGGTTACGGAACTCTCGATGAATTATTTGAACGCATCACCCTTATCCAAAACAAGAAAATACCTCGAGTACCTATCATCCTCGTTGGAACAGACTTTTGGAATCCCCTCGTCGACTACATCAAAAAAGTCGTATACGAACAACATGATGCGATCACAAAAGAAGACCTCGAAATATTTACGGTAACCGACAACTTAGACGAAGTAATCGATATAATAAAGAAGGCACCGGTTTCGCGATGGTGGCGTCACATTGAGCAGTAGCACAACGAGTCTTTCGATCTCCTTTATCACAATTTGCACAGACCAAAAAATGTCTGTTGCACTTTACATTTGAACAGTTGGTATAAGTCTCAGTTGGGCTTTTACAAAAGAAACACTTTCCGATGATTTCGCGATTGTCAGAAAAAGATATAACCTTTCGATTGTCGAATGTGTAGAGCGCGCCAGCAAACTCTTTGTTGTCTTTGAATTTCTGAAGATAGGTACCGATACCTCCATCAAGCTGGTACACATCTTTGAAACCACTCTTTTTTAGAAAGCCAGACGCCTTTTCACAGCGCACTCCAAAAGTACAGACAGTGAGAACTGTCTTGTCCTTCATCGGCTCAAGCTCGCTTATATTTTCTTTTAGATCTCGGAAGTTCTTTAGTGATGGCAGTACAGATCCTTTGAATCGCCCTACTTCGAACTCATAGTCATTTCTCATGTCGACAATGACAAAATCCTTGCCTTGGTCGTACCACTGCTTTAACTCTTCTGGTTTGAGATGTGTACCAGTTGTCTCATTTGGATCGATATCATCATGTGCACCGAGGCCTAAAGTCACTATTTCTTTTCTGACTTTTATAGAGAGTTTCGGAAAATCATGCCCAGTACCTGGAGAACGCTTGATAAATACATCAGTAAAACGAGGGTCTTTTCGAAGATCTTTTATGTATTCTTCGATGCTTTCTGTGGTGCCCTCATAGGTTCCGTTGATCCCCTCATGTGCGATGATGGTGCGACCACGCATACCGAGACGCTCACAAACTGCACGCTGACTTTGCATCAGTGCTTTTGGGTCTTCGATATGAATGTATTTGTAGAAGATGATTACTTCGTGATTCATTATGACACTATATATACTATAAATAGTACTATAAACACAAGTGTTGCAATGATATTTGTAAGCGTTCCCATGAGTGCCCCGATCACCCCAGCAAGCGCAGCTTTGAACGCCTTGTCTGCATGATGACGATTTGAATAATACTCAGAGATAAAAATACCAAGGAAAAAGCCGATGACGGTACCGATAACTGGAGTAATGATGGTTCCGATGATCAACCCAACAGTCCCCCAAACAAGTGACTTCCACTTTGCTCCGCCTATCTTTGCCCCGACTACACCAGAAAAGAAATCAACAAGCACAGAAATGAGCACGACCGCCCCAAGTACATAAAAGTTATCGACTGTTACGCTATTAAACTTATCAAAGAAACCATAAATAACTGCAAGCACTAATAAAAATATAAGTATCATTTCGCTATTTTAGCACGAAAAAACCCACCTGGTGGTGGGCTTTTTCGTAGAGTATTAGTCTCGCTTCTCTCGAGGCTCCATAGGTCGAGCTTCGTTCACTGTAAGGTTTCGTCCTTCTAGTGGCTTACCGTGGAACATGTCAATCGCTTTAGCTGCAGCATCGTCTGATGCCATAGTTACGAATCCAAATCCCTTTGAACGGTTAGTCATACGATCCATGATGATCATAGCTTCTTCAACTGCTCCAGCCTGCTCGAAATGAGCTTTGAGGCCTTCGTTAGTTGTTGAATAAGGAATTCCCCCTACATATAGCTTCTTTGCCATTTATTTTACAATCTCGTCATTAACAATTAAACGGTAAGCGAACGAGCTACTTACGTGAAAAGCAGTATAGCTTGCTTAGTTGGCAGTGTCAACACTTGGAGTCGAAGCGGTCTCAGCAGGTGCTGGAGCAGGTGCGGGTGCTGGAGTCGGAGCTGGTTCCTCTGCTTTTGGTGCCTCAGGAGCTGGTGCTGGTGTAGGCTCTGGTGTTGGAGCGGTTTCTGCTGGAGCAGGTGTCGGTGCTGATGTCGAGCTATTTGATCCTGAGTTTGTAGCAGGGGTCGAAGTTGCCGGCTCAGCTGGTTTTGGTTCTGGTGTCACCGGTGCTGTAGTTGTAGCTGTAGAGCTTGCTGCTTCAGTTGGTGCTGGTGTAGAAATTACAGGATCTGGTGTTGTTGGCTTTGGTTCTGGTTTTACTTCCTCAACTACTGTACCGCAGGCACCAGCTGTAGACTTCATCTTTCCTCCTGACATTTTTAGACAATATGGCTCATTTGTCTCCTCGTCGTACAGTGTGATACCACTTGGTTTCTCCTTGGTACCGATCTCAAGCTTGTTGAGTGTAAGGTCTTTTATCGCTGAGATCACAGAAGCGATCAAACCTTCTGTAGCAACCGGTGTAGATGAGGCAACTTTTGCTTCGAGTGCAGTAAGGCGGGTATCGATCGCCTCGATATTTTTCTGCTGTGCTTGTACTGCCGCTAGAGTGAATGTGGTCAATTTGTATAGATCGACTCCTTTTCCGCTAGCAGACAATACGCTTACTGGTGCTTCTTCAGCGATCAAACCGAGTCGAAGTGGATCTGCGTCGCTATCAGTCTTGTATCGATAATGTGCGATCTTTATCTTTGAAAGATCTGCGAGTGCATCGAACTTTGCATCATCATTTAGGTATGTGATGTCTTTCTTTGCCTCTCGAGTTGAGACATTGACGAATGCGGTAGCTGCAACATCTCCAGCGATCTGCAACTTGTACGCAGGAGTAGTTGTGCCAACACCAATATTTCCGTTCTTGTCGAATGTGAGAACTGTATTACCTGTATTTGATTTGATGTATAGGTAATCCGTATTATCACCCTTGATAGTAAAATTGTTTTTGAATGTAAGGTCTCCATTTATGAGGAAGTTGTCTGCTGAAGTTGGCTTTGCACCGATGAGTGAGAGGAATTGATTTGCTGTGGTTGATGCTTGTATATCGACTTTTGTATCGAGTTCCTTTACTGCCTTTACAGTAATCGACATGATTGCAGGGATATCGATCGAACGTGCGATTCCGTTTTTATCAAACGCATCTCCAAGTCGATTGTCGACTGCCTGGAGATCCTGTGCGATAAATCCAATACGTGAACGGCCAGGATAATCATTGTATGCAAAAGTAACTGGCTTTATGTTTCGGATTGCCTGAAGGCCTGAGACAGTGAGGTCTTGGATCTGCTGCTTCTGGTCTCGGTCTGAAACGACACAAGAAGTAGCAGCATTTACAGTAATTTCTTTTGTAGCGGTATTCATACAGATAGAACTTGGAGTACCCGCAGCTGTAGTAAGACCGTTCATTGCAACTGTTCCAGAGACTGAGAAGGTTCTCCATGGTGAAGTTGTTCCGACACCCACTTCTCCAATTTGATCGATAATGAAGTCTGTTTTAGTTGATGATCCAACAACGAATGTTGGTTGGCCAACTGATTGACTAGAAGCATTTATTGAGAATCTTCCAAATGGAGTAGAGCTTCCAAATCCAGTTTCTCCGCTACTCTTTATTGTCATGTAATTTGCGTTGCTTGATGAAGCTACAACGAACAAGTCTGTAGTAGAGCCAGCTTTACCTTGTATACCAAATCTTCCAAATGGAGTTGTGCTTCCAACTCCAACGTTTCCGCTTTGCTGAATCATCATCAAGTTTGTGTTTGTGTTTCCATTCCAGAACTGGAATCCTTCAGGCTGACTTGAAGTCGTGTTTCTAAAACGCATTGTTCGAGCAGTACCGTTTGCACTAATTGAAGGGTCAATAAAGTTAACAGTTCCTGACGTACTTGCAAAGGCTACTATACCGTTATCCAAAACACCGAACGTAGCCCCTCCATTACTGTCATACAACTGCAGATTAGCGTTTGTACCGACACCATTACCTTGAATAGCTAATTTTGGTACTGAAGTAGTTGTAGTTCCAATACCTACACGGCCAGTTGTATCAATAATAAATGGAGAAAGATCAGCAGCAGAATCTTCAACAATAAATGAAGGTCCTGAGTCGATATTTGTTATTACGAACTTACCGTTAGGTGTAGTACTTCCCACACCTATTATTCCATTAAACACAGAGCCTCCAGAGAATGTTGTTGTCCCCGTAGTAGAACCTACAGTTGCAAGGCCAGTGAGTGAACCAAGTGTTGGTATAGAAGTACTTGCAGCGAGACGTGCATCAAACGCAAGTGAGTCTGTGGTTGTTGACCATAGGCTTGTTACATACTGACCATTTAGACTAAGTGCACTAACTGAAAGTAGTGGAAGTGTTGAAGTTGCGGTGGTTGAGGT
>CAYZSZ010000014.1:0-13657 GCA_964481175.1 uncultured Candidatus Saccharibacteria bacterium
AGGTAATACATAGACGATAGCAAACCGAGATAAAATATTTATGAATTTTTACACGTTTGAGTGATTGGAAAACAGAATTATTTATCTGTAAACTACCACCCCTTCACCTCGAGCGCTTTTTCTGCTGCTTTTTGTTCTGCCTCTTGCTTTGAGAGTCCTGCACCTGTTGCTACCTGCACGTCACCGAGAAATACTCCAAGGGTAAAAAGCTTACTGTGATCTGGTCCAGTTTCCTTTAGTGTTTTGTATGAAGGGGTGATACCTACTTTTTCTTGAGCGCGCTCCTGAAAACGACTCTTTGCATCGAGCCATAGTTTTTTATCTACTATTTCATCGATATCGACTACTTCAAGTAAATTCTTTGAGACAAAATTTGCAGCGATACCGTATCCCTGATCCGTATATATAGCACCGATGATGGCCTCGACAGCATCAGCGATGATGATCGAACGCGCACGTCCAACGTCTTTGGTTTCGCCTTTTGACATCAAAAGATATGGATTGATCCCCATGATTTCACCTACTTTAGAAAGACTGTTTGTGTTTACGAGTGCAGAACGGTATGCAGTGAGATCTCCCTCTGCTCGATCTGGGAATTTGTGGTATAGGAAATTTGTAACGACGAGTTCGAGCACCGCGTCTCCGAGGAATTCGAGGCGTTCGTTGTGACCTAGGCCGAGTCCACGGTTCTCATTGATATATGAACGATGTGTACAGGCCTGTCGAAGAAGACTTGGATCGCGGAATTCGACGCCAATTTTCTTTTCTAACTCTTCAAAATTAGGAAGTTTTTTCTGCACTGAGTAAATTTATTGCTTTAGTAATGATTGGGAGCATGTCATTGTAGAAATTGAGCTCCAAAATATCTGCCAAACGGAACCATCGCGCATCATCGAGTCCTCCTGTAGTCCCGAGCTTGATCGGATCAAACTTTGATTCTGCCAAAAAGTAGTTTACTTGTTTGCGCAGTTTGCCGAGCTCTGGGTCTGCAGCGATATACTCGTTATTTCCGAGGACTTCGCCGATCGTGATATCGAGTCCCATCTCTTCTTTTATCTTTAGCACGGTACCTTCTTTGACGTCTATATCTGCTGGGATTTTACCTTTTGAAAGGGTCCAGTGACCAAAAACATCATGCACGAGTGCCAAATATATTTCACCTTCGTGTTTTGCATAGACGACTGCACCTCCCAGCTTTTGGATCGGCATCTTTTCATATGGGATGTCGGGGATTTTTACTTTCTTCTTTTTTGGAGCTGCGTCTTTTCCTGGTTCTCCGATTTCTTTGTATACAGATCCCAACACTCCGTTTACGAACTTTCCGCTATTTTCTCCTCCATACGATTTTGCTAACTCGATAGCCTCATTGATCGCTACTTTTGCTGGGACTTCATCACGATTTGCAAACAAGAGTTCGAATAGACCGATACGCAAAATATTTCTATCAACTACAGATATTTTGTCTATTGGCCAATCGGGTGCTGCTTTTTCGATGATAAGATCGAGGTCTGGACGCTTCGCAATGATATTTTCAAACAGATTACGCATGAACTCGATATCACTCATCCCTGGTGCAAACTCTGCTGCATTTCGGTCGAGTATACCTTTTAGGTCATGCTTTGCTTCATCACCGCCAAAGTCCCATTCAAAGAGTGACTGGAGAACTATTGATCTTGAGAGGTGTCTATTTGCCATTTTAATTTTTTAAAGTACTGTTCACGTTTCTTTTTTATCGAGCAGTTGTTTCTTTTACTTTTGCTCGAGCCATCTTTTTGTCGAGCGCTTTTTTCATATCGATAATCATTTTACCACGATAGTATCCACATTTTGCACACATAGAGTGTCGAAGATGCATCGCTCCACAATTTGAACACTTTGAAAGACGAGCAGCGTCTAGTGCATGATGACTTCGTCTATTATCTCGGTGAGCCCGAGTTGCGCGCATTCGATTTACCATAATGGCTATACTATACAGGTTTTGCGGTTTTTTGCAAGAAGGAAAGCCTATGTAACGGCGATTTCCCACCCTTTTTGATGGCTGTATAATGCGCCCTGGTTCCATACCCTTTATGCCCCTCAAAGCCGTATATAGGGTACTTTTTGGCCATTTTACGCATATATCCGTCCCTAGTTACCTTTGCAATAATAGAGGCGAGGGCTATACAAACCTCCTTTTCATCCCCTTTTATAATCGTCTTTTGATTTTTAAATTCTGATGGTGCTTTTAGTCCTCCATCAAGCAAAACCAAAGTATCAGTGGGAAATATAGAAATAGATTCTGCCAATGCTTTTTTTATACAAAAACTAATCCCCTTTTTATCTATTTCTTTTGCGCTGATGCTTGTGACTTTGTATTGTACTTCGTTTTTGATAATAGAAAATATTTCTTCTCGCTTTTTTTCTGAAAGCTTTTTCGAATCTTTTATTCCTTTATATTTCTTAGCAATATCCGATGAAATCATACAGGCACAGACCGTAACCGGCCCTGCTATGGGACCTCTTCCGACTTCGTCGATGCCGATCATGTATTTCATAGCTGGATTATAACAAAATATGTATAATGTCTTTATGCCCCACCCGTTTATCCATCTCCACGTCCACAGTCACTACTCTCTCCTCAACGCCCTCCCAAAGATCGATGATCTCGTCGCTCGAGCAAAGGAGCTCAATATGCCCGCACTTGCGATCACTGATGCTGGAAACATGTACGGTGTGATCGATTTTTATATGGCCTGTGTCAAAAAAGGGATAAAGCCGATCATCGGTGTAGATTTCTATGTCGCAACCAGAACCCGAAAAGACATGCAGGCTGGCGTCGATAGCAAACGTCATCGACTAGTGCTTTTGGCAAAAGATTTTGAAGGATATAAAAATCTAATAAAGCTCGTTACCTATTCGAACCTCGAAGGATTCTACTACAAACCTCGTATCGACAAAGAGCTCATCAAAAAATACAATCAAGGTATCGTTGCGATCGCTCCATCGTTTTCAAGTGAGATCTCTGCAGCACTCAAGATGCGCGATATCGAAAAGGCAAAAGAAAAGATAGCCTGGTACAAGAGTGTCTACCCAGATTTTTATATCGAGATCACTCGCCACCCAGAGATCGATGGACACGAAGGACTCATGAATCAGCTCATCAAGCTTGCTCACGAGACCGAC
The DNA here is from genome assembly GCA_964481175.1 of uncultured Candidatus Saccharibacteria bacterium. Lineage (GTDB taxonomy): Bacteria > Patescibacteriota > Minisyncoccia > Phycocordibacterales > PALSA-1337 > JAGOVB01. The sequence goes on from CAYZSZ010000014.1 coordinate 3,163, forward strand.
ACACCGATCGTCGCCGCTCATGATGTGTACTATATAAACGAAGAGGACCGCGCAGCTCGTGACACGCTCATGCTCGTAAACACTCACGGCGATGGATCTGATCGCTCTGACAATGACGACGAAAACTTTTCTTTTATCTCTACCGAAAAAGCAAACGAGCTTTTTGCTGATATTCCCGAAGCGCTCGACAATACCCAAAAGATTGCAGATATGTGCAATGTCACACTCACCCTCGGCAAATGGCTTTTCCCAAAATACGTTGTCGAAAGCGGTCTTTCATATGACGAAGAGCTGCGCCGCATTGCCTACGAAGGCATTCCAAAACGTGGACTCTCACTCACCAAAGAAGTCACCGACCGTCTCGACTACGAACTCGAGGTGATCAAAAACAAAGGATATGCTCAGTACTTCCTCGTAGTGACCGACCTCCTCAAATACGCGCACGAGCACGGCATCCTCACAAACATCCGAGGATCGGTTGCCGGATCCCTTACGACATACGTCACTCGTATTACAAACGTCGATCCGCTCGCATACAACCTACCATTCGAACGATTCCTAAACCCAGAACGACCTTCGGCTCCCGATATCGACATGGACTTTGCCGATAACCGACGCGACGAAGTGATCGACTATGTTCGAAGAAAATACGGACATGACAAAGTAGCTCAGATCGGAACTTTTGGAACCATGATGGCCAAAGGATCAGTGCGCGACGTTGCACGAGCGATGGGATACCCATACGAAATCGGCGATCGTATTTCAAAACTCATCCCTATGGGTGCCCAAGGCTTCCCCATGACGATCGATCGAGCACTCGAAGAAGTGACTGAGTTCCGAGATTTGTACAACAAAGATGCAGATACCAAACGTATCGTCGATATGGCAAAAAAGATTGAAGGATGTGCCCGACACATTTCCGTCCACGCTGCCGGCGTGGTGATCGGTCCCGAAGCACTCGTCGAATATGTACCTCTCCAGTACGATACTAAAGGAGACAACAAAATCATCACCCAATACGACATGTACGCCGTCGGAGAAGACGGAGTAGGTCTTTTGAAGTTCGACTTTTTGGGTATCAAAAATCTCGCCATCCTCGCTGATGCAATCGAGCGTGTAAAAAAGATCGAAGGCATCACGATCGATATCGACGAGATACCCCTCGACGATCCAAAAACATTTGAAATCCTCGCCAAGGGTCAGACCACCGGACTCTTCCAGCTCAACGGTACTGGTATGACAAAATTCTTGGTCGACCTCAAGCCTACCCGTATCCACGACATCAATGCGATGGTGGCCCTCTATCGTCCTGGACCTTTGGAATCGATCCCAGAATACATCGAACGAAAACACGATCCAGAAAAGATAAAATACTTGGACCCTCGTCTCAAAACTATTCTCGACATGTCATACGGTGTGATCACCTATCAGGACGACGTTATGATGATTGCGATCAAGCTCGGTGGATACTCTTGGCTCGAAGCAGACAAGCTCCGAAAAGCGATGGGTAAAAAGATTCCAAAAGAAATGGAGGAGCAAAAAGGAAAACTGCTCGCTGGTCTCATCAAAAACGGATTGACTGAAAAGAAAGCGATGCAGCTTTGGAAACTGATCGAACCGTTTGCCGCATACGGATTCAACAAAGCACACGCTGCAAGCTACGGTCGTGTGGCATACCAAACCGCATACATGAAAGCAAACTATCCTGCTATATACATGTCTGCAGTGCTCACCGCCGACTCAGGAGATGTAGAAAAGATCGGCGAATTCGTCGCTGAGTGTCGACGCATGGGCATACCTATTCTCCCACCGGATGTAAATGAAAGTTACAGCCAGTTTACCGTGGTCCCAGGAAAAGAAAAGACGATCCGATTTGGACTCGTCACCATCAAAAACTTTGGCCAAGGCATCGCCACCGCCATCATCGAGGAACGAAAGCGTGCAGGCAAGTTTACCTCTCTCGCAAACTTTCTCGACCGAGTCCGTGATCGAAATTTGAATAAAAAATCCCTAGAAGCACTGATCAAAGCAGGAGCGATCGACAGTTTTGGTATCGATCGTGGAGTCCTCATGGGAAACATCGAAAACCTTTTGGCCTACAACAAAGAACATGAGAAACTCCCAACAAACCAAGACTCGTTATTCGGTCTCATGGAAGATACCAGTACTCTTCCAAAGCTAAAGCTCGCAGATGTACCACCTGTCTCAGAAAAAGAACGTCTCGCATGGGAAAAAGAGCTCCTCGGCCTCTACATCTCTGGTCACCCACTCGACCCATATCGAGACAAGATAAATTCTCGAGATATGAATATTTTGAAAGCAAAAGAAGTCGATGATACCGAAAAAGAAGTGATCTTCCCTTGTATCGTAGAGATGGTCAAACCATTCAATACAAAAAAGGGTGACATGATGGCATTCCTCACTCTCACCGACTTCAGTGGCTCAATCGAAGCGGTCGCATTCCCAAAACTATACGAAGGAAGCAAATCACTCCTCCAAGTCGACAAGTGTCTAGCTGTTAAAGGAAAGGTAAATGAAAGAAATGGCACAAAAAGCTTTGTGATAGAAAAAGTAAAGGAATTGTAGTACTATACACGCATGGAAATACAAGATAATGACCACCGAAAAATAGGCAAGGAGCTAGAACTCTTTACTTTTTCTGACACCGTAGGAAAAGGACTTCCCCTCTGGACCGAAAAAGGAGCTGCGATCCGCCGCGAGCTAGAGCGCTTTGTTGTAGACGAAGAGATAAAGCGAGACTACAAACACGTCTACACTCCTGACATTGCTAACCTTGCACTATATAAAAAGTCTGGTCACTATCCGTACTACAAGGACTCTATGTATGCGCCGATTGTTATCGACGACGAAGAGTACATGCTCCGACCGATGACTTGTCCGCACCACTTTGAGCTATACCTCTCAAAGCCTCGTTCATATCGAGAACTCCCTATGCGTATAGCTGAGATAGCAAAACTATACCGTTACGAGCAGTCTGGTGAGCTTGCAGGACTTGTACGTGTTCGAAGCTTTTGTCTTTCAGACGCCCACATCATATGTGCGAGCGACGAACAAGCAAAACAAGAGGTCAAAGGTGCACTCGACCTCATCGAACACATGGCTAGTGTCTTTGGTCTAGTAAAGGGCGAGGACTTCTGGTATCGCCTCTCTCTTGGCGATCGAAAAGACGACAAAAAGTATTTTAAAGACGATGCAGCATGGGATCGTAGCGAAGAGATACTCCGCAGCGTACTCAAAGAGCAGAACGTAAAATTTACAGAAGCAGAAAATGAAGCAGCATTTTACGGACCAAAGATCGATGTGCAGATGAAAGATGTTCGTGGAAAAGAAAACACAGCATTTACAGTGCAGTATGACTTCGTGATGCCAAAACGTTTTGCATTGAACTTTATAAACAAAGAAGGAAAAGAGCAAGAATCTATCGTCGTCCACCGATCATCGATCGGAGCTATCGAGCGTGTGATGGCATTTCTTATTGAAAAATATGCTGGAAAGTTCCCTCTCTGGTTGTCTCCAGTCCAAGTCCGCGTGATCCCTATCGCCGATCGTCACAATGAAAAAGCTCAGGAATATATCACTCTACTCCGTGACGCACAGATCCGATACGATATCGATGTATCTCCAGAAACATTTGGTAAAAAGATTCGAAATGCAAAGACAGAGCATGTACCGTACTTTATCATCCTCGGCGATAAAGACATCGAAGCAGGAAAAATAACTCTCGAAAGCCGTGATCGTGGCCAGATCGGACAGGTTAGCATCGAAGAAGCGCTCGAGCGGATTTCAAAAGAGATAAAGGAGAAGAAATAAAACAAACAAAACCCCTGAGCCACTTGCGTAGCTCAGGGGGATCTGAGGTTTTGGTTCCAGGTCTCAGTTGAGCGGAACCACTGCACCGCCCTCGATGCGGTAATGCCTGACCGGCGCGGGACGGACCATATTGGCCGGGCGGAGGGTCGCAAGGGCATTCAAGATTGCGACGCCTGTGCGGATGGGCTGGGTCTTTTTTTTGCTGTTGGTGTTCACTTTTGGGGCTATTTAGGAGTTTGAGGCTCGGCTGGTCGACATGACCAATCACCTACCCTCTGGACATATAGTATAGCACCAAAGACTCTTTATGTCAAGGTGTATATTTAATAAAATACCCAAAAACTCACAACACTACTTACTTGCCTTCGCAATCAAGTACATCACAGTACAGAAGATGATGATTGATATACAGATAAATACAAACGTCCAAGGGACATTATCGAATATATTGAAATTAGAATCAGGAGTTTCGGCGACTGGTTCTGGAGCTGGTTTTACAGTTGTTGGCTTTTTTATTACTGTCTTTGCTGCGGTAGAAATGTTTACCGTTCCACAAGAGATTGTTGTTGTCTTCCCTGCTGAATAGACGCTAACAGTAGCGTATTTTGGACCTGTCGATCGGTAGCTTGTCACCACTGATTTTTGGCTACCACTGAATCCATCGCTACCTGACCAGATGTATGAATATATACCGTTGCCGCCAGTTGGATACACAGTCCATGTAACTACTGAGCCCACTCGAGTAGAGCTGACGTTTGGTGCACAGGTTGCATACAAAGTCGTTGGAACTACTGGTGCATATACAGGAGCGTAGTTGTAATTGTAATCTCCACCGATCACGATGCTGCCACATGAAGCGGAAGCACTACGTCCAGCTGAACGGACAGTCACAGACGCGCTTTTTGTACCGCTGCGATTGTATGTTTTTGAAATAGATTCGCTTCTACCTGAAAGGCCATCAGTACCAGACCATGAATAACTGTAGGTACCATTTCCACCATTTGCATAAGCTCTCCAGATCACTCGATCATAAGTGTTTCCGTATGTAGTCTCTGGGTAACAAGAGACGCTTGGTCGATCGTAGTAATTGTAATTATAGTCGTCATAGTAATAGTCTCGATCATTTTGAATGTAGACAGTTCCGCAAGAACGAGAAATCGATTTGCCACCTGAGCTTACGCGAACATTTGCACTTTTTGTTCCTGGATCGTCATATGAAATCGAAACACTTGAGCTGTTTCCATCCAACCCCTCAGAACCGCTCCAGTCATAGCTGTATGAACCAGTCCCTCCAGAAACAGACGCATACCATCGCACTCGTTCATCTGTATCAGCATATGACACATCAGAATAACAGCTTACGTATAGATCGTCGTAATAGTTGTTATTATCATTGCCCCCTGTATTTGTATTGTTGGTATTTCCTGTTACTACTCCGCCTGGACTGTTTACGTTGCTGTTTATGTTGAAAGAGTCGTTGATACTATTATCAACAGTTATATTGTCCTTACATCCGTCTCGCCACGCAAAAAGACAAAGTGGATCAAAGATGTTTCCGATTCGTACTGCCTGAGCCTGTTGTGGGAGTATGAGAGTAACGAGAACTAATGCAGCTGCTATGTATAGTTTTTTCATATATAAAAATTGTATATAGAAACAGGCTATATGTCAATGGTAGCCTTTTTAGCGTTTGACTGGATAAAGTGCTTTCGTGCTGGAACATCGGTTCCCATGAGCATGTCGAATACTTTGTCTGCATCCTGTGCATCGTCGATATTTACCTGCTTCAAAATACGCACTGCAGGGTCCATAGTGGTTTCCCAAAGTTCTTCGGCATTCATTTCTCCGAGACCTTTGTATCGCTGGATACTGACCTTTGCTGGTTTCTTTGGATCTTCTACTTCTGGAGTCTCAGTATCAGCACCTTCTACCTCTTCGGTGATTTCAGGGACATCGCTGCCCAATGCTTTTACTTTTTCTTCTTCAGTGTAGAAGTAAAGAATCTCTTTTCCTCGTTTTACTTTGTATAGTGGTGGTTGAGCGATATAGATAAAGCCTCCATCAACCAGTGGTCTAAAGTATCGGTAAAATAGGGTCAAAAGAAGTGTGCGGATGTGTGCTCCGTCGACGTCGGCATCTGTTGCGATGATGATCTTGTGATATCGGAGGTTTTCAATATTAAAGGTATCGCCGATTGCAGTACCGAGTGCGAGGACAAGGTTTTTGATCTGCTCAGATGCGAGCATACGGTCGAGACGAGCTCGCTCGATGTTCAAGATCTTTCCTCGAAGTGGGAGGATAGCCTGAGTACGTCGATCACGCCCTGTCTTTGCTGTACCTCCCGCAGAGTCTCCCTCTACGATAAATAGCTCTGACTCTGATGCATCTTTTGTCTGACAGTCAGCAAGCTTACCTGGGAGGGTCATACCTTCGAGCGCTCCCTTTCGCAAGATAGAATCTTTTGCAGCCTTTGCAGCTTTTCGAGCCTTCATCGCGAGTACCACCTTTTGGATGATTGCTTTTGAATCATCTGGATTTTCTTCTAGGAACTGTGAAAATGCCTCTGAGAAAACTGTGGTCACTGCACCTTGTGCCTCGACAGTTCCCAACTTTGCTTTGGTCTGTCCTTCAAACTGGATTTCACGGATCTTTACAGACACCACAGCAGTGAGACCTTCGAGTACATCGTCTCCAGTAAAGCTGTCCTCACCTTCTTTTACCAAATTGTTTTTCTTTGCGTAGGTGTTGAGTGTACGAGTGAGTGCGGTTTTGAAACCGGTAATATGAGTACCTCCTTCTGAGTTATAAATGTTGTTTGCGAATGCGAGCATGCGTGACGATACATCGTCAGCGTACTGAAGTGCGATTTCAACTGACTCCACTCCTTCGGCTGGCTTTTCTACATAGAAAATATTTTTGTGGAGTGGAGTGAGGATCTGATTTGTAAATCGGACAAGAGATGCGAGACCTCCTTCGAAGTAGAATGTATGTGACGGCGCTTTGATACCGAGCTCACGTACATAGTGATCTTTTACTTCATCGATTTCTATCTTTTGTTCTCGAGCATCGATAACTGAGATGCGAAGTCCTCGTACGAGGTATGCCTGCTGTCGCATGTGGTTTACAATACGATTGAAATCAAACGTCTGTTTTCCGAAGATAATTTCGTCTGGTTCGAATGTAACGATAGTTCCACGGAGTTTTGAGCTGCCAATCTTTTTTACGGCTGCTTTTTTCTTTCCCTGAGAGTACTCCTGCATGTAGACGCCTCCGTCTCGATGCACGACTACCTGAGTGTAAATAGAAAGAGCGTTTACTACTGATGCTCCCACTCCGTGGAGACCTCCAGATACTTTGTAGCCCTCACCACCGAACTTTCCTCCGGCATGGAGCACGGTCATAATAGTTTCAAGAGCTGAAACTTTTGTCTGCTTCTGTATATCGACTGGAATACCTCGTCCGTTGTCGGCTACTCGAACACGGTTACCTGGGAGAAAAGTGATCTCGATATCGTTACAGTGACCTCCCATCGCTTCGTCGCGAGAGTTGTCGAAGATCTCAGTAATCAAATGATGAAAACCATCGGGACCAGTGGTACCGATGTACATACCAGGACGCTTTCGTACTGGCTCTAGCCCTTCGAGGACCTGAATATCATCTGCTCCGTAACTCTCTTTCTTTTTCGGGTTTTCAGCCATATTTTTGGGTGTTTTATATGCGGATATTATAGCAAATTTACCCTCCAAAAGCCACTATCGAATCTCCCATCCTTTTACCTTCAAAGCTTCATAAACAGCCTGTAGTGGAGTATTTATTTCTTCCTCTGTGAGTGTTTTATCACTAGCCTGGAACACCATACGAAATGCCATAGAAGTTTTGCCTTCTTTTTTAAATAAATCGAAAAGTCGTAGTCGCACGCAGTACTTCCCTGCATTGGTTTCGATTATCTTTCGTACTTCTTGTTCAGTCACTGTATCTGGAACGAAGAGCGCTACGTCGCGTACTGCAAATGGGTATGGAGAAATGGGAACGTATTTTACGTTTGAAGATTTTGAGAAATTGTATACACCAGCGATCTCCATCGGGATCGTCAGTCGTACCTCGCCCCATGCAGTAAGGTCTTTAGTTTTTATTTCAGGTACGGTAAAGCCAAGCTCTGTAAATGTTTTCTTGAGCTCATCAGCTGGAGTATTGCCTTTTATCTTTTTTGCAAAACCGATAGCGAGACCGAGGTGGAAATGCTCTCCGTCAGCATCAAATACTTTTCCGACCTCAAACTGTCTAATCATCTCCATTTCGAGTAGATCTGCATTGCGAGTGTTTTGGAGGATGCTTGTTTCTAAATGGTGCATGAGAGTGTCGCGAAGGAATGCGCGGTCTTTTGCTACTGGATATGCAGTTTCGTAGTGTCCTTTTTTGCCGAGAGTGTAGAGGATGGTTTCTGAATAGCCTTTTTCAACGAGAGAATCCTTTAGGGTTTCAATATAATAAAACTGTGGATGGATCGGAGCTGGAGTATTTTTCTGTGGGAGCTTTGCAGGAATGTTTTCATAGCCATACAGTCGCCCGATTTCCTCGACAAAGTCCTCAGGGATTTTGAGATCGAGTCGGTACAGTGGCGGCGTGAGCTTCCAGTTTTCATTTTTAATTTTCAAAAGTGAAAGAATCTCTTTTATCTTTTCATCAGGTATTTCTACACCGAGTCGTGCTGATATAACTTTTGGATCGATAGTGACTGACCACTCTGCTGCAGGATGTGGGTATATGTCGACAATATCGCCGTATTCCCCGTCTATAAGGCTCGAGAGCATATGCATAGCCTCGATAGCGATGCTTGGTGATATATCGTTTTCAAAACGCTTACTTGAGTCGTTTTTGATGCCTACCTGGGTCGATGCACGACGAACATGTACTGCATCAAAGTGTGCTGACTCGAGGAGAATATTTTTGGTAGTATCTGTTACCTTTGCTCGATCGCCTCCCTTTACTCCCGCGATAGCAAGCGGACCCTGATCATCAGCAATGACCATGATAGTTGGGTTGAGCGTGATATCTTTTCCATCGAGAGTGAGAATGTGCTCGTCTTCTTTTGCAGGACGGACCGTAATGCCTCCGACGATTTTGTCTGCATCAAATGCATGTGTCGGCTGGCCAGTCACAAACATAACGTTGTTAGTGATCTCTACTACATTTTTGGTTTTGATATTTCCGATGTACCGTCCGACGTATCTGTTGCACTTTGGGTGCTCGATTTTTATATCTACCTTTTTTCCATTCCCCTTTTTCTCTTCATATACTGCTTGAGTCCATGGGAGACCAGTCATCGCAGAGACTTCGTACGCGATACCATTCCATGAGAGTGCATAGTGTGCACGATCTGGAAGTACTTTGAGATCGATCTCGTCTCCCTCTATACCCTCTACTTCGAATGCACGGAATGTAAAAAGATCCGCTAGTTTTTCTATCGATGGGAGTTGATTATTGAATTGTCCTTGGAGCCAAGAGTAAGGAATTTTCATTTTAGAATTGATTTACGAAACGAAGATCGCCGGTATAGAGGTGACGGATATCGTCGACGCCGTATTTGAGCATGAGGAGTCGATCGAGACCAAAGGCAAAAGCAAAGCCTTTCCATTCTTTTGGATCAAGCCCAGCAGCCAAAAAAACGTTTGGATGTACGAGTCCAGCGCCACCTACCTCGAGCCATTTGTCTTTCCATTTCATATCTACCTCCACTGCAGGTTCTACGAATGGAAAGTAGCTCGGTCGGAAACGGATGACCACATCATCACCGAATAGTTTTTTGAGAGCGTTTTCAAGAGTACCTTTTAGCTCTGCGAGAGTAGCTGTCTTGTCGACGAGAAGTCCTTCGACTTGATAAAACTGCACCTCATGGGTGGCATCAGTAGCTTCGTTTCGATATACCTTTCCTGGAGCAATAATACGGAATGGTGGTTTGTTTTTCTCCATGTGACGGATCTGGATCGCTGATGTCTGTGTAGTCAAAAGATTTCTATCTCCTCCTTTTATCCAAAATGTATCTTGCATGTCGCGAGATGGGTGATCCTTTGGAATATTGAGTGCATCAAAGTTGTAGTACTCTTTTTCGAGCTCAGGACCACTCGCAACTGCAAAACCCAAATCATCAAAGATCTTTGCCATCTCTCGGATGAGCTGTGTAGCGGGATGTAGGTGACCCTTTTGATTCATAGTGGTAATTATACATATAATTATATATATAAAAAGAGGACGCCGTCACCCTTGACGACGCCCCCTATTAGCTGAAAGCCCGAATCCTTAGACCACCGCAGCACAGATTGCAGCATTCATCGCCACCTCATCGAAATGATCAAAAGTGCAGCGAGAAGTCATCGGCACAACGGCGGGGCTTTGCTGCGCACGTTGATTTTCGAGATGAGCCTCCCTGAGTACTGAAATGGCGAGGTCTGCTGAGATGAGGTCATCAGGCCCATAGTGAGCCAGGCGGCGTTCACAACCCGCAGAAACATCCGAACCGTGATTTGAGGTTACAAAATCAAGAAAACTCTTTTTGCTGAAGTTCATGGCTTATATTCCTCCCAACGACATAATAACACACTTGGAGCCACCTGTCAGGCTTGAACTGACGACCTGCCGTTTACAAAACGGCTGCTCTACCAACTGA
>CAYZSZ010000015.1:0-12712 GCA_964481175.1 uncultured Candidatus Saccharibacteria bacterium
ATGATGGTAAGATTTCTTTTTTTGCTCGTCTCCCACGTCTTATCAGCTTCTACTTTTCTATTTCTTTCTTTCAAAAGAATTACTTCGTGTTCGAGTTGTTTAATTTTTCTTCCATACTTCAATTATATCAGTAAAAAATACGCTACAGATATTTCAATAATAAATTTTGCTTTGTATCCACAAAAATTGACACGCTCGACAATCTAGAATAATGTAACTTTAGTAGTCACACCGCAACCCCGATACATCCTTGCATGAAAGCTCTAGTAATAGACGATGATTCCTCAATCGTTAGGAGTCTCCAACGACTCTACTCGCAGAACCAAAACGTGGTAGTGGCTCAGTGCCGCTCTGTCGAACAGGCGCTGCGGGCAGTCGAAACACACAGGCCAGGCATCATTTTTCTCGACCACAGCCTAACACCTAACGGTGACGAAGGTTTGGAGGTCGCGAGGAAGTTAAAAGCGGACCGAAATCCCGCCACCATATATTCGATAACCGGTGGCACCCGATGCCTGGATGAGTACGCCAAACTAGGCATCGAAATTATTCCAAAGAGTGACATTCAATCAATCGTACCCGTCATCGAAACCTGATCGCCCCTCCCCGAGAGAAGCCCCTTGCTGGACTCTCGGTGAGGGGCTTTTCTTTTATACTTGATTTCTCTTTGTATGGGAGTAGACTAATATGCAGTAACGCCTTCATGCCCTCTCAGCAGGCATCTTCTGTTCCCCAGAGGGGCGTCATCGCTCAATTACTATGTAATTGAGAAAAGGAGGTTGACGATACGTGCTGAACTCGACGTCGCAATTGAAATTAACACGTTGCTGAGAGAGTCGGGCGTCACGCAAGTGACGCCCACTTTTTATTTATCAAAAACAGTCGATCTGCGCCCAGTACCGATATTACTTACCAATTCTTTTATCTTTGGGATGTATTTGTCTGCATTTTTATTTGCTGCATTGAAAGTGATTCTCGCTGTCTTGTTGTTTCCATCGGCATAGAATGTGAGGTATGTACGATTTCCTCGCACACTATTTATATAGTAAATCTTCATATCTTCAGCTAGGTTTAGATACGTGTCAGTAGCTACATGCTCGTCTTTTTTATCTTCTGTAAACAGCCACTCTGCATTAAAGAGCTCATCTGTCGGGCGGATATATATTTCAATGCGAGAAAAATCTACACCCTCAACATCTTCCCTCGGTAAAAAAGCCATTGATCCAAAAGTATCGGTACTTGTCGAAGTCCAATGCTGTACAAGCCACTCCGGGACACTGATGACAAATGCACCGCTTGCAAAATACCCGACTACATTACTTACACTCATCGATCGTGGCGCAGCATCAAACGCATTTGTTTTATCTATAGGAACTATCGACTGAGGAGTCGACGTTGGAGAAATATCTGGCAAAACATAATCATAATTATGAGTGTCGTTTACCGGAGGGATTGTCGTCTCCACGACAACTGGGATCACTTTTTCTTGAGCAGAAATAATATAGGCAGACACAACTACAACCAACATTCCAAACAATATAAGAGCGGCTTTTGAATTTGCAATCATAGAAATATAATACCATTTTTATGTAAATGACATATAATACCTGCATGCCTCTCGAATCATCTATTGCCTATTTACGTGGTGCTTTTGTGCCTTTCAAAGAAGCAAACTTGAGCATCGCTTCTTCATCAGTTCTCTACGGTATGAGTATTTATACCGTCTTCTGTGTGACCGATGGGAAACCATTTCGTTTACAGGAACACTATGATCGTCTCTGCAATTCAGCAAAGATTGTCGGCATGTTCCCATTTGATGGGTATGTCTCATTTGAGCAGTTCGAAACAAAGATGACGGAACTCATCAAAAAGAATGCCGAGAGCAATGCCCTCGTCCGAGTCACCTATTTTATCGATGCCCAAGCAGCTGGTACAAAGATCCACGGTTTGAAAACCGAGATGTCGGCATACGTGATCCCGATGAAATCACTCTATGGGAAAGAAGCAATCGATGTGTGCATCTCTTCATGGATCCGTGTCGCCGACAATATGATCCCACCACGTGCAAAGATAAACGGTAGCTATGCAAATGCCTGCCTCATGAAAAACGAAGCACTACAAAAAGGGTTTGATGAAGCGATTGCGATGAACAGCGCTGGTTTTGTATCCGAGGCAACTGTTGCAAATATCTTTTATGTAAAAAATGGAGAGATTTTTACCCCCGATGCTCAAAGTGACATCTTGATTGGGATAACGAGAGACACCGTAATGAAGATAAAAAAAGTGACCGAAAAAAAAGTAACTCGCGAAGATCTCTACACCGCAGACGAAATATTCCTCACCGGTAGCTCTGCAGGTATCGTCTCTGTCAAAAGTATCGATGGAAAAGAACTGCCAAAGAATACGATCACAAAAGAAATCGCTCAGGCATACGAACAACTCAAACGATCATGAATTACACTATATACCGCGATAGTGTGAGTGCTTGGAAAGAAATGCTTGAGATGTGCAAAAACGCTCAGGAGACGATAGACCTCGAACAGTTTATTTTCGTCCCCGATGATATCGGCAAACAGTTTCTCGATGTCTGTATCGCCAAAGCGCAGCAAGGTGTCCGTGTCCGCCTCCTCTGGGATGCAGCCGGTAGCTTTTCTTTTTTCGGCTCAAGCATGATCGAGGATTTGAAAAAGAAAGGGGTTCGCCTGCGCTTTTTCAAAACACTCATTCCCCGCACCGCTTGGAACCATCGTTTTTGGTTTTTCCGAGACCATAGGAGATCTCTCGTCATCGACGGAAGGATCGCATTTACTGGCAGCGCTTCGATCTGGGAAGAAACGTACGACTGGATCGAAACACATATAAAGATCACAGGGCCGATCGTCACCTCGATCACCGAGACTTTTGAGCAGATGTGGAATCGCTCTGGTACAAAGACATATCGATGGAACCGACAACCACCAAAGATATTTGGTGATACTGCCTATGTCACGAACAGTCCCCTCCGCAAAATGCGTTTTCTCTACAAAGAAATATATGACGCCTTTGATCGAGCAAGACGATCGATTGAGATCACTACCCCTTACTTTGTCCCAGACCGGACCATGCTCCGCCAGATCCTCAAAGCTCGCAAGCGCAATGTGATTGTAAAAATCATTATTCCCGAACAATCGGATCATTTCTTTGTCGATATTGGTGCATACTCATTTTTCAATCGTCTCCTCAAAGCCGGCGTCCATATCTATTTCTATGAAAAAGGTATGATCCATTCAAAAAGCATGATTGTGGACAACAATTGGGCTACAACCGGAACCCTCAATTTCGACAATGTGAGCCTCCGCTACAACTTTGAAGCAAACATAGTTACGACTGACCAAAGACTTGTTTCGGACCTAAAAAGCCTGTTTTTGACCGATCTCAGCGAATCCCAGGAAATAAGCCTCCAAACCTGGAAAACCCGCCCTTTGATCCAGAAACTGTTCGAAAACCTGATTGTGCCCTTTAGGCCTTTACTATAAAGGCAAAGTATGCTTAAATAGCAAAACATTGAGTAATACACGAGTACGAATAAACAATTACATAAAGGCACCCGAATTACGCGTAATCGGTGACGAAGGGACTAACTACGGCGTTATCCCCCTCACAGAAGCGCTTCGGATTGCCAAAGAGGCTAATCTTGACCTTATTGAAATTTCGCCAAATGCCGTTCCACCGGTTGCAAAAATCATGGATTATGGTAAATTTCAGTACGACGAAAAGAAAAAGCAAAAGCTATCAAAAGCACGTACTCAGACTTCAGAACTCAAGAATGTTCAGGTAAAAATAGGTACAGGAGATCACGATCTCGAACTCAAAGCAAAAAAGGCTTCAGAGTGGCTCGCAGAGGGCAATCGAGTTAAAATCGACCTTTTCCTCACCGGACGTTCAAAATATATGGAGTTCAACTTCCTAAAGGAGCGAATGGACCGTATATTGCGACTTATTACCGTCGAATACAAGATCGCTGAAGCACCAAAGAAAGGACCCAAAGGAGTAACCGCAATAATCGAAAAAGCATGATCAAAACAAACAAATCATACGCAAAAAGACTAAAGGTAACCAAGAACGGAAAAATCTTGGGTCGTTCAGTTGGTCAAAACCATTTCAATGCAAAAGAAAGCCGACGCAGCCAGCTCAAGAAAAAGAACAATCTAAACGATTTTCATATGACTGCGAAAGAAAAGAGCAGATTTTTAGTAAACCTATAAAACCATGACAAGAGTAAAAAAAGGAGTAAATGCGCTGAAAACACGACGAAATATCCTCAAACGAGTAAAGGGATATCGATTTGGACGTAGCTCAAAAGAGCGACAGGCATACGAAGCGATCTCACATGCTGGTGCATATGCTTTCGCACACCGACGAGACAAGAAAGGAGCTTTCCGACGTGAGTGGAATGTAAAGATAAACGCTGCCCTCCGAGCTATCGACGCAAACCTTTCATACAGCAAGTTCATCGGAGCTTTGAAAAAGAAAAACATTGCTCTCGACCGAAAGTCACTCTCTCACCTCGCAGAGTCACACCCAGAAGCATTTGCAAAGATTGTAAAATCAGTAGCATAACAAAAAAAACCGCCACTCGGCGGTTTTTTTGTACCTACAACTCGTATCGCTTCCCTCTCTCAGGATATTCAGCATGTATACCGAGCTCATCATTGATCCGCTGCGCCAAAAATAGTGACGACTTTGGCTCACCCATGACTGGAAATACTTTCTTTAGTGTTGTTTTCCCTTTTGAAACAAACTCGACGAGGTGGTCGGAGTCTTTGTGTGATGAATACCCAAATATAGTTTCGATCTTTGCTTCGACTTTTACCTTTTGTTTGTCGATAGTTACCGAATTCTTTGCATCCTGCAGATTACGCCCCAGAGTCCCGAGCGGCTGATATCCAACAAGGAGAATGGTGTTATTAGGATTTGGGAGATAGCTTGCCTCATGATGGCGCACTCGCCCACCCATCGACATACCCGATCCTGCTAGGATGATCTTTGGGCCTTGGATCCGATCGAGCGCATTTGACTCTTCGTGATTTATTGTAAACTTTAGCTTTTTAAAATTAAAAATGTCATCACCTTCCGCAATCTGCTTTTTTATCCCATCATTAAACAACTCGGTGCTTTCACGATATATATCAGTTACCTTTGTAGCGAGCGGTGAGTCTACGTATACTGGTACATTGAGCACACCTTTTTCAGCCAAATTGTTTAATTCGTACAAAATCACCTGGGTTCTTTCTAGTGAAAAGCTAGGGATAACTAGTGTGCCTCCTCTCGCGATTGTCTCAGTCACTATCTTTTCAAACTTTGCATCGCGCTCGTCTTTTGGCTCATGATTACGATCTCCATACACACTCTCCATGATCATATATTCTGCCCCTTCGATCGACTCAGTATCGCGCAATAACGGTGTCGGCGAGTTACCCAAGTCTCCAGTAAAGACAATCTTTTTACCCTCGATCGTAAACTCAAAGATAGATGAGCCCAGGATATGTCCAGCATCTTTTAGGTATACAGAAAAATCAGCAAACTTTGTTTCGACATGGTATGGAATAGTTTTCCAAAGCGTAAAAGCTTTCTCCACATGTGCAGTCTCGTATATCGGTGGAATATTGTCTTTCTTAGCTTCAAGCCCAAGGATACCAACCGCATCTGTCATCACGAGCTGAGCCAGAGCAAAGGTCTCAGGAGTCGAATATATTTCTCCATGAAAGCCATCCTTTATGAGCTTACCGATACGTCCTACATGGTCGAGGTGAGCATGGGTAACAAAAAGATAGTCTATATCTGCTGGATTATATGAAAACGGTAGTCGGTTTTGCTTCTCTGTCTCATGATCTCCCTGGACCATCCCACAGTCTACGAGGAATTTCTTTTCTTTAGTCTCCACCAAAAAGTTTGCTCCAGTCACACTCCCTACCCCTGTTTCAAAAGTGATAAACATTATTTTTTACTTATATAAATCGCACTGAACGCACCGAGCAGATCCATCACAAAGTCTTTGATTGTATCGAGGATATAGTCCTGGCCTTCCATGACTGCAATATGCAGAACATACTCAAACACTTCCCATCCAGCCGCAAGGATAAGCATGCCGATGATCGTCTTTTTCCAACTTTTGGTAAAAATCAACATTAAAAATGCTAGAGCAGAGCCCCCAAGAAAATGTAACAAAACATCATACCACCAATAATAAAAATAAAGTGAGTGCTCCATACCGATGAGGTGCAGGTACAGTACGAGTGCAGAAGCAAAGAGTGGCAGGACGTATTTTTTCATACGCCTAGTATACCAACAAAAAGCATCCCAAACAAAAACACCTGCACGGTGCAGATGTATTTGTTAGGTTACGGGAGTATTAACCTAGCCTAAGCCAGGTGGGTTCTCTCACGAACCACCAAGGTGAATTCGATTCTGAGATCCCAAAAAATATGTTATAAGGATTAATACTCCTATAACCTCTTAAAGTATATCACTTTTTGAAAACCAATGTGCAATCTCTGCTTCGGCCTCTTTGATAGAGCTCGATGCGTGCACTAGATTCCTGATCGCCCTCCCTTCTCTATTCGAAAGCTCATACGAATCGAGCACAAAATCTCCTCGGATAGTACCGACATCCGAAGACAGTGGCTCTGTACTACCGACGAGCTTTCTTACCACCGCTACTGCATGCGGACCTGACCAGATCATGGCGATTGCTGGACCTTTGGTGAGATATGCTTTTAGCGTATTCAAAACGATTCTCCCAGCCTCTTCAGGAACCTCCGAGAGCAGTGGGTGCCCTTTTTCTTTAGAATTTTTTATAGACTTTTCACCAGTGATACGTAGCCACTCTGGATCCATCGTATAGTGTCGCTCGATGAGGTCTTCGTCTGACTTTAGCATCTTCATCCCTTTTAGAGTGAGTCCGATCTGTTCAAAACGTTTGATGATCTCTCCTACTAGCCTGCGTTCTACACCGTCTGATTTTATGATTACGAGTGTTCGTTCAGTCATGATTTTATCGTAGCATACAAAATATGAAAAAAAAACGCCCAGACCGAAGTCCGGGCGTCTACGCTGTCAACACCTCTGGTTCTCCTTTAGTTATCAAAATAGTATGCTCAAATTGGCAGGCTGTAGAGCCGTCTTTGGTGGTATAGGTGAATCCATCATCGGAGAGTTCCATCTTCCCGTCTCCTAGGGTCGTTATAGGCTCAATAGCGAGAACCATACCGGGTACTAGAGTGATCTTTTTACCCTCATCCCACGCATAGTTTGGTACATATGGATCTTCGTGCACTGCGTACCCTACCCCGTGCCCACAGAGATCATCAATCAGGTTTATATCGTGTCCCAAAAGGTATCGCTCGATCGCCTCACCAATATCAGAAACAGTAGCACCTCCCTTTGCAGCACGGATACCTGCTTCGAGTGCTTTTTCGGTATGGAACATGAGCTCCTCGTTTGCTTTTGAAGGTGTGCCAACAGAGACGGTGATCGCAGCGTCGGTGATGAGCTTTTCATGAGTGAGCCCGAGATCGAGTTTGACGATATCACCAGTTTTCAAAACACGATTACCTGGGATACCATGGACGATTTCATCATTTACAGATATACAAATACTTCCTGGGAAAGGAAACTTGGCACCTTGTGGAGAAAAATTGAGAAAAGAAGGTATATCTCCTCCTGCACGGATGAGATCATGAGCGATTTTGTCGAGCTCGATCGTCTGGATCCCAGGTCGAACCTGCACGGCTACTTTTTGCAAAATAGTCGCATGACGTTTGCCACCCTCTCGGAGCGTAGCGATATCTTCTTTTGTTTTAATTCTGATGGCCATTTATGCTAGCTAAAATATCGGCAAACACTTTTTCTACTGGCTGGTCGGCATTGATCCGTACAAAGTTGTACTCTGGATTAAACTCGTAGAACTGAATCGTTGGTAATACATTTGTCTCATACCATGCCAATCGTGATTTTATATCCTCTTCTGTATCATCGAGTCTGCCCCGCTGTAGCAGGCGCTCCAAGGCTTTTTCTTTTGTCATATCAAAGTGGATGACTGTCGGCTTTGGTAGTTTGTAAAAGCTAAAGACAGAGTGCATGGTGCCTGCTTCATGGAGACGTCGTGGACTACCGTCGATGATGAGGTTTTGTTTGCCTGTAAACTTGTTTATGAGCAAAGAGGTCCACATATGGATCGCCACAAACTCTGGGGTGAGGAGGCCTTCTGCATAGTATTTCGCAGTCAGTTTCTGAGTATACGAATCTCCTTTTATAAACTCACGTAGCTCGCTTCCCGTCTGTACATACAAGGTCTCCCCTCCGATATGATCGGAGAGGAGTTTTCCTTGAGTGCCCTTACCGCACCCTGACATACCCATGAGTATAAATACTTTTTGCATGGCACCATTATACCACTAGTACTCTCGCATTGATGCCTGCGCATCGATACGCTTGATGAGATCGAGGACTACTGAAACGACGATGAGAAGCGCTGTACCTCCGATATTCAATGCCTGGTTTCCTGTGATTCCCTGCATGATGACCGGCAAGATAGCGATAATACCGAGGAATATAGCTCCGACAAGAGTGATTCGAGTCACTACCTTTGCGAGATAGTCTGTAGTGTGATCACCTGGTCTGATACCTGGGATAAATGCACCTCCTTTCTGAAGATTTTCTGAAACCTGCTTTGGTTCAAAAGTAACTGCAGTGTAGAAGTACGTAAAGATAAATACAAAGGCAAAGTATATGACGCCGTGGAACCATGGGTTTGCCAAAAGGAGGCTCGCCTGGCTCGCATAATCTGCTACTGTCGCATTTGATACGGTTGAAAGATAGTTTGCGATCACTCGTGGGAATAGGAGGATAGAGAGTGCAAAGATGATTGGCATCACTCCAGCCTGATTGATACGAAGTGGTAGATATGTCTGAGCTCCACCTGGTCTACCCTGCTGACGTGCATAAGTCACTGGTACTGGACGCTCTGCTTCGGTCACTGCAACTACCGCCACGATCACCACAAGAGCAATCACTGCAAATACGATGTACTGTGGGATGAGTGCTGGGTTAAAACCAAAGATAAACTGAGCGATGTGAGTTGGCAATGCGGTCACGATACCAGCAAAGATGATGAGTGATACTCCGTTTCCGATACCAAACTCAGAGATGAGCTCTCCGATCCACATAAGGAGGAGTGAACCACCAGTCACGACGAGGATGTTTACTGCAAAATCCAAACCACCCAAAGGCATGATGATGTTTTGCTTTTGGAGCAATGTGAGGAATGCAAATGACTGTAGCGCAGCAAGTGGTACTGCAAGCATACGAGAGTACTGAGACATCTTTAGACGTCCAGCTTCGCCCTCTTCACGATACATCGCCTTTAGCTTTGGGAACATCATGGTCAAAAGCTGCATGATGATAGATCCAGTGATAAAAGGACCTACTCCAAGCATCACGATTGAAAGTCGTGACATACCCCCTCCTGAGAATACATCCAAAAGACCGATCAACTGATTTGAGTCGAGTAATCGTTCGAGTTGGAGTGCATCGATACCAGGGATCGGTATTGCTGAAAGTAATCGAAATACAATCAAAGCACCGATGGTAAATAGGATGCGCTTGCGCAAACCGCTATCTGTTAAGACGATCTTGAGTTTCGTGAAAATTGTATTCATAGGACTATTGTACCAGACCTCCAGCTTTTTCAACCTTTGCTTTTGTTTCCTTTGAAAGGAGGCAACCTGAAATAGTTACCTTTTTAGTAAGTTCTCCAACACTCAATAGTTTGACTGGTGGAATAACTCCGTTTACCTTTTCAATAACGAACTTTGCGAGCAATGTCTCTGGAGTGACTGTTTCCCCTGCCTTGAAGACAAGTTCAATATCACCAATGTTTACTGCTACTGGCTTGATGTCGAATGATTTGAACTGATTTACCCCTCGTCCTCGAAGTTTTGGAAGACGCTTGATAAAGTCTCGGAGCTCTGGTCTCTTCTTTCGTCCAGAACGTGAGTTCTGTCCTTTCATTCCTTTTCCAGAAGTCTTTCCTCGTTTGCCACCTCGGCCTACGATCATCTTAGACTTATTCTTTGTTCTTGGTTGTAAATTATTTATTTGCATATGATTTTGGGTGCTTAGTGATGGTTGAAAGCGCCTGGACAGCCCCTCGAGCAATGTTTAGCTTGTTCTTGCTTCCAGATCGGATCTTTGCAACGATATCTTTGAGTCCAGCTAGCTCGACAACGTTTCGTACGGCGCTTCCTGCGACGATACCACGTCCCTTTGCCGGCATGATCTCTACTCGTGCTGAGCTGTATTTTGCTTCAACAGGGTGTGGAATAGACATAGCGCTGGTATGTGCTACTCGGATCATGTTTTTCTTTGCATCTCGTGTAGCCTTGTCGATCGCAAGAGATGTATCCCCTGCTTTTCCAAGTCCTACTCCGACACGTCCTTTTCGGTCTCCTGCAACAAGTGCTACAGAGAATGAAAATCGTCGTCCTCCAGATGCTACTCGAGTCACTCGGCGGATGCTGATGATCTTTGTATCAAACTCTGGCTTTACTCGTTCTTTTTGTTCACGAGGTCCGCCTCGGCGTGGTCGTCGATTCATCGGAGCAGCAGTTGCTGGAACAGGTCCAGTTTTTGAAACTGGTGCTACTGGCTTTACTTCTGGTGTTGTTGTTTGTGTTGGTTCCATATATTTAGAATTGAAGTCCTCCTGCTCGAGCTCCATCTGCAATAGCCTGGATCTTTCCAGCATACAGATAGCCTCCTCGATCAAAGACGGCCTTTGTTATGTTTGCAGCCAACGCCTTTTTAGCGATGTCTGTTCCGACTTTTGTTCCATCAGTGCCTGATGCAGCAGCCAATGTCGCTCCCTTGGTATCATCGATGAGCTGAGCGTATACGTAGCGATTTGATTTGAAAACAGAGAGACGAGGCGCTTCTGCAGTACCTGAGATTTTAGCTCGGATACGCTTGTGTCGTCGTTCAATGTTAGTAAGTATTGTTTTCATATATTTCTAAATTATATCTGATTATACAGATTTCTTACCCTGTTTTCGGCGAATGACCTCATCGCTATATCGAATACCCTTTCCCTTGTATGGTTCAGGCTTCTTCAATGCTCGTATGCTTGCTGCGAACTCTCCTACCTCAGCGGTATCGATACCGGTGATAGTAATGATGTTCTTTTCTGCAGTTACCTTGAGTCCTGCTGGGATCGCTACCTTTACTGGATGTGAAAATCCAAGTGCGAGGTGTAGATCAGTTCCCTTTACTTCTGATTTGAAACCGATTCCTTCTACAATGAGCTTTTTCTCAAAAGGCTTGTTTACTCCTGCGATCATATTTTGAATATGTGAAGAGTACGTTCCCCATAGAGCGAGTGTATCGAGTGAGTGTTCAGTTGGAGTGAGTGTTACTTTTCCATCGGCAACAGCTACAGCTACAGTCGGCTTTAGTGTCTTTGTGAGTGTACCAAGAGGTCCCTTTACAGTGACTACTCCAGAAACAGAAGTTACTTCTGTCTTTGCTGGAATCTCAATTATTTTTTTACCTATTCGTGACATATATGTAGTATTACCAGATTTTGAATAATAGCTCTCCTCCGACCTTTAGTTTTTTTGCCTCAACATCGCTCAACACTCCTTTTGGAGTAGAAAGGATGTAGTTTCCGTATCCTGCTCGGAATGGACGGATATCCTTTGCTTTTTGATATATTCGGCGTGAAGACTTTGAAATACGATCAACACCGTGTACTCGAGGTTCATCACCGAGGTATACGAGTCCGATCTCAAGTGTCTTTACAACCTTCTTTCCTTTTACTTCAACAGAAGAAACATATCCCCCCTTCAAAAGAACGTGGGCAATGTTTTCCTTTAGTGTTGAATATGGTACTGAAACTGACGCTTTTCGTGTCATGCTCGCATTGTTGATACGAACAATCAAGTCTGAAATAGGATCGCTTACCATGATGATTTCTTTATACCAGTAATGATTCCTTCATTTGCGAACTCACGGAAACAGATACGACAAATTCCAAAGTCTCGCATATAGCCTTGTTTACGGCCACAACGAAAACATCGTCGAACTACTCGACTCTTGAATTTTGGCGGTTTTTGCGAACGTGCAATAACTGATGTTTTTGCCATTTGTGATAAATTTTCTAATAAAAAACAATAAAAAGAGCGTTGGTTAGCTTCTCTGGCGGTTTGCCGAGCCTGCTTCCAACTTCTAAATGATTTGTATTCTCTTGGTAAAGAGTTTCCACATACTAGCATAAAGGTGCGGAGGGGTCAAATAGCGTCGTATAACTATCGGGTTTTTGGTAGAATCGCAAACTTCATCGATTCAACAACCCATCTTTTAGTGCTTTGCAATAGTTGAGCGCACTCCTTTTTCCTGCTTAAAGATTTGTATCCGTCACACATTGTGTTAGGTAGTTTTGAGTCTACATGTTTTTCTACATTGTCATATGCCTCTTGAGCTGTCGGGTAAGACTTAGCAAATTCCAAAGCCTCACTACTTACCACATCTATATTTGGAAACTGACTTTTGTATAATCTAATGTTTGGTTCTATTTTAGATTGTTCATTATAAACTAACGAAGTGAAATATATCAACGGTACCCATAATACACACAGAACATAAAATACCCTATTTGGAACTACTCTTCCTATATTTA
>CAYZSZ010000016.1:0-9782 GCA_964481175.1 uncultured Candidatus Saccharibacteria bacterium
GAACACGAAGTAATTCTTTTGAAAGAAAGAAATAGAAAAGTAGAAGCTGATAAGGCGTGGGAGACGAGCAAAACAAGAAATCTTTCTATCATTCTTATTACATATATTGTTGCGTCACTCGCCATGTATTTTATCGGTGTACAGAAATTTTGGTTGGACTCTATTATTCCAACACTCGGTTTTACACTTTCAATACAATCGTTGCCGTTTATAAAGAAGTGGTGGCTAAAAAGTTTCGTTAAATAGTGTGGACACCAAGCGAAATATATTTAAAACCGTGGGATAAATGGAGAAGGAGGATACACAAGGGGGTATTGAAAAGAGAAAGGCCTTCGTCTTAGAAGGCCAGTCTTGTAAACGATGCCGGGGTTCTCTTCTCAAAGGAGGAGCTGCCGCTTTAGACAGATGAATCCAATGAGTGTGAGTAGGAAAATTGGACTGAAGGGATAGGCTGTGATGAGCGTCGCCCCAAACAGTACCACGGAGTATACTATCCCCACCGCCGTCATGCTTGCAAAAAGGTGATAGCAGAGAGTTGCAGTGTCTGTCGTCACCCCATCTTGGATCAGGGCAAAAAATGCGAGCGTAAGGGTAATACCCACGTAGCTCATAATAAGGATCAAAGTATTTTTCATAGTTCGGTTATATACTGCTCTGATTTATGTAGTGTGTCAAATATGGTGGAGATGCCGGGAATCGAACCCGGGTGCAAGAGGTATATTCAGAGCGGTTTACGACGGTATCGAGCTTTGAGGTTTAATCATGTGACTGAGAAAGTTCGAAAAACATCACAAGACGATCTCTTTAGTTCGGACTGCAAGTGAGAAGTTTGCAGACCTACATCCAGGTAGTGTCGCCTAGCCGAAAGTTAGGATACCCCTCGGTAGACGCGCTCTATTTAAGCTAGAGCGAATGCGAAGTCCTTTGCTCCAAAATATGGAGAAGCGGTTCCTTTTGCATTTGTTGTTCCACCAGATTTACGAGTTAGTGGAGCTCGCGCCGAAGCTATGAATATGGCCAATTGTCGAGGCCAATCATCCCCATTATGAATTTTTCAATGTCCTACGAATCTCGCGGTCGGTTTCGCGCTTCTTTATGCTCTCACGTTTATCGTGCTGCTTTTTACCACGGACGATAGCGATCTCAACCTTGATTTTCGTCCCTTTACTATACATCGAAATTGGCACTATTGTCAATCTCTTATCGATTTCAGAAAGACGCTTTATTTCTTTTTTATTTAAAAGTAGTTTGCGATTGCGTTCTGGATCATAGGTGGCAGCGGTATTGTTTTCTTGGTAGGGAGGGATAAAAGACTTACAAAGGAGAGCCTCACCGTTTTTGATGAGGATATACGAGCCGAGGAGCTTGCCTTGTTTATTTTTAATCGATTTTACTTCAATACCCAAAAGCTCGATCCCTGCTTCCAGAGTTTCGAGTATTTCATAGTCAAAATATGCTTTACGATTGTCTATGAGTGACATGGATATACCTTATCACATTTTTTTGTTGTGGAATATGTAAAAGAAGCAATATAGTACGGTCGAAATAAAATCTTGATAAAGTTTTTCTGATTTATCCACCTCTGTGTTTTGAGGGAAGCAATTAAGATGTATATATGAAAAGAAAAGTCGACCAAAATGAAATAGTCACTCGGAAAATCCTCTCCGAAGAATTCGATAAATTCGAAGCACGGTTCGAAAAGAAAATGGATAAAAAGTTTGATGAAAAATTCAGTCACCATTTTGGTCTTGCTATGGAGTTTATGGAAGACAAATTTAAACTAGTTATGGAAGGTATTGCAGGTGTGCCGAGCGACATGTTGGTTTTGAAAGAAAAAGCAATGATAAATGAAAGGGAGCATAAAGAATTTAAAACAAAGTTGGAGATATTGACCGGTAAATAAAAGAGTGGTAGTCTAATTTTGGTCATATGAATGCTCCTACCTGCGCTCGCCCCGGCGCAACACGTTCAGACGGGCATACGTTGAAGTACTGTTCCATTTGCAAGAGGAACAGTTGCATGAGGCAACGGACAGTTGCCTTTGAATCAGATGGTGAGTCGAGCGAAAGGATGGAGGCACTTACCCGTAAGCCCCGATTCGACTACACGAGGCCCTGGGTTAGGACGCCTATCATCTCCATCTTTGCAAAATTACTCCCTGAGTACTATTTCTGCCGAGTCATCTCAACGTGTGTCACCTGTGACCCACGTCGGAACACCGAAGTGGTCGATTTGTACTATCGCCGCTTCAACCGCTTCAGGCTCATCGTGTTCTGGTTTGAACACCGACTGGGGAGGATCCATTATTTCCCCAAACCCCGCGAGTAAATGAAGCTCGCAATCACGCCGGACCTCAGAGGTCCGGCGAATTTCTTTTATAAATCCTAAATATCTGTATAATCAAGGTATGAAGAAAACTGAACAAAAAAAGCCCAAAGAAAAGGCTCCAGTGAGCATTATCAACCTCGTAAGCGGGGCACTCCTCGTATTTTTTCTCTTATCAGGGGTGTACTCACTCATTGTAGATACAAATACTAAAGCAGTAGAAATCCCTCTCTCAGAGCTCGCTACTGATATCAATGCGAGCAAGGTCGCTACGCTTACAATAAAGGGAGATGAAGTCTACGCTGAATATGTTTCAAAAGAATCAAAAAAGACGAAGAAAGAAACAGATGCATCACTTACTGAGACTCTTTCTCGATATGGGGTAAGTGCAGAAAAATTGAGCGCAGTAAAAACAGAAGTTCAAAATCCGGGTGGCTTTTTCTTCTGGATCATTCAGTTGTCACCGATCTTGGCACCAATACTCATCATCATATTTATCATGTGGATGCTCTCACGTCAGGTAAAGGGAGCGGGGATGCAAGCATTTTCTTTTGGACAGTCAAAAGCTCGAGTGATTTTACCTGAAGACAAAAAGCAGCGAGTGACATTCAAAGATGTTGCTGGTGCAAAAGAAGCAAAGCAAGAACTCTCTGAAATCGTCGACTTTTTGAAAAATCCAAAACGCTTTTTGGAAATCGGTGCAGTGATACCAAAAGGAGTGCTCCTCATGGGAGCTCCGGGAACAGGAAAAACACTCCTCGCTCGAGCGGTAGCAGGGGAGGCTGGTGTCGCATTCTTTTCTATCTCTGGATCAGAATTTGTCGAGATGTTTGTCGGAGTTGGTGCATCACGTGTGCGCGATCTTTTCAAAATGGCAAAAGAAGCTTCACCTGCGATCATATTCGTCGATGAGATCGATGCGGTAGGACGTGTGCGAGGAACAGGGACAGGTGGAGGAAACGATGAGCGAGAGCAGACACTAAACCAGATCCTCGTCGAGATGGATGGATTTGAGCCGACTGAAAAAGTGATTGTCATGGCAGCGACAAACCGACCAGATGTGCTCGACCCTGCGCTTTTGCGTCCAGGACGTTTTGATCGACGGGTGACAATCGACCTCCCAGATCGTCATGATCGTGAAGAGATTTTGAAAATACATTCACACAAAAAGCCATTTGCTGAGGATGTAAATATAAAAGTGATTGCAGAACGTACACCTGGATTTTCTGGTGCTGACCTCTACTCACTCATGAACGAAGGAGCGATCCTCGCTGCTCGAGAAAATAGAAATAAGATCGCTCAGTATGACCTCATCCGCGCCATCGAAAAAGTGATGCTTGGTCCTGAGCGAAAGAGCCATCTCTTGAGTAAAAAAGAAAAAGAAATCACTGCATACCACGAAGCGGGACATGCCCTGGTTTCATCTGTTCTTCCATTTGCTGATCCAGTTCACAAGATCTCTATCATTTCACGAGGTCGTGCTGCGGGTTACACACTCCATCTCCCACTCGATGATAAAAAGATGCAGAGCAAAAAAGAATTTCACGATGATATCGCTGTTTCTCTCGGGGGATATGTAGTCGAGAAAACGATATTTAACGATGTTACCACTGGTCCATCAAACGATCTCCAGGTTTCAACTGCACTCGCTCGTGACATGGTGACAAAATATGGAATGTCAGAAAAATTGGGCGTGATGGCATTTGAAGGGAATGGCCGGTCGATGTTTGGAAAAGGACTAGAAGAAAAAGAATACTCACAAAAAGTCGGCGCTGATATCGATGCAGAAGTATCGCGCATTATGTCTGAGGCATATGCAAAAGCAGAAAGCATCGTCACCGAACACCGCAAAGCACTCGATGCGATCGCAAAACGACTGATGGAGGTAGAGACAATCGAGCGAGAAGAATACGAACAGATCATCATTGCTCACGGAATCCAGCCAAAGAAAAAACTTGATATTGAACATCAGGCGTAATATTATTACGCTCATGCGCCGGTAGCTGTTTTGGTTCGTTTGCCGGGCACATGCGCCTGTAGCTCAGTTGGTTAGAGCATCTAGCTTATACCTAGAGGGTCCCACGTTCAAATCGTGGCAGGCGCACATTTAAAAAACACCCTACCTAGGGTGTTTTGCTGGGAGGAGCAGGGGGAGTTGAATGATTGTTGTCCTGCATATTTTTCTCTCCTTTGATGTTGAGTTCAAACAAGGTGCTTTGTGATGCGGCCTGTATTAGTACTATAAGTTCATACACAGACATAACATCAGCTGCTGTACCACGAATACAAAACTCACCACCTGTATCGCCACTAGGGATTTCCGATAGTGTATTTTTTGTGTGTGTATCAATAAAACCACCACAAGCACTAATCAATTTTGAGAAAGAGAAGCCAACGCCTTTAATGGTGAATTCTATACCAATAATCGATTCATTTAATTCTGAGACATTAATTTGTTTTATTGTGTAGTCCCGAACTAGTTGTGATCGTGTAATAAGATGTTTCTTCGCGTGGTCTGTGATCTTTTGTAATTCGTGCTCTTCAAGACTAATACTAAATTGGGGTGGGAGTTTCTTTTTAGTAGTTGGATTTTGAGTGCATTCCCGTTTCATGGATTGTAAAGATTTCTGGAGTAAATCTATGCAAATGAGTCTCAATTGTCAATGAATTTGGACAAATGTTGACAATATTTAAACAACAGCGTATATTTGTGGTATGTACATAAAAGACACATTGGGTCAGTTAGGACTGAGTGAAAAGGAGATAGTGCTTTACACTGCGCTCTTGAAGCAGGGTCGAAGCACTCCGACTACTTTATCCAAGCTTACAAGAATCAATAGAGCGACGGTATATCATACTGCGAAGGGTCTTATTAGTAGGGGATTGATTACCGAGGATATTGCTGGGTCAACAATTCATTTTATTCCTCTCTCACCGAATAACCTGGATAAGATTGTGGAGGATTCTCGTCGAGATCTTACGAATAAAGAGAAACTCGTCACTCAAGCTATCGCCGATCTCAGTCTCTTTGTTTCTGATGAAAAATACACAGTGCCTAAAGTCCGCTTTGTAGAAGAGCAAAATCTAGAAAAGTTTTTATACGATAATGCCGCACGTTGGAATACCGAGCTTCTTAAATACGATGGGACTTGGTGGGGATTTCAGGATCATAGCCTCGTAGAGAATTTTGAAGAATGGATTCTGTGGGTGGGTAAGACAAAAGAATATAAAGATAAACGAATCCAAGCAAAATTGTTGAGCAATGATTCTATTGTAGAAAAAAAGATTGAAGCAAAGATTCCTAAATCAAAACGAAATACTCGTTTTATTAAAGACATGAATTTTACTTCTACTATCTGGATAGTAGGGGACTATGTTGTAATGATTTCAACTCGCAACCACCCTTTTTCATTGATTGAAATTCATGATGCGTCTTTGGCTCACAACATGCGAGAAACTTTTAAGAAGATGTGGTCGTTGGTTTAACTACTCAAAATGTATCTTCTCACCACTCCTTTTATCCAATTCCTTTAGTATGAGAGGGTATTGATCGAGTGTCGGTAAAATGTTGCCAGCCTCAGTCCGTGCAGCCTCTACCATCTTTATATTCTTCAACGCTTCCATCCCGACATCGCTGATGCCCCATTGTTTCCCGCTGTAGAGAACGCCTGAGCCACGGAGCTGGAGGTCGTTTTCGGCGAGTTCGAAACCGTTTTTAGCAGTTGAGAGTGCTTTTAGACGCTCTGCAGTTTTTTCACTTCCGCTATCAGTGAATACATAACAGTATGGTTGATGTGTCCCTCGGATGACGCGACCACGGAGCTGGTGCAGCTGGGCGAGACCAAAACGCTCGCCACCTTCGATGACGATGACATTTGCGTTAGGCACATTTACTCCGACTTCGACAACGGATGTAGCACAGAGGATATGTGTTTTGCCACTTTTGAAATCGAGCATCGCTTTGTCTTTTGCTTTGGCAGTCATTTTTCCATGAAGTATTCCAACCTCGTACTCTTTGAAAACATCTTTTTTTAGACGTGCAGCTTCGGCGATCACTGACTTTTCATTGTCATCGATGTAGGGACAGATGATGTAAGCTTGGCGACCTTCGGCCAGCTGTTCTCGGATATGCTCATATGTTTTTTCTCTTTTGTCGGGAGAAACGATCTCGGTGATGATCGGTTTTCGTCCTGCAGGCATCGCATCCAAAAGAGTGAGGTCCAAGTCACCAAATACAGTAAGGGCCAAAGTCCGGGGGATCGGTGTCGCACTCATCGAGAGGAGGTGAGGTGCAATATTGTCTTTGCGGACAAGTTTTGCACGCTGATTGGTACCAAAGCGATGCTGCTCGTCGATGATGACGTAGGCAAGGTTTTTGAACTTTACGCTTTTTTGGATGAGGGAATGTGTACCGATCAAAATAGGAATCTCACCATTTTCAACCCATTTCAAAAGCTGGGTGCGAGAGATGTCGGTCCAGCCTTTTGGATTTAGCTTTGAGGGAAACTTTTTGCAGCCGCTACTCGTCATAAGCCCGATCGACATACCGAGCATGTAGGCAAAATACTGGATGAATGATTCGAAATGCTGGGTGGCAAGGATCTCGGTAGGACACATATATGCCACTTGGAGTCGTCCAAAGTCCTGGCCTTTTGGTCGAGTGGTGACGACTGCATAAGTGGTCGCTGCGGCCACTGCTGTTTTTCCAGAACCCACATCTCCTTCGAGGAGACGAGACATCGGTATGCCTTTTCTGAAATCATTGGTAATCGTCTCGATTGCTTTTTTCTGTGCATCAGTCGCCTCGAATGGAAAGCGTTTGATAAATTCCTGAATATATTTTTCTGGTGGATCGATTTCGAATCCCGGGTGTGAGGCGTATTCTTTGCGAGCTTTTTGTTTCTCGATCTGGATAAAAAATACTTCTTCGAAAGCAAAACGTTTACGAGCAGCGAGGGCATCGTCTTCTTTCATCGGGGTATGGATCCAAACCAGGGCACTCGCAAGAGTGGGGAGGTTATATTTTTTTAAAATATCTGCTGGGATCGGATCAGTGATCGTCTCTAGGACTTTGTATTTAAATATTTTTATGACGGCATGGTAAATCCAGTTTGAAGTAATGCCTTTTGACTCTGGGTATACAGGATACAAGGTGTGATCTGGTCCGGTGTCACCAAAAAGAGAATCACCGACACCAGTAGGGAGACTCTGGACTTGTTCGGCTTTTGGATTTGAGAAATATAGGAGACCAGTTTTCTTGCGCTCGCTGGGTGCGCCCTCGATACGGACAAAACTATTTTCTGCGAGCATCTTGGCGATGTATGGCTGGTTGAACCAGACGAGTTCGATCGAGCCGCTCTCGTCGGTCACGGTCGCGGTGGCCATAGGGATCTGGCTCTTGAATCCTTTGCTCATCTTGAGATCAGTGATTTTTCCAAAGATAACTGACGGTGTACCTTTTTGGAGTGACTGGATCGACTGAGTCTTTGATGTGTCACCATAGCGCACAGGGAAATGGTACAAGAGATCGCTGATCGTCAAAATACCCAGCTTATGCAAAGCTCTTTTTTGTTCTTCTGAGAGTCTAAAATGGTCGTGGACAGGATCGCTCAATAACATGAGGCTATTTTACCACTATTGTGCCTGTATCAGCAGTATTGAGATTGTTGTAGTAGACCCAAGTACCTGGAGTGTCAAAACTATATATGTATTTGTTGCCCGGGGCTATACCTCCTTCTGAATCAAAGAGCTCAGACTTTGGCCAGAACTCGATATTGCTGGTGTTTTGGAAGCCGATTTTTGTACCTGCTTTGATGGTGATCGTTTCTGGACTAAATCCGTACTTGGTATATTTGATCACGGTTACATCGGTGAGCATGTTGCGCTCTTCGGCAGGACTGTTTAGTGGAGGACACTCTGCAAATTCGCAGAATGGTGCGACACGACCTACATACGAACCATCTGAGCACTGTTTTGCGTCCATCGTACAAGCTACATTGTCATTTGCATCTGGATCTAGGGTAGACGAGAAAGGCTGAGCAAAATACATAATGGCAATAAGCATAACTGCAAGAGCGAGAGCTCCTTTGATCACATCTTTATTTTTCATTTATATAGTATACCTTGTTTATTTTCTTTATAAAACCTTCTTTGAGAAGTTCTGCAGCAACATCTTTGTATTTTGTGAGCTGGTCTGGCTTTTCTAAAAGGAGTTTGAGAACTTTTCCACGTTTTTCTCGATGTGACCCTTTAAACGCGCTCTGTTTTTTGTAATGTTTGCTTTTGAGACTTGGGTTTTGAGTCTTCTTCAGCATAGAGCCGTAGTCCATGAGCGCGTAGTACCACTCTCGAGGATTTTTTGTGTCGAGGGTTTCTTTTATTAAAGGAAAAATATCTTTATCATCGACTTTTTCTTTGTCTTTAAAAAAGAAATGGATATAGACCGAGCGGATATTGGTCTCTATAAAAGGGTGGGGGATGTTGTAGGCAAAAGCGAGGATAGATCCGGCGGTGTTTGGACCAATTCCAGGGAGTTCGACAAGTTCCTCGTATGTTTTAGGGATTTTCGTAATGCTTTTTAAATACAATGCACGCCGATTATACCCGAGACCTTGCCAGGCTGTGAGGACATCTTTTGTACTAGCCTCGTTTAGCTTTTTGAGTGTTGGAAATTTCTTTATAAACTCATTGTACTTTGCAACAACACGCGGTGCTTGGGTCTGCTGGAGCATGATTTCTGAGACCAAAACTCGATATGGAGATATGCGTTCGCGCCAGGGGAATGAACGGCGATGGGCTTTGTAATATGCCCAGATTTCTTCAATAAAAGATTTGGTAGTCATTGTTTCGTATAATAGCAAATTATGTTAGTGTTTGTGTATGAAGAAGCTAATACTATTTGGCGACAGCATGCTCGGGCATTTTGGTTGCGAATTGATTCAAAAAGTGGAATCAGAAACGTCTGTTGACATATATAACTGTGCGATGGGCGGGGCAACAACGGAAGATGGATTAAAGAAAGCTTTGTATATCGCTTCTTTAAAGCCCGACATCGTTTTACTTTCATTTGGAACTAACGATATCTTCAAGAAGAACTTGTCTGCAAGCGACTTTTTGAAGAATCTTACCCAGATAATTGATTTGTTTAAAGGTAGTAGGGTGATCGTGTGGTTTACTCCGAAAGCAAATGATATTAATGATGTGGAAGGCACGCTCAAGTTTAATTCGCAAATTTTAAGGTACAACGATGAGGTTCGTAAGTACTGTGAGGTAAATAAGATCGAATTTATTGACTCATTTAGTGATTATAAGATCGAAGTCGGCACAAAAGACATTTATCACGAGGATGACGGTATTCATTTAGTCGATACCGGATACGAGCCTTTTATATCCTCACTAGTGCGGATTCTAAATAATTAGGTCTTGGAACTTTTGATTATTATTCGATTTTATGCAAG
>CAYZSZ010000017.1:0-8426 GCA_964481175.1 uncultured Candidatus Saccharibacteria bacterium
GCATTTGTAGTGATTAAATCAGCAAGTCCGAGGAGTGTGGTGATGTTGTTAAGAGTAGTTGTAGCTGCGAGTCGTGTGTCGAAGGCATATGAGTCAGAGGTGGTAGCCCATCGTGTCTGAGTCGATTCCCAGAAGTCAGTTGAGCTAGTCGACCATCGGTTTTGAGTTGATTCCCAGTAGTCAGTTGAGGTAGTAGAAAAACCAGTCTGCGCACTTACTGTAAGCGCCCCGTTTACGACAGAAAGCCCTGTGCCGGTGATATCCGTTATGACATCAGACCCAATAAGCAAATTTGTAACTGCAAAATTTGTTGAGGTTGCGTTTGTTGTAGTCGCTCGAGTCGAGATGATAT
The DNA here is from genome assembly GCA_964481175.1 of uncultured Candidatus Saccharibacteria bacterium. Lineage (GTDB taxonomy): Bacteria > Patescibacteriota > Minisyncoccia > Phycocordibacterales > PALSA-1337 > JAGOVB01. The sequence goes on from CAYZSZ010000017.1 coordinate 353, forward strand.
CTGTGAGCCCTCGGAGCGTAGTAATGTTGTTGAGCGTGGTTGTTCCAGCCAAGACAGACACCGCTCGTGCATCTGCTCGAGAATTTGTGAAATAAAGATTTGAACCCTCAGCTATGTCTGAAGTTGTTTTGGTTGAAAGGAAATAATTTGATGAAGTTGTTGAAAATCCAGAACCCGCTGTTGCAGACAACACACCGTTTGTAAGATCTAGTCCTGAACCAACAAAGTCAACAATGGTGTCACCGTTTAGTGTAAATGCTTTTGTGACCTCAAGTCGTGGGATAGTAGAAGTTGAACTGTTGTTTATGACGAGATTATCAAGAGTTGTTGTTGCATCGATAGTGGTTGTTGAATTTGTTGTTGAGTTACCTGAAGACTTCTTTCGAGCGATTGCATCAAAAACACTTTGCAACTGGGTGTTCTGATAAATTTTGTAATTCAAAAGATCTGCTTGAACTGATTTGATTGCATCAGAGCTGTCGACGACGACAGGTGCAGTCACAACTGAAGGTGTTGTTCGAACAATAGTTGTTGTCCCGATTTCACGAACAACTTCTTTGATGATAGTTGAAGTTGCAGTAATAACTTTTGAAGGTAGTTGAACTATGGTTGTTCCCTCACCTCCGATACCGAAGAACTCATTTACATTTCTATTGAGTCTCATTGCAAAAGAACTGAGAGGTGCGATCACACTTGCCTGCTGATTATTTTTTTCAACATCGAGAACTGGAAGCTTTGAGAATGTAACGACTTCAGAAATCTTTTTAACGAAAGCAGTTGGGTTATGAATACTTGCATAGCTTGTTGAAAAAAGTGCGAGGACGATTGCAAAACCAACTGCATGCTTGAGAGCAAATGAACTTACCTTTCCGATCGCATCTGCGTATGGAGCAATCTTTGCTGCAACTTTTGTAACCGTAGCTTTTTGATTTTTAAATTTTGAAACAAGTGCAGGAGCTTTTACAACTTTTTTTGAAGTGTATTGCTTAACAACAATTTTGTCGGTCTTTGTCAGTTTTGGGAAAAGAGGAACAGTCTCAGAAAGAGGTGCGCTCGCTTTTGGTGCGTTTGCTTGAGCAATAGTTTCTGCGATAGCGTTTTTGAAAGAGTTTTCGACTACCTTTGAATTTGAGTTCTTGAGTTCGACATGAGCTAGGAGTGACTCCTCTGACACAAAGAGAACTTTTTCGATAACCTGCCCCTTTACCTTACCCATACGAACAAGCTGACCGACGTAGTCACGAGCGTAACCAGTCAGAGCAGCTGCCTGCTTTGAAGTGATGAACTTTTTACCGTTGATAACAATTGGTTCCGGCATGTTTTATTTACTAAAATTATACCGCGAAGAGTGACGAGAACCTATTGCAAATACTGAATATTTTGTGGATAACTCGCGATGCCGAGATAATGTTTCATACACTTCTGAAAAACAAATTTTATGCAGTAAAAAATCCACCCTCATTGGAGTGGATCTTTACGTTGCTTAGAGGTCTGCTTTATAGCTACTAAACCGCCTCACATGACTGCCTTTGGACTGCACTTAGAGTGACGTTGCTTCTATCAGTACAGGCAGCTACTTGTTTTTACAAACCTATTTTTAAGCAGACGAGATATGTTGGAAAATAAGGCTAAAAAAGCAGACGAGATTTTATTTGAGTAGTTTTTCGAATATTCCCTTCATCACTTCTGGGTTAGCAGTTCCCTTTGTGGCTTTCATAGCCTGACCGATGAAATACTGGAAAACAGAGGTCTTACCGGCCTTGTATTCGGTCACAACTTTTGGACTTTCCTCGATAATTTTAGCTGCTATTTTCTCTAGTTCTTTAGTGTCATTTAATACCAAAATGTTTCGTGAAACAGCTAATTCCCGTGGTTTGCCTCCCTCTTCTGTCATGATCTTTAGAAGATCTTTTGCACCCCTTGATGACAATATTCCCTCTCCAATCATTTGTATAAGTTCTGCAAAATTTTCTGCACTGATTTGTTCGATATTTTTATCAAGTTTTTTGAGCAATCCGATGTAGTCTGAGACCAGATAATTTGTTGCAAGCTTTACTAATTTCTTGTCATTTAGTTTGCTCACAATTGCTTCAAAATATTTTCCGATTGTCGGATCGATAACCATGATTTCTGCTTCTTCATTTGTCAGAGAAAAATCTTTTACAAGTCGATTTCTTTTTTCCCAAGGCAATTCTCCAATCTCTTTTTTTAGAATATCTTTTGCAAATTCAGGTATTTCTGAGATGAGGAGTTTTGGAATATCTGGGTCAGGAAAATATCGATAGTCATGAGAGTCTTCTTTTGCTCGCTGTGAGAAAGTTTTGTTTTTTTGTTCGTCCCAACCTCGTGTCTCTTGGACGACTTTTCCTCCCTCTTCGAGAAGTGCGATCTGTCGATCGATCTCGTATGCAATAGCACGTTCGACTGACTTAAATGAGTTGAGGTTTTTGACCTCTGTCTTTGTACCAAACTTGTCAGTCTTTGAAACTGAAATATTTGCTTCTACTCGCATCTCCCCTTTTTCAAGGTTTGCATGTCCTACTCCCAAGTATCGTAAAAGTAGCTGAAGTTCTTTTGCAAAATTTGCGGCTTCTTCCCCGCTGTGGACGACAGGCTCTGTCACAAGTTCCATGAGTGGAACGCCAGCACGATTAAAGTTTACGAGACTCTTTGTGTCGTGAGTATCATGAGTCGAGCTCGCTGTATCTTCTTCTAAATGTATTCGAGTTATCTTTACACCCCCGATCTCCCCTCCGCTTACGAGTGGATACTTGTACTGACTGATCTGATACCCTTTTGGTATGTCTGGGTAAAAATAGTTTTTTCGATCCCACTCGGTAAAGTCAGCAAGATTTCCATTTGCTGCGATACCAACCTTTAGTACATGCTTTATAGCTTCTTTGTTTAAAACAGGAAGAGTACCTGGATGCCCCATACAAACAGGACAAATATGTGTGTTTGGCTTGTCTTCGTCTGGTAAGTTTGGACAGCTGCAAAACATCTTAGATTTTGTTCTAAGTTCTGCGTGAATTTCGAGTCCAATCGTCGCTTTGTAGTCGTTTTTCATACGTATAAACTAGTCTACTCTATATTAGGGAAAAGAAAAAGAGCACCTTAGAACCTATATTACCGCCTTCTCAAGCAAAGACGAAATGAAGAAAATTTTATTTCAGCGAGGGCCTATGCGCGGAGCAACTTAACGATGTTGTCCTTCAACAGTTTTACAGATTCGTCATCGAGGATTGAGACTGTGAGCGCTTCGGGGAATATCTTTTTAATTTGATCAATTTTAGCTTTATCTACTGTGTCTGTTTTAGTTAAAATAATGAGCTCTTTTTTCTTTGCGAGATCGGCATCATAGTCGGTAAGTTCCTTGCGAATTGTTTTGTAGACTGCTTCTGGATCCTCGTTTTCGAGTGAAATACAGTGGAAGAGCATTTTTGTTCGCTTTATATGGCGCAAGAAGGCGTGTCCAAGACCCTTCCCTTCACTAGCACCCTCGATGAGCCCAGGGATGTCTGCAAGGATAAAACCACCTGAAAGTGCCCCGAGATTTGGCTCAAGTGTGGTGAACTGGTAGCTACCTACCTTTGCATCTGCATTGGTAAGTGCGTTGAGCAGACTAGATTTGCCTGCATTTGGAAGTCCGATGAGGCCTGCGTCAGCCACAAGCTCTAGCTCTACATGAAAGTCAGCAAATTCTCCAGGCTTACCTTCGGTCGACTCCATCGGTCGCACATTTGTGCTCGCCTTGAAATGCTCGTTACCTAGACCACCTCGTCCACCTTTTAATATTCGAACTGTTTCTCCCTCGGTCAAGAGGTTAAAAGATCGTTGTGTTCTCGAATCTGTAACCACTGCACCTATTGGTAAATCAATATATAAATCCTCACCATGTTTTCCAAACATACTCGAACGCATTCCATCTTCACCGTCTTCTGCCTTAAACTCTTTTGTATTTCGATATCGGGCAAGGATGTTCAAATCGCGAACAGCTCGAACATACACGTCACCACCATTTCCTCCGTTTCCACCTGCTGCCCCAGAGTATTCCTTTCCCTTTTCATGGCGCCAACGCACCACTCCGTCTCCGCCGGATCCTGCGGCAATATGAAATGTAGCTTCGTCGATAAAGGCCATTAGTTTTTTAGATGATGCTGATAGATCTCAAGTAAAGCAAATAAGAGGCTAAGAATCAATGGGCCGAGGATAAACCCTATCGGGCCAAAGAATGAGAGACCTCCGACAACTGAAAGTAGGATGAGAAATTCATGAATGTGTACACCTTTTTGAACGAGGTATGGGCCTAGGAAATTGTCGATGAGTCCGACTGCAAGTACTGCCCAGATGAGTAGTCCAACTGACATAACTACTGCACCAGTAATGTACAAATAAATAACTGCAGGGATGAGAACAAGTGCAGTACCGACTCCTGGAATGAGGGATGCGATCGCAGCGAGGCTACCCCATAGAACTGGGTTTGGTATACCAAATATCCAAAAGCCAAGCATCGTCAAAAGTCCTTGTACGACTGATACGCCAAGTGAACCGCGAACCACTGAAAATATTGCTCGCTCTAGCTTTTCAAATATTTCTTCATCATATGCATCGAGGAGTGGGCTCATTGCGATGATACTCTTTTTGAGATTACCTCCATCTCGCAACATATAGTAAAGAGCAATCAATAAAATAAATATATCAAAGCCTATCCGTGCTGTATTTGAAACAATAGAATCAAGATTGGTAAATGACCATGATAGAGCATGTTGTGCGTAAGCAGCGATGTTGAAAGAATCTGGAGTAACTTCTGGGTAATATCCGAGCACCTTGTGTCCGACTCGCAAAACAAGATCGTTCATCATGACAATGATCTTTGCCTGATTCCCCTCTGTAGTGATGTACTGGTATAGATCCTGAGCTTCGGTCGATATACGGACGCCTAGAAAGCCCAATGGGATAAATATAATAATAGCCACAACGATAATCGTACCGAAAGCTGCAAACGATGGAGCAAATAATTTGAGTAACGAGTTGTGGATCGGCCTAAAGATAACAGAACAAACAAGCGCAATGATAATAGAGCTCACATACGGGAGGAACACCAGTATCGCCAACACCCCCACTATTCCAAGTAGAGCAAAAAAGAAATAATGTTGAGTTTTACTGCTGAGGGGTTCCATGATTTATATTTTGAATGATATTTTTAATCTGCTCATTGATACCGCTTTGCATGTCTTTAAACAGTCGTAGTCCCTCCTTCTTATATTCTATCAGAGGATCGCGTTGTCCGTATGCACGCAAATTCACACTTGAACGTGTATAGTCCATCGCCTCTAGGTGATCCATCCAGAACATGTCGATTGTTCGGAGCATAAGTTGTCGGACCTGGTCATAGTCGTATTCTTTGTCGACAGGCATGATCTCTTCAAGTTTTGCTTTTACTGTATCTTTGTCACCCAGCAGGATACTGAGGCGTCTTTCGTAGACTGATTTTCTTTGTGTATTTAGAACATCATCGTATTCCAAGATGTGTTTACGAGAATCAAAGTTGTGACCTTCGATCTTTGTCTGAGCGCTTTCAAGCGAACGAGTGATGAGCTTGTTTTCGATCGGCTCATCATCCTTTACACCGAGACGGCCCATAAGAGACTTTATCGTATCCCCCGCAAATACGCGCATAAGTGGATCCTCAAGTGAAACAAAGAACTGTGTTGTTCCTGGATCTCCCTGACGTCCTGCACGTCCTCGGAGCTGGTTGTCGATACGTCGTGCTTCATGTCGCTCTGTACCGAGGACAAATAGACCACCGTAGCTTTTTATCTCCTCATACAACTCCTTTGAACCTGGGTTACCGCCAAGCTTGATGTCCACTCCTCGTCCAGCCATGTTTGTCGCAATAGTTACAGCGCCCTTTTTACCTGCCTGAGCGATGATCTCTCCTTCACGTTCGTGGTTCTTTGCATTCAAAAGCTCGTGCTGGACACCTTCGAGTTTCAAATACTCTGAAAGCATTTCGTTCTTTTCGATCGAAACAGTACCGATGAGAACTGGCTGTCCTTTTTTGCTTATTTCTTTTACTGTACGAGCGATTGCTTTCATTTTCCCGGCTTCAGTCTTGAAAATCTGATCGTTTAAATCTATTCGGTTTATAGCGCGATTTGTCGGGACGACATATGTCTCTATTCCATACACTTTGTAGAACTCTTCTTTAGAAGTCTCCGCTGTTCCCGTCATACCAGAAAGCTTTTTGTATAGTCGGAAATAGTTTTGGAACGTAATAGACGCGAGTGTACGGCTCTCTTTCTGGACCGGTACCCCTTCTTTTGCTTCTATGGCCTGGTGTAGCCCTTCTGACCAACGTCGGCCTGGTTGCATACGTCCAGTAAATGAGTCGACAATGATAATCTCATTGTTCTTTACTACATATTCATCATCACGGATATAGAGCGCTTTTGCTTTTACAGCATTTTCCAAGTGGTGCACATACTTGATACCCTTGTCGGTATATATATTTCCTACACCGAGTTTCTTTTCTGCTTTTTCGATACCTGCATTGGTGATCTGGATTGCTTTTAGTTTTTCATCGACAGTATAGTCTACATCTTTTTCAAAACTCTTTACGATGCCTGCAAATATTTTATACAAATTTTCTGACTCTGTAGTCGGTGCAGAGATGATGAGCGGAGTTCGAGCTTCATCAATCAAAATAGAGTCAATCTCGTCGACTACGGCATAGTTAAAAGGTCGCTGGCGAAGTGCACCTTGTGTATATTCTAGATTGTCACGTAGATAATCAAAACCGAATTCGTTGTTTGTACCGTATGTAATATCAGCGTCATATGCCTCCTTGCGTGTAACTGGTCTCAAAAATTCATGGAAAACGTGGAACGATCCAGTAGCATCGCGCTCTTTATCGAGCTCAACATGCTTTGGATCATACATATATGAAGATTCATGGTTGATGACAGCAATCGAAAGACCCAAGAAAGAATATATCTGCCCCATCCAGACTGCATCTCTGCGTGAAAGGTAGTCGTTTACTGTAACTACGTGTACTCCCTTTCCTGTAAGTGCGTTTAGATACACTGGTAGCGTTGCGACGAGGGTTTTTCCTTCTCCAGTTCGCATCTCAGCGATAGCACCGCTGTGCAAAATCATCCCTCCGATAAGCTGCACATCAAAATGTCGTTGACCCAATGTGCGGCGAGATGCCTCACGGACTACAGCAAATGCTTCAGGCAAAATATCATCAAAAGTCTTTCCTTTTGCTAATTGATCTTTGAACTCTGCAGTCTTTGCCTTGAGGGCTTCGTCAGATAGAGCTTTTATGCTTTCTTCTAGAGCATTGATAGCGAGAACAGTTTTCTGATGCTTTTTAATCTCCTTATCGTTTGCACTAGGGAATATCGTGTTAAGCCATTTCATAGAGGTTCATAGTAGCATTTTTAGGCCTAAAAAACAAAGCTAAATGATACTTTCCACCTCCCTTTCGATCACGAGTCCAGTCTTTTCCAAAACCGCACTTTCTATTTTTTTCGCAAAGTCATCCACCTCTTTTGCCGTTGCTCCGCCATAGTTTACAATGACAAGTGCTTGGTTTTTGTAGGTGCCTACATTTCCAATCTTGAAATCTTTCATGCCACAGATTTTGTCGATGATAAATGCAAGTGATACTTTTTCTGATTTTTCATCTACTGGGTACTTTGGAAGATCAGGATAGTTTATCGAGCCAATTGGAACGATTGGGTTTTTGAAAAAAGAACCAGCGGTACCGAGAACATGCCAATCAGGTAGTTTTTCTTTGCGAATCTTGATCACCGCGTCGCGGATTTCTTGTGGTGTCTTCAAACCCTCGAGCCCTTTGTAACTCGTATTTATCTCATTTGTAAAATTGAACTCAACATGAGTGATAATCCACTGTTTTTCTCTTTTGAAAATACTGTTGCGATAGCTGAATTGGCATTCTTCTTTTGTAAAAATACGTTCTTCGAGTGTGTCGGCATTGATGGTGTGCACCTTTTCGATTCTGTCTTTAACCTCGACTCCGTATGCGCCGATATTTTGAACAGGTGCA
>CAYZSZ010000018.1:0-7540 GCA_964481175.1 uncultured Candidatus Saccharibacteria bacterium
TGGCACACGCTACTTTATAGCCAGATACTGGAGCCTGACATTTATGAAACTCTTCTCTAAGTAATCTTTCAAGTTCATTCTTATCGAATTTCATAATAAATATTTATAATGCTGCGGGACTTGGAATCGAACCAAGATTCACGGCTTCAAAGGCCGCTGTACTACCATTATACGATCCCGCAAATAACCCATATACAATACTATATATGGACGGTTTAGCCAAGATTTGACCTGTTTGCATTATTACATCACAAAGAGTATCATTTTTCTGACTGTTCATTGTGAGGATCTGAAGTATGACAAAACCACTTGAAAACCTGCAAACCGCACACCGCAGTGGGATTTACCGCTGCGAAAACAACTGCCGGACCCACCACTGGGATGAGAAAGAACGGATGGGTGGATGTCCTGAATGCAAGTCCCGCACTTGGGTGTACTGCCCGTACGACAACAGCATGGGCACGTACATCACGGTTGACATAGGAGATGACCGTGAGGTCAAGTTCGAGAAAGCACCCGAGATCGGAGATCGGCTCAATCTGATTGGTGTACTCACCTCAGGATTGTACACCGTGATCGGGATAACACCTGTACTCCAGGTCTCACTGACTAGACCTCTTGAGCTCAACCGACCAGCCTTTGTGGTTACGAGAAAGGCTGGTTGTGCATAAGCGATGCGCAGACTGTGGAGAGCGAGTTAGCGACCTCGGTATGCATTTTTGCACGGAAACCGGGCAGATGTTGCAACCGGAAAAAGTTAGGCTATACAGACCTCCCCCTCGAGTCTACAGATTCCGACGGCGTGGACGGAGGAGGTTCTAGTCTTCGAAGAAGACGCACAAGCCGGGAGAAAGACCCGGCTTTTTAGTTGCCTATTTTAAAAAGTAAAAGCTCTAGCGCAGAGTTATCGTTTATCTGTTTTGTAAGAATCACCGCATCGATAACAGCGATCAACGTTTGAGAATTTATATTTTCTATTTTTTTGAGAAATTCGATATCATCGTCAGAGATGTCAGGCTTGAAATCTTTCATCACTTTCATAAGGAGCACATAACGCACTCGTTCGAGAACCAGTGTGCTAAAGATTTGCGGTGAATCTATTTTTTCTAAAATCTTCAATCCTTTTTCGGTGTCTTTCGTGCTTAGTGCAGCGATAAAGTTATTTACACTCTCTATTTTTGGTGCGCCAGTGACTCGCTCGACTTCGGCAATGCTGATTTTGCTATCTTTTGAAAAGCTAACGATCTTTTGGAGAGTACTCAGCGTATCTCGAAACGATCCATCTCCCAAAAGAGCGATGAGTTCAGCTGCTCCCTTTTCCAAAGTAAATCCTTCTTTTTTTGCAACATTGACCACAATGTCTTTGAGGACGGCTTGGCTTGGTTTTTTAAACTGAAAAGTCTGACATCGAGAAACTACAGTCTCTGGAAGCTTTTCGATCTCTGTTGTAGCGAGGATAAAGATCACATGAGCCGGTGGTTCTTCGAGTGTTTTCAAAAGTGCATTGAAGGCTTCTTTTGTAAGCATGTGGAGCTCATCGATGATGTAGACTTTGTATTTTGATTCAAAAGGAAGCACTGCTACACCGTCGCGGATCTCTCGGATATCATCGATACCGCGATTTGAAGCTGCGTCGATCTCATATATATCTGTTTCGGATACATCGAGCTCGTGAGCAAATATGCGAGCGATACTCGTCTTACCTGTCCCTCGTCCTCCAGCAAAAAGATATGAATGCGAAATACGTCCAAGCTCGATCGAACCCTTTAGTACATCGACGATATGATCCTGGCCTTTTACTTCTGAAAACTTACTTGGTCGATAGGTACGGTATAGTGCGGTGGTCATATCTACAGTATATAGTCTTTGATTATTTTTTCCACCTCTTCAGGTGTGTTTGTTTCCATTAGTTTTACTCGTAGTTCTTTCGATCCTTCCCAGCCATTTACATATGCTTTGAAATGCTTTTTCATAATCGCAAAGTTTTTGTGGCTACCCAGCAGCTCATGAAAGAGTTTGGTGTGTTCTACGAGTACGTTTAGCTTTTCAGGTATCGTCGGAACATGCCCAGAGAAAAACCATGGATTCCCAAAAATCCCTCGCCCAATCATGGCGCCGTCCGCACCACTTTCTTTTATTTTTTGATATGCATCTTCACGACTATTTACATCGCCGTTTCCAATGATCTTTGTCTTTGGAGCTATTTTGTTTCGGAGTTCTACTGTCTCACGCACATGCTCCCATCGTGCTGGCACATCTGACATTTCTTTTCGAGTCCGTGCATGGATAGTAAGTGCAGCAAGATCTTGTTTCAAAAGTCCTTCGATCCATGTCATGTCGACTGTATTGTATCCAACTCGTGTTTTGACTGAGACCGGACCCTCGAATCCTCTCTTTGCCGCAGCAATCACTGCATAGGCAGTTTCAGGATTTTTAATCATTGCAGCTCCAGCTCCTTGCTTTTCAATACTTTTATCTGGACAACCCATATTGATATCCACCCCATCAAAGCCAAGTTCTTTTGCAAGCTTCGCTGCTTCATACATCTTTTCTGGATGAGAAGTAAAAAGCTGTGCGACGATCGGTCGCTCCGCTTCAGTGTATTTTAGATCAGGCAGGATAAATTCTCGCCCAGGAGAACAGAGCCCGTCTGCAGAGACAAATTCTGTCCAGGTGACATCTGGCTTCCCATACTTTGCAAATAGACGGCGAAAAGCCTGGTCGGTGACATCAGCCATCGGCGCTAGGCATAGAAACTGCGGTGGTAATCGATCCCAAAAACTCATATTTCTTACTTTACGACAATAGAGTGCAATAATGCAAGGATATCTTTGTTTCGATCATCACTCTTCAAAACGATGATTGCAAACTTTTCAAAATCTTTTCCGAGCTCAGGATATGAAAAAAGAGAGACTGAGGTACGCTGTGCTTCGTCGGTAAAGCCATTTTTACCCCCTGCATACTCTGACATATTCAAGAAAGGTATTTTATTTGTCCATGCATGCATCCGAACATTTTGAGTCTTTAGTCGAGTGATCTCCAGTATCTCTGGTCGATTCTTTTGGATCCAAGAAACGATTTTGACCATGTCTTTTGTATTTGAAACATTACCATATGAAAGTCCGGTGGGGTCGATAAATGCAGTGTTGGTAGCACCGATAGACCAGGCCCAGGCATTCATCCGAGCGACAAACTGCGCCTTGCCATACTGACGAGCAAGTGCAGCCGCAGCGTCATTGCTTGAGACCATAAGCAGCGGGTACAATAGTTCTTTAGTCGAAAAAGTCTCACCAGCAACCAGCTTTCCTGTATTTCCTTCTACACGGAGGTCTTCGTCTGTAATTTTTATCTTTGCCTGAGGGATGAGATCGAGCGCGACTACTGCTGTCACAAGCTTTGTAAGTGAGGCGATCGGCAGCACTTCTTCTGCATTCTGAGCAGATATGATTTTTCCAGTTGTAAGCGAGCTTATAATATATGACTCTGCCGAAACCTGAGGAGAAATCTCTGGTTTTAGTTTTTCTGGAGAGATGATCGTTTCTTTGTTGCCAAATGAAAACTGCAGATGCCGCTCATGCTCTACGATTTCCACTGCTCCCGCAGCAAAAAGTATACCGATGACGATAGCGAGTGTGCTCCAAAACAGATATGTTGCTGGATTATATTCGTTCATTTAAAAAATATACTATTGCCGTGCCGTGCATCAATGTACTCAAACTTATCCATCTTTCTTTCTCTTAAAAAAACCAGAATATTACTCTCTTCCATTTCCAAGTCACTACCCTTGATGAGAATTTTACCAATTTTTGTGTGAATAATATACTCATCATGCTCCAAGATAGATACAGCTTGGACTTCGACTTCTTTTGCCACTGCATCTACGAGATCAGCCACCTCAGAAAAATTTGTTGTGGTTGATATTTCGCCAAAATACTTGAGTCCGAGCGTAACCGAGGTAGAAGCAAATGCCTTCCCTTCTTTTGTGATCGAAAAACAGTCAGTTTCTCCTGGACTAAAGTAATCAAACTCACCGCTACAAAGCAGTGCGTATGGTTCGTAAACTATGGGCGATGGGGCTGAGCGCTGCGTATATATGAACCCACCGATCGCCACGATAATGATGATGGCGATTATGTATTTCATTACAAATATTTCTTTAAAACTTCTGGAATCTTTATGGTCCCGTCTGCTTGCTGGAAGTTTTCAATCAATGAAACCAATATTCGTGGCGTTGGGATGGCAGTACAGTTGAGTGAGTGTGCGTAGCGGAGCTTGCCCTCTGCATCTTTGTAACGGATATTGAATCGGCGAGTTTGGAAATCGTGGAAATATGAAGCAGAAGAAATCTCGCGATACTTGCCTTCTTTTGGAACCCAAAGCTCGATATCGTATTTTTTGACTTGGCCGAGGCCGAGGTCTCCTCCACAGTTGATCACCGTGTGATATGGGATACCAAGTGACTCGATAAATTCTTCTGTATTTCGGTTTAGCTCTTCGTGGAATTTTACTGACTGCTCATGGCTTGCCTCACACAAAATGACTTGTTCCATTTTATAAAATTCGTGAACGCGGATAAGACCGCGAACATCTTTTCCATGGCTACCTGCCTCACGTCGATAACAAGGAGAAAAGCCCAAGTATTTTATCGGAAACTCTTTTGCATCGAGTACTTCTTCAGAGTGCATCGCCATGACCGGCACCTCGGCGGTTCCGGCAAGCACGTCTCCATCTTGGGTCGTATAAAAGTCCTCTACATCTCCAGGTAGATGTCCTGTGCCGTACAAGTTTGCTTTGCGGACGATAGTCGGCGGGATCACAGGTACAAATCCTCGGCTACCGAAAAATGACAAAGCGTAGTTCCAGATCGCAAATGTCAGCCGCGCACCTTCTCCTGTCAAAAAGTATCCTCGGAAACCATGCACCTTCGCACCTCGTTCAAAATCAACCATCTTTAGATTGAGCATGAGCTCGACATGGTCCTTTGGTTCAAAATCAAACTTTGGTTTTTCTCCCCAAGTCTTTATCTCGACATTGTCTGCATCAGTTTTGCCGTCCGGCACTGACATATCAGGGATGTTTGGTACCTGTAGCATCATCTTTTGCCACTGAGCCAGTGTGAGTTTTAGTTCTTCATCCTCCTTGCTCATGCTGTCTTTGAGCACCTTCATTTCTTCGATCAGTTTTGCACGCTCCTCTGGCGTAGCACGCATAATCTTGTCATTAAAAGAGTTTTGTTCTGCTCTTTTCTTTTCGAGGACAGTAGTAAGCTCACGGCGTTTGTCGTCGAGTTTTATCAATTCATTTACATCAAAGTCAATAGCTTTTTTCTTTGCTCCGAGTGCTACAATATCTTTGTTTTCCCGTATAAATTTTATATCAAGCATGGTTGCGCCTTATTGTATCAAAAATCCTATAGATTTACACCCCCAGCTCGGCGAAATACCCCAAAAAGCCGAAAAGCTTTGGGTGTGCGGCATCATGCCTGATCCAGAAAAAAAGTTCGTATGCATTGTCGGCTCGCGAGACTGTAGCCGCTACGGACTGGATGCCGTAGACAAAATCATCGCTGAACTCGACCCCTCTATATATGTAGTCTCGGGCATGGCAATCGGTATCGATACTGCAGTGCACCGTGCCTGTCTAAAATATGGCATAAAGACAATTGCTTTCCCTGGTTCTGGTCTCGATCCTTCTGTTTTGTACCCTCAGTCAAACATATCCCTCGCTGAGGACATTATATCCGCCGGAGGCTGTCTCATTTCTGAATACGATGTTCTCGCCCGACCACTCCCATGGATGTTTGTGCAGAGAAACCGCTTGATGGCAGGACTCTGTCACCTGACTGTGATCGTAGAGGCACAAGAAAAATCAGGCACCCTCGTCACCGCACGTCTCGCGCTCGATTACAATAGACTAGTCGGTGCAGTCCCTGGCTCAATATTTGCAAAGAGCTCAATAGGCGCAAACAATCTCATCCACCAAGGTGCGATCCCAATACGTGGATCCCAAGATATCCACGATGCACTCGGACTCAATACTCAAGCGAGTCTGCCTTTGATAAAAAAGTATGATGATTGCACAACCAACGAAATCAAAATTATTACCTCTCTAGAGTTTCTCGGAGAATGTAGCCGCGAGGATTTAATAGCGCACAGTACGCTGCATATTGCTGATTTCAACACCTCACTTACTCTCCTCGAGATAAAAGGATATATCTCATCGAGCCATAATCGACTTTCGCTCAGCGTCTGAAAAGTGCTCGATCGCATAGCGCAGTGCGGTGCGCGGCATCGTTTTTGAGAATTTATTTAAAAAATCAACGAGTACTTGTTTGTTTTTCTTTCCGACTTCACGCAAACTCCAGCCGACTGCTTTGTGGATGAGGTCGTGATAGTCACCGAGTAGCCTTTCAGCAATGATGAGTGTCGTTGAAAAATCTTTCTTACGGATAAAATAATGTGTTGCGATGATAGCGACACGCCGCTCCCATATTTTGTCTGAGCTCGACAAAAGTTCTAGGATCATTCTATTTTTGTCGAACAAGTACTCGCCGACAATATGTGCAGAAGAATCGACCAAGTCCCAGTTATTTATACACTGCAAATGATTCATATAAAAATCATAGACTTCTTTATCTACCTCTCGATATCCCAAAATAAAAAGGGCTGTCAGTCGGTGTTCGTGAATTTTGCTTTTGAGTAGTATCTCTATTTCATCAAATGGTAATACTTTAAACTTTTTTGCGATCTTTCTTTGATCTGGAACCGTAACACCAATAAAGATATCTCCCTCACCATATTCTCCTACTCCAGTTTTAAAGTAACGCGCAGAAACAAGAGCTCGTTTCTTACTTTTGAGCCTATTTAGTGCCTTTATGACGCTGAGTGAGGTCATTCTGTTCATGTTTTAGTATCTTGATTTTGTTGGCTGCGCCTCGATTGTACCCACCAGTAGTACCATCACTTCTTATGACCCGGTGACACGGTATATCTGGATTATAGTTTTTATTTAAAATATTGCCAACAGCACGAAATGCCTTTGGATTGCCTGCTTTTTTGGCAACCTCTGCATACGTCATTACACTACCTCGAGGAATTTTGCTTACAACAGCATACACTTTTTCAGTAAATTTCATGAAAGCAGTATAACAAAAAACACCCGCCAAGTGGCGGATGTTTTTCGAATACTATTTCTTTCTCTTTGTAGTCTTCTTTTTCTTTGTTGCCTTTGTCTTCTTCTTTGCAACCTTTCGTTTTTTTGCTGCCATGGAGAGTAAAATATTTTTTTAATAAAAAGTTTTCGACCGTTACACAAATATTGTAACACCAATGTCAAAAAAATAATTTTACAAAACAGAAAACAGTGGATAACTTTTAATATTTTCGTATCACCGCTTTGACAACTGCAGCGATTTTTAAATCGTACTCAGGATAAATCGGCTTGTATTTTTTATTTGCCGGCGCTAGAAAAACTGTGTGGCCGTGTTTTCTAAAAAACGTCGTGGTCCAAGCGGTGTCGAGGTCTGGAGTGACGAGGTGAC
>CAYZSZ010000019.1:0-6201 GCA_964481175.1 uncultured Candidatus Saccharibacteria bacterium
TTTTTTTCGATTGCGGGTGTAGTTGTGACGACGATTCCTTTAATCTTTTTATTGCGGAGAGGGATAGACACCATCGAACCTACTTTTATTTCAGCGGGAGAAAAATATGACAATGTTTCTTTGCCAATTGCTTTGGCAATAGGGAGTACTTCGATGATAAACATAGTATGAGTATACCAGATTGACGTGGGTTGACTAAAGCAGTTTTTCGTAGTAATACTATAGCAACTGTTCTTCTCATGAAAACCTTGGACGACAAAAACCAACTGATTATGTCGTGGCGGGGGAAAGCTACCCTGGCACTGGAACAACGGGATGCCTACGACGCTTGGCGTCGTTCTCTCCACCTTCGCACGCGGATCGGGGTCTGGGGCACCTTTGTTGCCTCAGTACTGATCTTTGTGTCCTTTACTCAAAACCTTCATGGTTTGTACGGTGCTCTGCGGCCCGTCGTCACTTTGGTGGCGATGTACGGCATGTATCACCTCGTGTACAAGACTCATCCCAAGCCACCCGAGATGGGCGAGTGGTACAAGTACGAGGCCGCGAGAAACATCATCGCTGAGGCGTTGAACTACCACACCAGGATCATCGAGACGATGGATCATCATCGGTTGAAGACCTTGGTGCAAGCAAAGATTCGGGCGATGCGGCCAAAAGAGCATCACATTCAACACGGCCAGTCTGAACTCATTATTCAGGGTGATGACGATGTCTATTACGCGCGCCTTGTTGCAGCGGCACAAGAGTTCAACATCCATACTCACACCCCAACATCATGCAGACGTACTCGCTGACTCGTTTTGCAGGCTGCCTCACGGCATTCGCCGTTTCGGTAGCATGCTACAAATGGTGGTTCCTGCCAACCATTGATCCGTATAACGTCACTGCGTCCCTGTCACGGGGTCAGTTGATCGTACTAAGCCTCATTGCGCTTGCTTTTGCGGGTGCTGTGTCGAGGCGGTGGAAGGAGTAATAACT
Source organism: uncultured Candidatus Saccharibacteria bacterium (assembly GCA_964481175.1). Lineage (GTDB taxonomy): Bacteria > Patescibacteriota > Minisyncoccia > Phycocordibacterales > PALSA-1337 > JAGOVB01. The sequence continues at coordinate 982 of CAYZSZ010000019.1, forward strand.
CCACCAAATAGTTTTCAAACACCGGGTTCTGCGAACCCGGTTGTCTTTTTCTCAAAATTCTCATAGTATTGAATCCGAACACAACTGTACAATCCAATGAAAGAAAATCCTGCTAGTTTTCGGGCAAACGAAACCGTACTGCGTGAAATCGCCACCAAGGACGCCTATGACAGGCAACGAGGGGTGTTGATCCGGAGAATCCTCATCACTTCTGGCGCATTTTTCGGTCTAGGCGTCTTCATGACCGCTTTTGGAAAGGGTCACTACAATCAAGATGCTTTCTTCAAGATCTTTTTGTGTGTCTGGGCGGTCTTGACCATGACCGCATTGCTCACGAGTGATAAGTGGGGACTGCCACCGCTACCAACTCTCCCTAGCCTCGAGCGGCATCAGAAGCAACTTCTCCGGTTGGCTATGCTCACCGGTACTGACTTTGAAAAGCTGCACACCTACATGCGCTTTGGACAAGAAGTCGTCGAACCGCATCTCGCGGCGTATCTCGCGGGTACGAAGAAGCTCATCGAACTTGCGTACGGTGAGAAATCAAAGGTGTGGTACAAGAATTACGAAGAACTGTACCGCATCTCCTACGAACTCAATCTTTTGCCGCCTGGTAGCGCCGAGAAACCAGAGTCGTATGAAAGCTTTGACGACACAGTCGTCGAGAAATGACACTGCGTTTGCAGTCGAGGCCCGGACGAGAATCGTCCGGGCCTTCTTTTTTATAGATCCCTAAATGTCTCGATATGTGCACCGATTGAGTTTAGTCGTTCCGCTAGATCTTCGTAGCCTCTGTTTATATTGTAGACATTTCGAAGCACTGAAGTTCCTTCAGCTGCAAGCATAGCGAGCATGATGATCACTGATGGGCGGAGTGCAGGAGGGCAGACCATTTCGGTTGCTTTGAATTTTGTCGGTCCTTTTATATAAAATCGATGTGGATCAGCGAGGATGGTGTCTGCACGAAGCTTGTCGAGCTCTTTGTAGTAGATAGCGCGCTCCTCATATGACCAATCATGGATAAAGGTCTGGCCCTCAGCTTGTGAGCCAATCACAGCAAAGAAAGGGAGATTGTCCATATTGAGTCCTGGATATGGCTGGGCATGGATCTTTTCTTCGAGCGCTTTTAGGTCCGAAGGGTAAGTGGTGATATCGACTAGATTTGTTTTGCCATTGTCTGCTTTGTATACATCAGATCGCTTGTACTTGAACCCCATCTTTTCCAACTTCAAAAGCTCGAGCTCAAGAAAGTCGATTGGGCAGCGCTCTATAGTGATGCTTGATTTGGTGAGGATGGCAGCAGTGATGAGAGACATCGCCTCGATTGGGTCCTCACTCACATAGTATTCGACATCGGTGTCGATATCCTTTTTCCCATGGACTGTGAGTGTCGAAGTACCTATACCTTCTACTTTTACTCCAAGCAATTCGAGATAAAAACAAACATCTTGGACTTGGTAGTTTGCAGATGCAAATTTTATGACAGTAGTACCATCGATACGTGCAGCGGCGGTGAGTACTGTCTCGGTGACAGTATCGCCAGCTTCGTAGAGAACGATAGTGTTTGGAGTAACTTTTTTATTTGTCACGACATAGTGATCAGATTTTGTTTCTATATCAACTCCTAGATTTTCGAGCGCGTAAAAGTATGGCTTTACCGTACGAGAACCGAGACGGCACCCTCCTGCCTGAGGAATTTTGAAATTCTTGAAATCGTGTATGAGTGGGCCGATGATCATGATGGCGCTGCGAGTCTTTGCTGCACTTTCCTCATCTATTTTTTCGATTGCGATCTTTGATGGAGGGGTGATGACAAGATCATTTCCTTTCCACTCTACTTTGACACCGATGCTTTCGAGGACTTCGACGATACGGTAGACCTCTTCGATGCGAGGAGCATTTTTGATGGTCGTTTTTCCTTTATTTAAAAGGGAAGCGCAGAGGATACCGACAGCACCATTTTTTGAAGTGCGGACTTTGATTTTGCCTGAGAGTTTGTGACCACCTTCGATGCGAAAGTTTACGGTCCCTTTTGGAGCAAATGAAACGATCTCGCGATTGAGTGCCTTGCTGATTTTGGCGAGAGTTTCGGTGCTCAGATTTTGCTCACCCTTTTCGATACGAGCGACAACACTCTGGGTGGTGCCGATCTTTTCGGCTAGATCTGCTTGAGTCATGTTTTGACTCTCACGATTTTCCTGGATTGTCTTGCCGAGCTGGGCTAAAGGGTTTGGTTTTTTCATAAGGAGCAGTATAGCATATACGCTATGTATTGTAAACATTGAAAATGTGGATAAATAGATATATGATGTGCACACATGTCACTATTTTCTCGAAAACTTGGGATCGATTTGGGAACTGCAAATACGCTCGTTTTTTTGCCTGGAAAGGGAATTATTTTAAATGAGCCTTCTGTTGTCGCTGTGTCAGAACAGGACAATAAAATCCTTGCAGTTGGTATCGAGGCAAAAGAGATGGTCGGTCGTACACCAGAAAGCATCATCGCATATCGTCCGATGCGAGATGGAGTGATTGCTGACTATCGTGTGACTGAGGCGATGCTCCGCTACTTTATGGACAAAGCACTCGGCAAGTGGAATTTTTGGAAACCAGATGTGATGGTGTCTGTTCCTGCAGGTATTACTTCGACTGAGCGTCGTGCGGTGATCGAAGCAACACTGCGTGCTGGAGCGCGAAATGCATATGTGGTAAAGGAGCCCATCCTCGCTGCAATTGGCGCTGGTATCCCTATCCATGAGTCTCGAGGTCATATGATCGTCGATATCGGTGGGGGAACTACAGACGTCGCGGTGATTTCACTCGGAGGTATCGTGGCTTCTACTTCGGTAAAGGTAGCGGGGAACAAAATAGACGCTGCTATTGCTGACTATATAAAGAAGACTTTTAATCTTGCTATCGGAGACAAAACTGCCGAAGATATCAAAATGAAAATCGGCTCTGCCATCCCACTCGACGATGAGCTTTCGATGCTTGTAAAAGGACGTGACTTTATTTCTGGTCTTCCTCGCTCAACCGAAATCAAAACAAATGAAATCGTCAAAGCGATCTCAAAAGAATTGCGTGACATGATCAAAGCGATCAAAGACGTATTGCAAGAAACTCCACCAGAGCTCGCTTCTGACATTATCGACAACGGTATTACCATGACCGGAGGTAGCTCGATGCTCCGCAATCTCCCAGAACTTGTTTTCCGTCGCACTGGAGTAAAGGCACGTCTCGCTGAAGATCCTCTATTTTGTGTGGTAAAGGGAACAGGAGTAGCACTCGACCATTTGGATACATATAAGAAGACGATTATCAGTAAGAAGTAGTGCACTTGACATAAGATACAGGTGTGCTATAGTACTTGCGTGGCGGCCACATATCGCTGACCACAAACACCTCAAGAGAATTGAAAATAGATAGGCTGGCAATGACGCCATCAAATCTACATTAACCTCTCTTGCTGGCTACCGCCGGCGCCGCTCCAAAAACTCGGAACCCGACTCGACGACCGCCAGGTCTGCGAAGGGCTAGTAATTGCGAAGTACATGCACATTTTTTTTGTTGGCTTTGAGAAAAAGAAAAAACAAAAAAGGGTCCCGCGCGTAAGCTCGGGACCCAAACTTTTTATATTTATCCCCAGTTTTTATTTTAAGTATTGACAGATTTATTTGATGGGTGTAAATTGAAAACACCGAACCGAAGATGCGTTAAGATTGCATCAAGGACGACTTCGGTAAGGCACAACAAAAACATCGACATCACATCGAAGCCATGAACAAGAACACCTGCGGACAGCGGCATCGCCCGGTCAACACCATTCAGGCGCGCAATGCGACTCCGATCACGGCCCAGTCGGCCTTCGGCACCGGACATCCGGTCGTGGACAGTGCGGTGATTCACTCCGACGTGACCCAGAAGGGCGGCGGCCAGGCCATCGGCGCGACGTGCGGCGGCGGGGGCTGTTGCTCCCATCGGTAAGCTGGCGTGACCTCCAGCAAGTTGGGGTAAACCCAAGGTCCCGGCGTCTCCCAACAAGGGAGGCGCCGATTTTTTTATTTTTGTTATACTATGCACATGATTTTATCTCACCATGCGTATTTCCTTACAGGAGACACACAGCAGGCATTGGACTTTTTGGATAAAAATCTTGATGTCGAAAAGCAGGCAAATCCCGACTATATTTTTCAAAAACTTGAGACGCTTTCTATAGACGATTCTAGAAATCTAAAACTAATTCATTCAAAAAAACCATTTGGTGAAAAACGTATTGTGATCGTGCAGACTGAGAGTCTACCGATCGAGTCTCAAAACGCATTACTAAAACTATTTGAAGAACCAGAACCAAACAATCACTTTTTTATTATCATCGAAAAGCCACAGCTGTTACCAACGCTAAAATCTCGCGTGCAGTTTGTGCATTTTGAAAAAGAAAATGATGAGGTGGGCAAGTTTCTGAAGTTAGGAAAAAAAGAACGCCTCGACTACGTCAAAGAGCTTTCAAAAACCGAAGGGTATAGCTTGGCACATGGAATAGGGCAGGTCAAAAAGGATAAAAAAACACTTGAAGCAGTGGTAAAAGTAAAGAAATACATAAACGATCGAGGTTCGTCTACAAAGCAGCTATTAGAATATTTGGCAATTACGGTCTAAATAAAGTATACTTGCTGGTATATATGGCATACGACTTTTCAAAATTCAAAGCAAAGATAAAAGAAACCGAAGAATGGCTCAAAAAAGAGCTATCAAATGTGCGTACCGGAAGAGCGAGCGCAGCTATTCTCGATTCTATTAAAATAGAGTCATACGGCAGCATGGTACCGATCAGCCAGGTGGGGAATATCGGCACCGAAGACGCACGCAGCCTACGCATCGTACCTTGGGACATGTCTCAGGCAAAAGAGATCGAAAAAGCGATCACTGTTGCAAACTTGGGAGTAGGTATCACCGTCGATGACAAAGGTATCCGTGTCATATTTCCAGAGCTTACAGGAGAACGCCGCATCCAGATCACTAAGATCGCAAAAGACAAAGTAGAAGAAGCACGCAAGACACTCCGTATGCACCGCGATGATGTGATGAAAGATATGCAAGCAAAAGACCTACCAAAAGACGATGCTTTCAGAGCAAAAAACGACGCACAGAAACTGGTAGACGAAGGAAACAAAGCACTCGATGCACTATTAGCTAAAAAAGAACAAGAGATTTTAAATTAAC
>CAYZSZ010000020.1:0-5194 GCA_964481175.1 uncultured Candidatus Saccharibacteria bacterium
GGTCATTCTTTTCTTCATCGTTCTCGCTATCCTCGTTTTGGTCCACGAGTTTGGCCACTTTTTGTTTGCAAAAAAGTTTGGTATCCGTGTAGATGAGTTCGGTCTTGGTTTTCCACCAAAGCTATGGGGGAAGAAATACGGTGAGACAGAATACACACTAAACCTGATTCCGTTTGGAGGCTTTGTGCGTATATTCGGCGAAAATCCAGACGATGAATCGACACATGGCCCAGATGCAAAGCGAGCGATCGTCCACAAACCACGTTGGCAGCAAGCAATCGTATTGTTTGGGGGTATTTTGTTTAACTTTCTTTTTGCCTGGGTTTTGATTTCATTTGCTTTTGCAAATGGAGTCCCAGCTTCTCGAGAGGATTATGCTTCTTATACAAATCATATTTCAGATTTCCGTATTGCAATCACTCAAGTGAGCGCGCTTTCACCAGCTGAAAAGGCAGGTATAAAACCAGGTGACTCGATCACAAAGATAGAGTCTGGAACTATCGTCGTTGAAGGTGAGGCACTGACTATCCCTGTTATCAAAGATACTCTGACTCGAGGCGCAAATCCTGTGACACTACATGTAAAGCGAGGACACCTAGAGACAGCACCGATTGTGGTCACTCCTGAAAAAGGTATTGTCCCTGGAAAGTATGGCATCGGTATCGCTATGGAAGATGTGGGGACAATGGAGCTACCGTTTCATCTCGCTGTATATGAAGGAGGCAAGTTTACTTTACACATGATCGTGGGAGTTGCTATGGGGCTTTATGACTTGGTGGCAGGCTTTATTCACGGTAGTCCTGATCTATCTGCTGTCTCTGGTCCAGTAGGTATCGCTGGGCTTGTAGGGGACGCCGCAAAGTTGGGTATCACATACCTCCTCATGTTTACCGCACTCATCTCGATCAACCTCGGTGTGATCAACCTCGTCCCATTTCCAGCACTCGACGGCGGAAGATTGTTCGTACTCTTACTCGAAGCGATCCGTCGAAAGCCACTCAAAGCTCGATTCATCAACATGATGAACACTGTCGGGTTTGTTATACTACTCATGATCATGCTATTAGTAACGTTCAAAGATTTATTTAAATATTTCTAATGCGCCAAAGTTTACTCTTCACCAAAACTCGTAAAGAAGCTCCAAAAGATGAGGTCTCAAAAAATGCAGACCTGCTCATCCGTGCTGGATACATATACAAAGAAATGGCGGGAGTCTACTCTATGCTGCCATTGGGGCTACGTGTGATGAACAATATTTGCAATATCATTCGAGAAGAGATGGATGAGCTCGGTGCTCAAGAAGTAGAACTCACTTCACTCCAAGAAAAAGCAACTTGGGAAAAGTCTGGACGATGGTCAGATGCGGTAGTTGATAATTGGTTTAAAACAAAACTAAAGAATGATACCGAAGTAGGGCTCGCTTTTACCCATGAGGAGGCACTGACACAGCTCATGAAAGGATACATCTCTTCATATCGAGATGTCCCAAAGTATGTCTACCAAATCCAAAAGAAATTCCGCAACGAATCACGAGCAAAATCAGGGATCATGCGTGGGCGAGAATTTTTGATGAAAGATTTGTACTCTTTTTCACCTGATATAGAGAGTCATAATCTCTTCTACACAGCAGCACAGAACGCATATAAAAAGATATTCGAGCGAGTAGGTCTTGGCGAGATCACTTATCTCACTGCAGCAAGCGGTGGAACTTTTTCAAAATATTCGCATGAGTTTCAGACGGTGACGGATGCGGGCGAAGATACTATATATATCGATGAAAAAAACAAAACAGCTATAAACGAAGAAATTGCCGAAGATACAAAAGATTTAGTAAAAAAGAAATCAGTTGAAGTTGGAAATATATTTACCTTGGGTACAAAGTATTCTGAACCTTTCGAGCTCAATTACACAGACGCAGAAGGCAATACCAAACCAGTCATCATGGGTAGCTATGGCATCGGTATCGGACGCCTCATGGGCACAGTCGCAGAAGTACTTTCAGATGACAAAGGACTAGTCTGGCCAGATACGATCGCACCCTTCGAAGTGCACCTAGTTGCATTATCTCGTGAAGACGGTAAAGTAGTTGAGTACGCAGATACTTTATATGGCGAATTGACAGGTATGGGGATCGAAGTTTTGTATGACGATCGAGATATGCGTCCTGGAGAAAAGTTTGCAGATGCAGATTTGATCGGTATTCCATACAGGATCGTCGTAAGCGAAAAGCTATACAAAGAAAAGAAACTAGAGTTCAAGATGCGAAAGACTGGAGAAACAGCAATACTACCATATGACGAAATTCGAGAAAAAATTAAGGTTCTGGTTGTCTAATGAGATAGGAATAGATCTCGGTACGGCTAATACGCTGGTTTATGTAAGAGGGAAAGGCATCATTATCAATGAGCCGTCAGTAGTGGCAGTAAATCAAAAGACAGGACGAGTGGTTGCGGTCGGTCTCGCTGCAAAAGAGATGATCGGACGTACTCCTGCGCATATCGCTGCAGTTCGACCTCTTGTCGATGGAGTGATTTCTGACTTTGAGGTGACCGAAGAGATGCTCGCTTATTTTATAAAAAAAGCGGAGCAGTTTTCTAAAAAGTTTCTCGGCCCTCGAGTGGTTGTAGGTGTCCCATGTGGAGTGACAAACGTAGAAATTCGCGCTGTCCGAGATGCAACCAAAAATGCAGGAGCTCGTGAGGTGTACATCGTTGAGCAGCCGATGGCAGGAGCTATCGGTATTCGGCTACCTATCCATGACCCGGTCGGTAGCATGATCGTCGACATCGGTGGAGGTACTACTGACATTGCTATCATCTCTCTTGGTGGAGTTGTCCGTTCAAAGAGTTTGAAAATCGCTGGAGACAAGCTCAATTCCGATATCATTTCATACATCCGAAACGAATTTAAAATCCTCATTGGAGAAAAGACAGCAGAAACAATAAAAATAAAAGTAGGGCAGGTCTATCCTGGAGAGCCGCTCGAGTCTACGATCCGTGGACGTGATCTCATCACTGGGCTGCCTCGTGAGGTGGTTGTGACTGATTCAGATATCCGTGAGGCTATGGCGAGCTCGATCGATGTGCTGACAGAGTCGATAAAACAAATTCTAGAAACCACTCCACCCGAAATATTGGCTGACGTCATGCATCGAGGAGTGCATTTGGTAGGAGGTGGTGCGCTTATCAAAGGATTTGATACACTTCTATCTGAGACATTGGGTATCCCAGTACATGTTGCAGAGGATCCACTGACTGCGATCGCTCGAGGTACAGGTATTATCCTCGAAGAGCTAGATTCATATAAAGACGTCTTGATACATAACGAAGATGAACTTCCACCTAAAAAGTGATCGATATGAACGAAAGAGAATCCCTATTCTAAAAGGGATTACGCTGGTTTTTGTCTGTTTTGTTTTGATTCAGGTTCTGACACCGACATTTTTGCCTGGGGTTTTTCATAGAATATTTACACCACTATGGTCGGCAAAGCTCGATGATCAGTCACAGCTTATAGATGAGCTTCGCGCTCAGATAGACTCTTTCAAACTGATCGAACAAGAGCACAAAACCATCCTTGCTGAGCTAGGACAGAAAAAACCAAACGAAGTTCTGCTTGGTCATGTGCTGGTACTTCCTCCAAAGTCGGTCTATGATACGCTCATTATCGATATCGGTGCGGCACAGGGTGTAGTTGTGGGTAAAAGAATATATGCCGGAAACCAAATCCTCTTGGGCGAAATCGAAGAAGTTCAAAAAAATACAGCCAAAGCAAAACTATACTCTTCTCCTGATCAGAAGTACGATGTGATCATCGGTGTTGCAAGTCCTTCAGTCAGAGCTACTGCAGTCGGACGTGGGGGAGGTATGTTTGAAGCACTTGTTCCGCGTGAGGCAAAGGTAGAAGTGGGCGATCTCGTGACGATCCCAGACATAACAAATTCTGTGTACGGAAAAGTTGAACACATAGTGACCGATCCGGCGCGTGCATTTGATTCAGTTTTATTTACTGGTCCGATTCAGTTACAATCGCTCAGACGAGTATATGTTGAAAAATAATTTTTATACGAGAGTTCTGATTACCATTCTTTTGATTATCGCAGTGGTGTATTATCCACTGGCATTGATTTTGGTTTTGCTTCCTATATTTTACTTTCCAAACTATATTGAGTCTCTAGTGGTCGGGGTCATCATCGACAGCCTCTATGGCACCAATGGCTCAATCATATATACTAGTAGTGTATTCGTCGCTTTTGTTATCATGGAGATCACAAAGCGCCGTTTGCGTCTATGAGAAAAAGACACAAAGACATTGATCCGGATGAAATATTTTTGGATTCGAGTAACCTCCCAGATTTTGACACTCATCAGTTTGAAGGGAGGATCGATTCTCCAATATCAAAAGTCACTGGCTATGCAGTGCTCGTCTTTTTCATGTGTGCAGTTTCTTTTTTCAGTGTTCGTACTGCTATGCTACAAGTGAAAGAAGGGGATGAGTATTCTGAACTTAGCGAAAAAAACTATTTACGACACACACCACTCTTTGCTGCTCGAGGAGTCATATATGATCGGAACAAGGTTGAGCTCGCCTGGAATGCACCGAGCAGTGACCCAGAAGTCCTTTTTAGAAAATACAAAGAGATACCAGGGATCGCACATGTAGTTGGATACATCCAGTATCCGACAAAAGATAGCTCAGGTTTTTACTACCGTGAGGACTTTGTTGGTATGGATGGCGTAGAAAAGACACTCAATGATGACTTGCAGGGCAAAAACGGACTCCGTATCATCGAGGTGAATGCGCTCGGTAAAATAAGTAGAGAAAATATAGTGAGACCTCCAGAAAATGGCGAGGCTGTCACCCTTTCTATCGATAGTCGAGTTCAAAGCAAAATGTATCAAGTGATAAAAGGTATCGCCGAGCGAGTGGGGTTTGCAGGTGGGGCCGGAGTAATTATGGATGTCCATACTGGTGAGATCATCGCACTTACGAGCTATCCTGAGTACGATCCAAATATTATGTCCGAAGCAAAAGATCGAACAAAAATAAACGAATATTTAAATAGCAAAAACACGCCTTTTCTAGACAGAGCCTCTGATGGACTGTATACACCGGGTTCTATCATCAAACCTTTTATGGCTCTTGCAGCATTGTCTGAAAAAGTAATCGACCCAGCAAAGAAAATATTGAGTAC
>CAYZSZ010000021.1:0-5126 GCA_964481175.1 uncultured Candidatus Saccharibacteria bacterium
AAGCTGGGGTTATTAAGACTTGGTACCGACGAAGCACTATTTCTCCTGAAATGGTTGGGTTTACTTTTGGTGTTCACAATGGCCGCGATCATGTGGCTGTTTTAGTGTCAGAAGATATGGTCGGACACAAACTAGGTGAGTTTTCTCCAACACGAAAATTCACTCGACACGGAGGAAAGATGCAGAAAGAGTTGGATATTAAGAAAAAAGAAGCTGAAATCGCTGCTGCAAAATCTGCAAAGGCTGATACTGCTGCTCCAGCAAAATAATTTTTATGATTACCGCTTCACTTAAAAACTACAGACAGTCTCCACGAAAAGTTCGCCTCGTTGCGAATCTAGTAAAGGGTAAAAAAGTTGACGATGCACTCAACATGCTTGGTCAGGTTACAAAACGAGCATCAAATCCACTCGCTGCGCTTGTGCTTTCAGCTGTAGCAAATGCAAAAAACAATTTCAATATCGAAAAAGACAATCTCTTTATCAAAGAGATGCGAGTCGATGGGGGAGTCGTTCTCAAGCGAAGCATGCCACGAGCACGAGGGTCAGCTTTTCCTATCAAAAAGCGAACAAGCCATGTTTCAGTCGTATTGGCTCCTAAGGTAGAAAAGAAAAAATAATTTTATGTCACACTCAGTACACCCATTTTCACATAGACTAGGAATCATCAGAGACTGGAAAAGCCGATGGTTTGCAAACAACAAGCAATACCGAGATTACTTCAAGGCTGATATTCTTATCCGAGAATACTTGGTAAAAGAACTCCGATCTTTCTACGTTGGAGGTATCCATATCGAACGCAGCCAGAAAGCACTTCGCATCATCATCCAGACTTCACGTCCAGGTATGATCATTGGCCGAAGCGGTGATGGTATCACAAAGCTCCGAGAAAAGATCCTCAAGCTTCTTGCACGACACAATATCTCTCTTGTTGGCCAGGAGCTCAAGCTCGAAATCGAAGAAGTCAAAAACCCAGAAGCAAACGCTGCGATCGTAGCTATGATGGTTGCTGAAGCTCTCGAAAAGCGACTCCCTTTCCGACGTGTACTCAAGCAGACTATCGAAAAAGTTTCTGCAAGCAAAGATGTACAGGGAGTAAAGATCAAGCTTGGAGGCCGATTGGGAGGTGCTGAAATGGCACGAGTAGAAGATCTCAAGCGAGGTCGTATTCCACTTCAGACTATGCGAGCTGATATCGATTTTGCTCGTGAAAAAGCTCACATGTCATACGGTGACATCGGTATCAAGGTCTGGATTTACCGAGGAGACATTTTCGCTAAGGACGTAAATAAGAAATAAATATATGTTATTCCCGAAAAAAGTAAAACATCGAAAGTGGTTCACCGGCCGAGAGCATCCTGACAAAGTTGGGAATGAAACTCGCGGAACAAAACTCTCATTTGGTTCTCACGGACTAAAGGCAGTTTCTGCTGGCCGAATTACTTCAAACCAGATCGAATCTGCTCGAAAAGTAGTATCACGATACGCTGCAAAGACTGGAAAGGTTTGGATTCGAGTTTTCCCAGATCGACCTTTTACACAAAAGCCAGCCGAAGTAAAAATGGGTAAGGGAAAAGGAGATCCACAAGGTTTCGTAGCAGTGATCCGACCTGGCCGAATTCTTTTTGAAATCGACGGAGTCGATGAAAAGACTGCTGTGGACGCCCTCAAGGGAGCTGGGGTCAAAATCTCAGTAAAGACCAAGGTAGTCAGCCGAAACATTGCGTAGACCCTCATTTCATGATATAAACACCTAACATGCCAACAACCACTGAACAAAAGAATATCGTCCGACGAAAGACACTCTCAGGTGTTGTGGTTTCTGACAAGATGAAAGATACTGTTGTCGTTCTTGTAGAGCGATACGTAAAGAATCCAAAATACCAGAAATTCATGGTATTGAAGAAACGATACAAAGTACACAACCCTGGCAACACAAAGAAAGTAGGGGAAAAGGTGACGATCGAGTCATGCCGACCTATTTCACGACATAAGTCATTTATAGTAAAAGAATAACATGATCCAACCACGCTCAATAGTACGAATAACCGATAACTCAGGCGCAAAGATTGGCCGAATCTTTAAAGTGCTTGGTAGCTCAAAGAAGCGATACGCACATATCGGTGAACTTGTAGTACTTTCTGTACAAAAGGCAGAACCTCGAAAGGCAATCAAAAAGAAAGACGTACTGTACGCTGTGGTTGTTCGATCTACAAAGCCATTCCGACGAGCTGATGGTTCTTACATCCGATTCGACGAGAACGCAGTGGTTATCTTGGACAAAGGAAAGAAAGAACCAGTAGCAGGTCGTATTTTCGGTCCGATTCCTCGAGAGATCCAGGAAAAAGGCTTCCAGACTATCGTCTCTAAAGCACCTGAAATCGTTTAAATATATGAATACACTTCACATCAAAAAAGGAGACACAGTTGTCGTCCTCACAGGAAAAGATAAGGGAACAAAAGGTAAGGTCGCAAAGGCTTTCCCAAAACTCGGCAAAATCGTGGTTGAAGGAGTCAATGTTCGAAAGGCTCATCAAAAGGCTACTCGAAATTCAAAAGGTCAGACTATCACCAAAACACTTCCGATCGACGCATCAAACGTAAAGCTCGCAAAATAATTTTATGAAAACGATTAAAGAATTAGAAAAAGCATCATACGAGACCCTGAAGAAGGAGTACGGATACACAAACGTAATGCAGTCTCCTCGTATCAAGAAACTAGTGATCAGCACTGGTATCGGGTCTATCAAGGACAAAAAGAAGATCGAGCTCATCGCTGATCGTCTTGCAAAAATCACTGGTCAGAAAGCGGCTCCACGTTCTGCAAAGAAATCTATTGCTACATTCAAAGTACGAGAAGGGGATGTCGTTGGATACCAGGTTACTCTCCGAGGTGCACGTATGTATGACTTCCTCGACAAGCTTGTCCACATCGCTTTCCCTCGAACAAAAGACTTCCGAGGTATCACCAAAAAGGCAGTCGACAACATGGGAAACTACACACTAGGTATCAAAGAACACACTATCTTCCCAGAGACATCAGACGAAGAACTAAAAGATGTATTTGGATTCGCAGTGACCATCGTCACCAGCTCAAAAGATCCAAAGCAAACCATCTCATTCCTCACCGCTCTCGGATTCCCATTCAAGAAGGCAGAATAACAAACAAACCGCTTCGGCGGTTTTTTGTTATACTTAATCTATAATAAAAAATATATGATGTATAACAATGGAGGCTCATCGTTTACTATATTTGTTCTAGGGATACTTACTATCGTCGGGATGTGGAAGCTATTCCAAAAAGCAGGGAAGCCAGGTTGGGCATCGATCATTCCGATCTACAACCTCGTAGTTATTCTCGAGATCGTAAACAAGCCGATTTGGTGGATCGTCCTTTTCTTTATCCCATTTGTAAACGTCATCGTTGGCTTTATCGTTTGGCACGAGCTATCAAAATCATTTGGAAAAGACATGCTCTACACTCTCGGTCTATTTTTCCTCCCATTCATATTTATCCCATACCTCGCATTTACCGATGCGGTCTACACTCGACCAGCAGGCCCTGTAGTGATGTAATGGTGTAAAAAATCAAAAAGCACCCGTCGAAATGAAATCCTGATAAAATTTCAGGGATAACTTTTTTGCGTTAGTCTTTGGCTCCTATACAATCATAAAAATGGAAAAAGAAACAAACGTAGCGATTGAAAATAAAATATATGTAATAAGGGGAAGGAGAGTTATGTTGGATATGGACTTAGCTAGCCTTTATGATGTCCCTACTAAAATCCTAAACAAAGGAGTCAAAAGAAATCCTTTACGTTTTCCTGCTGATTTTATGTTCCAATTATCTGATGAAGAGTACTCAAACTTGAGGTTCCATTTTGGAACCTCAAGTTTAGGATATGGAGGACGACGTTATTTACCTTACGCTTTTACTGAACAAGGTGTCATTATGCTTGCTTCAGTGCTCACTGGTGAAAGGGCTGTAACCATGAGCATATTTATAGCCCGCGCTTTTATAAAGATGAGAGAACTACTTTTAAGTAATAAAGATCTGGCACATAGGATGGATAAAATTGAGACTGGTCAAAAAGAGCAAGGTAGTCAGATAATCGCTCTATACTCGGTTATTAAGAAACTTACAGATGAACCGGCCAAGCCTAAGGGTCCTATTGGTTTTGAGGTTGTAGATTGAAACCTCAAACAGGCTCGCATATTTTATCGAAAATGATATATTGCCTATATGCTCGCCATCATCTTCGAAGCCCACGGCACTACATTTGATAACGAAGCACACCTCTCTTCGGGGTGGAATGACGTGGCTCTTTCTCCACTCGGTATACAGCAATCAAAAGAAATGGGGGAGCGATACAAAGATGATCACTTTGATGCCATCTTTTGCTCAGATCTACAGCGAGCATACAAAAGCGCAGAGATAGGATTTGGAAATAAATGGCCAATCATAAAAGATGCACGACTCCGTGAATGTAACTATGGAGATTTAACCCAGCACCCAAGTAGTGAAGTGGATGTAGAAAAACCAAAGAGAATCACGACACCATTTCCAAATGGAGAGAGCTATGAACAAACAACAGCTCGAATGAAGTCATTCCTCGAAGATCTCAAAAAGAACTATGATGGAAAGCGAGTGATGGTGATAGGGCATCGGGCGACACAATATGGACTCGACCACCTCATAAAGGGTGTCACACTCGAACAACTCACCACTTCGCACTTTAAATGGCAGCCAGGGTGGGAGTATGAGTTTAGTTTGTGTTAAAATGGATTTACTATGGAGTATATAAAGCCTCATAGACTATATCAATTTTTGTTCAGTACCTTATGTTCTGCTCTAGTCCTGCAAGTATTTCATGTGTTCTTTGACATTTCACCTTACGGTACTAATTTTCCAATATCTTGGAATATCTTTGCGTCACTCTTGGTAGTTTCTTTTTTTCCAATAATAAGTGTTATAAATAAGGATAAAGGAAAGTTCTGGAAGAGTATATTTATTTATCTAATTCCGATCCTAGTAATTCTTGTCCCAATAGTTTTGATTGTTGTGTGGCTCGGTCACATTCTCCCGTATTATTTTCTTTCTGTAATTGTGAGTTATGCTTCAGCAAT
>CAYZSZ010000022.1:0-4966 GCA_964481175.1 uncultured Candidatus Saccharibacteria bacterium
TGCATGCCTTATCCACGCCGCCAGCGTTCATCCTGAGCTAGGATCAAACTCTAATCATAAATGAACGGAACAAAATAGAAAATACTATTTTATTCTGTTTTCACTGGAATTAATTGTTGTTTTTGTTTTGTGTTGTTGACTTGCACGTATGTGAATGTTTTACCATTTACTTTACGTTCAATGCACTATCGTATTAAATTTTCAAACAACTGTATAAAATCCACCTTATCTAAAGGCGTAGAGACTATTCTACTCGGCCGTAGAATAAAGTCAAGCCTTTTATACATATACCCTATTTTACCCCTCGGATCTCGTCGTTTACTGCCAAAACTGCCTTTAAAAGCTTTGGATTTACCCCTGCTTTGAGAGCTGCTTTTACGATAGCATTTACATCCTTTGGGAGGCATTTTCCACCAAAACCACGCTTATCTTCGTGAACAATTGTATGTGAGCGGCCGACACGTCCATCCAAAAGCAATAGCTCACGAAGCTCGTTGTAATCTACTCCAAATCCTTTTGCAATATCATAGAACTCATTGCAGAAAGTAACCTTGGTAGCCAAGAAAGAGTTTTCCATATATTTTACGAGCTCAGCTGTAGTACTGGTTGTCTGTAGGTATCGAGGTTCAGCTCCCAAAACAGTTTTAAAAAATGGCAGTATCCGGCTGCGGATCTTTTCAGATCCTCCCACGATCACGAACTCGTGTTTTTTCATATCGAGTGGATCAGGGTATCCTTTCCAAAATGGAACGATGTACTGTCCTTCGCCGATATATTCTGGAGAAAAAGCAATGTTCTTTTTAAACTTCTTGCTAAGCGCTGCAGTAGTTCCTGGCGGTACTGTGCTTTTAATCAAAACCAAGTCAGTTTTCAACCACTTCAGAGTCGATTCGATTGCAGAAAGATCTGCTGAACCGTCTGCACCCATAGGAGTAGGTACCGAGATGACCGCAAGGTCTGCTCGCTTGTTTATCTCTTTTTCTGTGGCTGATATGCCCGGTTGAGCGATATCAAATATCAGAACTTCAAAGTGATCCTTGAAAAAATTGTGAACTGCCTTACCTACATATCCGTACCCGATAACAGCAACTACTTTCTTTTCTGATGTTCTGATATCCATTTTATTTTTTGATTAGATTACTTCTTGCGATTCTGCCACTTTTCGATAGTTACCAAGAGTGGTGAACCGATGAATATTGATGAGTATGTACCTGCGGTAATACCGATGATGAGAGCTAGTGAGAAGTGATGCGTTGCTGCCCCGCCGTAGAGGTATAGTGCAACTAGTGCGAGCAATGTCGTCAATGATGTGTTTATCGAACGAGCAAATGTCTGACTGATGCTATTCCCTACAATTTCAGCAAATGACTCTTTCTTTTGATTGCGAAGATTTTCTCGAACTCGGTCGAACACCACAATCGTGTCGTGAATAGAGAAACCAAGGATCACGAGGAGTGCTGTCACAAACAGTGTATCGACTTCGTACCCGAGTAGTGCAAAGACACCGACTGGGATGATGACGTCATGGACGAGGGCAACGATAGCCACCAATCCATATTTCCATGAAGAGATAGGCTGTGATACGTGTCGGAATGCATATGCGATAAAGAGCACGATCACCAAGAGAACAAATATGATAGAAGCAAAAGCTGATCGAGCCGCTTCTTTTCCAAGCACAGGACCGATAGAGTCAAATCGCTTGATATCAGCTCCTTTCAAAAGAGAAGTGATAGTTACTCGCTCCTCGTTTGATATAGCACGGCTTCGGATAAGAAAGCCCTTATCCCCTGTCTCACGAACAGACTCACTCAAATCAAGTGGTTTTAGAACTTCCACTACAGACTCACGACTTGGTCTCTCTCCTTTGTACTCAGCTTCGATAATAGTACCTCCCTTGAAATCGATGCTGTAGTTCAATCCTTTTACAAAAACCGTGACCAAAGAACCAACAACGAGTAGTGCGGCGATTGCGTAGAACACTTTTCGATAGGTGACGATATACATGTTATTTTTGTGATCGGCTAATTGAATAAAGGAATATTCGTGAAGCGGTAATGGCACTAAACATAGACACAAGCACACCGATTATAAAGACGAGTGCAAATCCTGTGATGATAGATGAGCTACCAAAGAAATATAGGATGAGACCGGTCAAAATACTTGAGGTGTTTGAATCTCGAATAGAGAGCCATGCTCGAGCAAATCCTTCGTGCATCGCATCCCACTGATTTTTTCCCCGTCGTAATTCTTCTTTCATACGTTCAAAGATCAGGATGTTTGCGTCGACAGCCATACCGATCGAAAGGATGAAGCCGGCGATACCAGCTGCGGTCAAAGTCACTGGGATAAACTTGAACAATGCGAGCATAATGACGCTGTAAACACCAAGTGCTAGAACTGCTACGAATCCTGGCAATCGATAGTAGACGATGAGGAAGATAGCAATGATGATAAATGCTACGACACCAGCTTTTACCCCTCCCTGTAGCGCATTTTGGCCCAAAGAAGACCCAATAGTCTGAGTAGAGATAAGTTCGATAGGTAGAGGTAGTGCACCGTAGTTTAGGTCTCGAACCAAAGCCTGAGCTTCTTTTCGATCAAAACTACCTGATATGACAGCCTTACCGTCTCTGATTTCCTGTCGGATGGTTGGCAATGAAAGAACCTGACCGTCGAGGAATATACCAAGTACTTCTCCTGTATGTTCTTTGGTAACTTTCGCAAATATATCTCGTCCTTCTGCAGACAATTCGAGTCCGACTGTAGGCTGATTTGTATTTGGATCAAATTGTAGAGTCGCACGCTTTAATTGAGCTCCGGTGATACCAGTGTACTCAGTTGTAAAAGTTGAAGACGCATTCTCTTTTTTCTGTTCTTTTACGAGTCTAAATTCTAGTTTTGGAATCTGACCAATCATCTTTACTGCTGCATCGATGTCAGTTACTCCAGGTAATTCAACAACGAGCTTGTGTTCTGCTTCTTTTGACCCAAGCACGCCTCCCTGCTCTACCTGCACAAGAGGTTCTGACACTCCATAAATGTTGACTCGTTTTTCGATTACATCACGCAAAGACTGCATCGAGGGATTGATATCGGTGCTAGGCACTTTTGAAACGTCCGCTTTGTATACCAAATGTGTTCCTCCGTTTAGATCGAGACCCAGAGTAAACGGCTTCCCCTTTGCCACATAGAAACCTACCGCAACCGCGAATAATACTAGAAATACCGCATATATTCTTGTTCTTAGCATAATGAAGTACTATATACTAAATTCCACTTTTAGACAAAAGTATCCTAATCGTTCGGAGAGCGATAGTGAGCTCAAGCATGAGTGAGCGGTGTTTTATGTAATAAAGATCATAAGATAGTTTATTACGTGTTTCGTCCAAACCAAGCTGATGATGAGCATGCTCTCCGTAGAGCTGAGCCCAACCAGAAAGACCAGGCTGCACGATATGGCGCAATCCAAAGTAAGGAATCTTCTCTTCGTACTGAGCAACCAATGCTGGGAATTCAGGGCGCGGCCCCACGAGAGACAAGTCACCGATGAGAACATTGTAAAGCTGAGCAAACTCATCAAGTCTACTTTTTCTAAGGAAATCCCCTACTTTTGTAACTCGATGTGGGGTGCCGTCTTTTCCATATTTACCATTATCATTTGCTGTCATACTGCGGAACTTATAAATTCTGATTATCTTTCCATCTTTTCCGACACGATCCTGACTGATAAAGACTGGGCCTCCGTCTTCAAGCTTTACCAAAATATAAATAAATGGGAAACAAATTATCGGCACGATACCAAGACAAGTAGCCACAATAATATCGAAGACTCTCTTGACTGCATTGTACGCATATCGGCGCGTGACAGATATATTGCGCACCAGCCATCCCTCGTTTACCAATGATAATGGGATACGCTCAAATATCTCTTCGTATAATTTAGTGAGCTCAACACATTGCACTCCTTTTAAAATAAGGGGGTACAGTAGCTGAGCATACTTCATTCGGTCATCGAGGATAACCATAGTGATGTCACTAGGCAAGCTTGCAAGCTGCTCTGGACTGATCTTTCTTAAGATTTTAAATGGATAACGGCTATTGTTATTTATTTCATGGATGAGCTCATCAGCTTCGGCACCCTCTCCGAGAACGACAGCATGCTTCTTGTTTCCAGTCGCAAAAACTTTTAGACCGTACAGTCTCCAAACAAACAAAATCACAAGAGAAATACCGAGATACAGAAAGAGGTTTACCTTTGGCGTAATCGTAAAGAAAGGTACAAAGTAAAACAACGCTATTGCTATGATCGCATTTCCGATCTGCGCTCTCGTAATGATCTGAGACAGCTTCTTTTTAAAAAGAAGAGTGTGCTGCTCATAGAGCCCGGCGATAAAGAAAGTGACGATAGAGAACGCAAAGAGGATAGAAAATGGCCCAATATGGTCAGAAAAGGCCTGTCCGCGTATAAAAACCGTAAGCGCCAAAGAAACAAAGAGAACGATAATATCGCCTACTAGGAGCACAATATACTCATTTTGTCTAATGTTTTGCATGTGGAAATAGTATACTATACTAGTACATATGTCTACCGATACTCCTCGAACAAAGATAGCCTTTCTCATCACCAAATCCAACTGGGGTGGAGCCCAAAAACATGTCTATGATGTAGCTACACATTTGGATCCAAAGAAGTACGACGTGGTTGTTATCCTCGGTGGACATGGCATCTTAAAGAAAAAGCTATCCGAAGTAGGCATACGGACTGTAAGTATTGATAGTATGTGGCGTGATATGAGTATCAAAAAGGATTTGGCTTCGTTTGTTGAAGTTTATAAAATTTTAAAACAAGAAAAGCCAGACATCCTCCATCTACACAGTCCAAAAGCTGCAGGTCTAGGTGCACTATCCGCAAAGATACTCAAAATAAGAAAGATTATTTATACCGTGCACGGCTGGGCATTCAACG
>CAYZSZ010000023.1:0-4587 GCA_964481175.1 uncultured Candidatus Saccharibacteria bacterium
TCAGCAAACGCAATAATAGATTTCTGCTGAACTTCACTAGCTACTGAAATATTCTTTTCTTTTGCAAATAAAGTTAAATCCTTTATTGAACCTTCTATCACTTCAGCAATGTCACAGTTGCTTTTTACTACTTGCTTTTTAATGTGTGAATCGATCACTGCTATTTGCATCAAATCTTTCAAAATAGCAGCAATCTTTATTGTAGAAACATAAATCATGTTGATCGTATCCTGCTGCTCTTTTGTGTATGCATCTTTTACTTTGAGCAGTGACTCAGCGCCCCAACGGATCCCCGACAATGGAGAGCGCAAATCGTGCGAAGCTTGTGTAATAAAACTGCTTTTTACTTTTGCTGTCTCTTGTTCTTTTGAGTACACGACATAAGCAGCTGCGAGCATAATGAGGACGATGAGTGTAATGCCGACCGGTATCGAAGAATACAAAATGACATTGATGTAGTAGCTTTGTGCATCGATATCAAGTCCAACTACGACAGTGCTGTTATCAAGTACAAGCGGAGTAAGCGCCGAAAACCATGTACCCCAACGGTCAGCAGCGATTTCGTATGAAGCGGTGTTTGTGATAAATGTAGATTTCAGCACATCGCTTGCTTCATCATATACCTGTCCGTACGGAGAATAATCTGGAGACTCAGGCTCTTCTGAATCTACAATGAAATAAATTTCGTTATTTGCATTCTTCCCTAATACGTACGCAAAACGAATATCTTTATTTACAGATATTACGCCCTGGAGTTTTTTCTTTAGTGCATCAAGACTTTGAAAATCATTTACCGTCAACAATGCAGACACTGTTTCTGCACGAGAAAGTAAAAGATCTTTCTGCACACTTTGCGAACGTTCAAAGACAATATATGTGCCGATTGCACCTAGGACAAGCGCTACCACTGAAAGCAAAATTATAAATTTCTTTACCATTATTTACGATTATACTTATCTTCGAGACGGACGATGTCTCCTTCGTCAAAATCACCGACAGCGATTTCCAAAAACTGCATTGGACCTTTTACCTGATGAGTTGTTCCAGCTGGGATAAAATACTCAGCATCTTTTTTACCTGGCTGTGCCGCGCCATCGATAATGACTTCTCCACCGTCAGTCAAAATACGCCAAAACTCGCTGCGTTTATTGTGAAATTGTAAGCTCAATTGTTCACCTTCTTTTACGGTGATGATCTTGACCGTGCTCAATTCGTTATGTGTATAACGTACAAAATCTCCCCAAGGACGCGCCTCTTTATATGTTTTCATAATTTAAAAATTGTTTAATCCACTCCTCGGTATCCTCTGGACCTTTGACCTGAACGGTATCGACACCAGCTGCCTTTGCTGACTCATCGTTGCCACCTGGATACAAAGCATCACCTATATAGACGGTATTTTCTTTTGGAATCTTCAAAAGTTTAGTGAGTTCATCGATGCCGAAATGTTTGTCGAATCCTTTTTTGGTGATGTCGATAGAAGTAGTACCTCCTATAGAAATACTGTATTTTTCATTTAGTTTTTTGTCCAAAATGGCTTTTATCGCGAGACGCTTTTTCTGATCTGGATCAAAATCTTTTTTCAAACCAAGCGGAGCACTCTGTCCCAAGGCAGAAAAAGTGATTTGTGAGCCACGATGCTCCGTGCGATCCCCATATGAGTCTGGCAAAACAATCTTTGACTCTTGGATTGCGTATTCGATAGCAGAAAATACTTCAGCTACTTCTGCAGGTGAAAAAAGATGCTCGTACTGCTTTTTCCAACCGTTTTCATAGACATACAATGCAGATCCATTTGCTGGAAGTAGGTACAGGTGAGCTAGTTCCTTTGGTTCTGCATGCATATGACGCACAAACTGAGTCGCGAGCTGTCCATATGAGGCACCAGAGATCACTCCAACTTTTGTTTTTTCTAAAAGTCCACGGAGAAGCACAGCCATACTCGGAGTAACAGGGCTTTTGCTCTGAGCTAGAGTTCCATCTAAATCAAATATAACCAAGCGTTTCATTTATCCCCAATTATACACCAGAATAATGATATAATAAATGCAAATGCTTCGACCCATTGCTATCGCAACCCTCAAGCGTAGCGTTGTTGTTTTGTATCATGAGATCGAGTACAGCGAAACTGATATAAAACACTCATTGCGTATTGGTACCAGTTCTAATGGAACTGATTTTACTCTACACAAAAAGCCGATTGTCCTCAAAACCAAGTCTGGTACTCACGAAAAGCTAGAATTGTGCTCTGAGTTTAAGCTCTCTCGCATCCACGACGAATATATTTTGAATTATGTTCGAAACAAAACTACACTCGTCGAAGCGAGCTCAAAAGATCTATTGGTCTTCAAAGGAAGTCTAGAAAGCAAAAAGACTCGTTCAAAGTTATTCACACTTTGGGGCCAAAAATGTGTTGGATATTATGCTGATTATCACATATTTTCTACCCTATCAGCAGGAATACTTTTGTCTCCTCGGCGGGGATTCTTCGATTGGGCACCGCTATATGTGATCGGAGTTCACACTTTGGTATCTGGTATTTTGGTTGTCTATGGTTCTTTGACCAAAAATATTGCTGTAGGCGCTGCACTCTTTTCACACAAAGACCCTCACAAGATTATCTGGAGATCAGAGGCTCCTATCGCTGAAAAAGAAATGCCTCGCGAAGAACACTGGATGCCATTTGGTACTATCTTTTACAAAGAGATGATTATTCTCTACATCGGAAATGAAAAAGGAGATATCATCTCGATTAATCTTCCTCAAGTTGTCCGAAACGTAAAGATGAAAGGACAGTCACTCACTCGGGCAAAACACAATCCAGTCTTATCTCCTCATCCTGAAAATCCTTGGGAGAATGAAGCGGTATTTAACCCTGGCGCAGTCTATGACAATGGTGAAGTGCACCTTCTCTATCGAGCTGTCGGCAGCAATGGACTATCTACTGTGGGGTATGCCAAAAGCCCTGATGGACTATTTTTCAACCGTGCACACCACAAGCCTGTATATGTTTTAAATACAGGCAGTTCTGGCTATGATCGTGTCTTTTACCCTTCTGGAGGAGGCTCTGGAGGGTCAGAAGATCCACGAGCAGTCATCATCGACGGTCGTCTCTACATGACTTACGTGTATTTTGGTAACTGGGATTTTATGCGCATGGCTATGACCTCTATCTCAATCGAAGACTTTCGTAAACAAAAATGGAATTGGGACAAGCCGGTATTTCTTTCTCCACCAGGCGAAGTACACAAAAACTGGGTGATTTTCCCTGAAAAAGTAAACGGCAAGTTTGCCATACTTCACAGCATTTCTCCTGAAGTAAAAATAGACTATGTCGATGATTTGAAAAAAGTAAAAATCAAAAGCAAAGCCCCGAGCGGCGGACGCCGAAACTACTGGGACAACAAAGTACGCGGTGCAGGACCTCCACCGATCAAGACAGATTTGGGTTGGCTACTTCTCTACCATGCCAATGACGCATACGATCCACATAGATACAAACTAGGAGCAATGCTTCTCGATCTCAAGGATCCGACAAAAGTATTGTATCGCTCTTCGACTCCGATCCTCTGTCCTGATATGGACTACGAAAACGAAGGTAAACCGGGAATCGTGTATGCATCGGGTGCCATTGTCAAAGACGGTCATCTGTTTATCTACTACGGCGGTGGCGATCGAGTGGTATGCACAGCTACGGTCCCTGTCGATGTACTACTCCACGATTTGATCACTGGTCACGATATCCATGTAGAAACTAAAGCTAACCTAAAAATATAATGTTTACTGTCCGAAGAAACGAACATAACCCAATACTAAAACCAAAGCCCCAGATTTCTTGGGAGTGTTTTGGTGCGTTTAACCCAAGTGTAATCAATGATGGGAAAAAAGTGCACATGGTCTATCGAGCACTCGGCACCCCGGAACTCATCGAGCCCAAAATGCCAGACTTCTCTACTGTTGGGTATGCAGTGAGCGAGGATGGAGTCCATTTCAATGATCACCGCCAACTATTTAAACCAGAGATGGAATGGGAAAAATTTGGTTGTGAGGATCCACGTATTACTTTCTTTGAGGGTAAATACTACATTTTTTACACTGCCCTTTCAAAATATCCATTCTCGGCAGCTGGGATCAAAATCGCAGTTGCAGTCACTACTGATTTTGTTACCTTTGAAAAGCATCTAGTGACACCATTCAACGGAAAAGCGATGGTCCTTTTTCCAAAACGCATCAATGGAAAAATAGTAGTGATGTTTAGCATCCACACTGATATGCCTCCCGCACGCATGGCGATCGCCGAGCTCGATGATATAGAACACCTTTGGTCAGTAAAATTTTGGGAAAAGTGGTACACAAACTGGCAGTCACACACAGTCGACATTCGTCGTCTCCCTGAGGACCATATCGAAGTAGGTGCGGTACCCATCGAAACAGAGAAAGGCTGGGTTGTTTTGTATTCTCATGTAGAAAACTATTTCTCAGATCAAAAAGTATTCGGTATCGAAGCAATTTTGTTTGATAAAAATAATTTGAATATAGTTCTCGGTAGAACAAAAGGTCCGATGCTCGTTCCCGAAGAAAGCTATG
>CAYZSZ010000024.1:0-4134 GCA_964481175.1 uncultured Candidatus Saccharibacteria bacterium
GAAAGTAGTACAGCGAACTGCATTGTATTTTGCAACCACAAAAGGTGCCGTGCTCTCGACCCTTATCCCAAAAGAACTGTTAGAATCAAAATTCCTCACCGAGGTTCACAATGAGCAACGCCAGGACAAAGTCGTGATCCAGGGAGATGATGAAGAACGAGTATCACACTACAAAACGCTCATCAGACAAGAATTCGCAAAGAAAAAAAGTGTTGCCATCGTCGTCCCTTCACACGAAGACGCTACATATATATATGAACGTCTATCAAAAGGCATCGAAGACTATATATACGTATTGAATAGTGCCCAAAAGAAAACAATAGAGCTGATGCATCGCTCGACTCACCCGGTACTTGCCATCGTCACAGTTCCTTATCTTTCAGTCGTCCGCAATGACACTGCGACCATCGTGATTGAAAAAGAAAATGGTCGCGGCTACCGCACCATGTCACGACCATATATCGATTTGCGTATCGTGGCGGAGTTTTTTGCAGAAGAAACAAATTGTAGACTCGTGATCGGCGATATCTTTCTCCGCACAGAAACACTTTCAAAACATGCACTAGGAGAATATTTTGAGACGACTCCCTTTAAGTTTAGATCTCTGTCCACCGCTTCAGAAATTTTGGTTGATATGAAAGCATATAAGAGCTCTTCGGGAGCTTTCAGGATACTGAGCGAACAAGCCGAGGTTTTAATAAAAGAAACAAAGGAGCAAAGCGAACACATGTTCGTCTTTGCCACTCGTCGAGGACTGGCTCCATCAGTCGTCTGCGGCGATTGTCAGACGGTGGTCACCTGTAACCGATGCAGTGCTCCGATCGTGCTCCATAGTTCAAAACAATCAGAAAAGACTTTTTTTCTCTGTCATCACTGTGGTGACCGCAGAAGCTCAGAGGAATACTGCAAAAACTGTCAGAGCTGGAAACTTGGCACTGTCGGCATCGGCATCAATCTCGTTGCAGAAAAGATAAAAGACAAATTCCCCGATGTTAAAACTTTTATCCTCGACTCAGACACAGCAAAGACTGACAAAGCAGCCCGTGATATCATCCAAAAATTTAGATTTACACCGGGGAGCATACTCATCGGCACGGAGATGGCACTCTCGTATCTCCACGAGCCAGTACAAAATATTTTGATCGCTTCGATGGATTCGCTTTTGGCTCTGCCTGATTTTCGTATCCATGAGAAAATCCTCTACACGATCACTCGGATGCGCAGCCTCGCCACACAGTCGATCATCCTCCAAACCAGAAGTCCCCAGGAAAAAGTATTTCAACATGCACTCAAAGGAAATCTCATCGACTTTTACCGAGAGCATATCGAAGAACGAAAACAATTTAACTACCCACCTTTTTCAACCCTGATCAAAATCACTTTGACCGGAAAGAAAGATGCGATCGTTGCAGAGATGCAAGAACTACAGACACTCTTGAGTCCCCACGAAATCGATGTATTTCCGGCTTTTACACATACAGTCAGAGGACTCAGTGTGATCCACGGACTCATCAGAGTATATCGGCTCGATGATACACTTTCACAGAACCTCGCTCGCCTACCACAACACATCGTCATCAAAATTGACCCTGAAAGTCTTCTATAATATAGTGAAGCTATGGTAAAGATTTTACAAATGGGTGAGCCGATACTGCGCACGATATGTGCACCAGTGGACCTCGACAATATTCCCAAAACTCTTCTCAAAGATTTGAAAGAAGCTGTCTTTTCTCAGTCAGACGGTGTGGCTATTGCTGCACCTCAGATCGGATCACCACTGCGTGTCTTCTACATCGCTGGCAGTGTTTTGAAAAAAGCTGAGCCCGACAAGCACGACAAAGAAAAAGATGACATGTATTTTATAAATCCAGTCATCATCAAAAAATCTCGTGAGACTCAAGTACTCGAAGAAGGTTGCCTCTCGATCCGCTATCTTTACGGCAAAGTCCGACGCCCAAAGAAAATCACCATCCGTGCATACGATGAAAACGGTGTTTTGTTTGAGCGAGGAGCAAGCGGTCTTTTGGCTCAGATCATGCAGCACGAAAACGATCACCTCGACGGAGTTCTCTTTATTGATAAAGCAGTGGATGTAGAAGAAATACTCCCTGATGAAAACAATGCCTAAATTTGCTTTTTTTGGTAGCTCAATGTTCTCTGTTTTTTTACTAAATTCTTTAAAAGAAAAAGGTTGGTTGCCTGCACTCATCGTCTCTACCCCTGACAAGCCCCAAGGGAGAAAACTCGTCCTCACCCCTACCCCTGTTTCTCTCTGGGCAAACGAAAACAACATACCTTTGATCACCCCACCGAACTTGAAAGTAGAGATCCCAGAGCTCAATGGGTTCGACCTGTTTATCGTCGCTTCGTATGGAAAGATCATTCCACAGGCCATCCTCGATATGCCAAAAGATGGCGTACTCAATGTGCATCCTTCTATGCTGCCCAAATACCGCGGACCGAGCCCAATCCAGAGTGCTATGCTCGATGATGACAAGGAGACTGGCGTGAGCATCATGAAGCTCGATGCCCTCATGGATCATGGACCGATCATCGCTCAGGAAAAGATTGAGATCACAGAGTGGCTCCCTCTTTTAGATATGAAAAAGATACTTGCCGAAAAAGGTGCTGAACTACTCGTGCATAATTACAAAAACACTCCTGTCGAGCAGAATCATGATTTGGCAACATACACAAAAAAGATTACAAAAGAAGATGGCCTCATCGACTTTACTGCTGACCCATATCTCAACTATCGAAAGATCCTCGCATTCAGTGGCTGGCCAAGTGTCTACTATTTTGTCGATGGTATCCGAGTCAAAATAACAAAAGCCCGTTTTGAAAACGGGACTCTTGTGATCGAAAAGATTGTTCCAGAAGGAAAATCAGAGATGGATTTTAATGAGTACTACCGACCTCGTAGCTAGCGTACCCCGCAGTGGCGATTTCGATTTTCTGATTAAAGAAATATATCGTCGTCCATACTGCCATAAGTCCGACAAGCACTAGTCCTAGTGCTGAGTTTACATGCTGCTGCAAAAACTTACTCTCATGTATATGCATTTTATTTGTTGAATATGCCTCTCACCATCTCTTTTACCTTTGCCCCGCTGCGGCGAACAAAAGAAATATCTTTTTCTTTTGTTTCTGCCAGCTTGCGTTGAGCTTCGTCGCGGACTTCGTCGATCGCTGCATAGAGATCAGAAGCTTCTTCGCTCACATACAAATCCTTGTGATGTGAGTATGCTCTGATTTCAGCTCGGAAAATATCTCCGTGCTTGTGATGATCACTTGTCTTCGCAACTTCCACATGTACAATCGTATCCTGCTCCAAAAAACGTTCCAATGTGCCTACTTTCTTTTCGATGTATTCAGTCACTGCTGTTGAACTTGGAAAACCTGTTGTTTTGATTTGAATGTTCATGTTGTAAAGGTTATCTAATAATACTTTTATTATACTAGATTTTTTGCATTGCTGTCTGTCAGTAATCAACAGAGATGATTTTTGAAGGGTGATGGTGCCCACTTACCATCCGCACCGAACCTTTATATATTTCACGCATAATTTCGAGGATTCTTGTATTTGCCATATTCCTCTCAGCTTTCTCTCGGAGACTGATCTCGTAGTAGTCGTCACAGATCTTTTTGATGGCCTCTTTCTTTGCCTCAGTTATTACCTTCACTTTTATATACATATTTGCTATGATACCAACGTTCCTTTAAAAAGAACAATATTCCCCTGTATCCGCCAGCTGGCGGAGGTAGAGCAATCGCCATGTATCACGTCTATGCCTTATATAATAAACTTACAAATAAGATTTATACTGGTCAGACGACTGACATGGTAGCTCGATTAGCTCAACATAATAGCAAGGGATTTAAAAGTTACACATCCCGCTCAAGGGGCACCTGGGAGATAATCTATTCTGAACAGAAAGACTCTTCTAAGGAAGCTCGAGAAAGGGAAAAGGAACTCAAAAGCTACCGAGGTCGTCAGTTTGTTAAAACACACATTCCCCTGTAGCTCAGCGGTAGAGCAATCGCCTGTTAAGCGATTGGTCGTAGGTTCGATCCCTACCGGGGGAGCCCTAGTGACGAAACCTCACAATTTGTGGGGTTTTGTCTTTTATTGCT